>CBDTUA010000002.1:0-235104 GCA_965363735.1 uncultured Sulfitobacter sp. | reverse complement strand
TCAGGCCCAGAACATGCGCACCTGCCGCTTTCAAGTCTTTGCCCATCGCCACATAGTATTTCAGATCATATTTCGCGCGGTCCGGGTCAAAGATTTCACCAGTATAGCAAATTGTACCTTCGCAGATTTTGTCATTTTCGATCACCGCATCCATCGCAACGCGCATGTTTTCAACCCAATTAAGGCTGTCAAATACGCGGAACACGTCAACGCCTTCGGTGGCGGCGACACGCACGAATTCTTGCACCACGTTATCAGGATAGTTGGTGTAGCCGACACCGTTAGAGGCGCGCAGCAGCATCTGGGTCATGACATTAGGTAGCGCGGCGCGCAGGTCGCGCAGGCGCTGCCATGGGCATTCTTGCAAGAACCGATAGGCGACGTCAAAGGTAGCGCCCCCCCAGCATTCCATCGAGAAAAGCTGCGGTAGATTGGCAGCATAGGCAGGGGCGACTTTAATCATGTCATGGCTGCGCATCCGTGTTGCAAGCAAGGATTGGTGACCGTCGCGCATCGTGGTGTCGGTGATCAAAAGCTGACGCTGCTGGCCCATCCAGTCCGCGACTGCTTTAGGGCCTTGTTGCTCAAGTAAATTGCGGGTGCCCATTTGCGGCTCCGCCTTGGCAACAGGTGGCATCGGTGCACGCACGGTGGCCGCAGGCCGGTCGAACCCTTTTGTCTCAGGATGTCCGTTTACCGTGATGTCAGCGATATACGTCAGCACCTTGGTCGCACGATCGCGGCGCTTTTTGAAGTTGAACAGCTCGGGCGTCTGGTCGATGAACTTTGTGTGGTAGGTATTGTCGAGGAAAGTCGGATGTTTCAGCAGGTTTTCGACAAAGGCAATGTTGGTGGACACGCCGCGTATACGGAATTCGCGCAAGGCGCGGTCCATACGGGCGATTGCCTGTTCCGGTGTCTGGGCCTTGGCCGTGACCTTGACCAGCAAACTGTCGTAATAACGCGTGATGACCCCGCCGGAATAGGCCGTACCACCGTCCAGCCGGATGCCCATGCCCGTGGCCTCACGGAAGGCGGTGATGCGCCCATAATCGGGGATAAAGTTGTTCTGTGGGTCCTCGGTCGTGATGCGGGTCTGCAGCGCATGGCCGTTTAACTGCACATCGGCCTGGCTGGCTTTGCCCGTGGCTTGCGCAATGGTTTTGCCTTCGGCGATCAGGATTTGCGCCTGAACGATATCAATGCCGGTGACTTCTTCGGTGACGGTATGTTCGACCTGAACACGGGGGTTCACCTCGATGAAATAGAATTTGTCGTCGTCCATATCCATCAGGAATTCGACGGTGCCTGCACATTCGTAATTCACATGGGCGCAGATTTTGCGGCCCAATTCGCAGATTTCGGTACGTTGTTCTTCGGTCAGATACGGGGCAGGGGCGCGTTCAACGACCTTTTGGTTGCGCCGTTGGACAGAGCAGTCGCGTTCAAACAGGTGGTAAATCTCGCCATGCTTGTCGCCCAAGATTTGCACTTCAACATGCCGCGCTTTGAGGATCATCTTTTCTAGATATCCCTCGCCATTGCCAAAGGCAGCTTCGGCCTCGCGACGGCCTTCAAGGACTTTTTCCTCAAGCTCCTTCTCGGAGTTGATCGGCCGCATGCCGCGCCCGCCGCCGCCCCATGACGCCTTGAGCATCAGCGGGTACCCGACTTCGGCCGCTTGTTTGCGCACTAGTTCCATGTCATCGCCCAAGACTTCGGTGGCAGGGATGACGGGCACGCCTGCCTCGACCGCGACGCGGCGCGCGCTGGCTTTGTCGCCAAGCGCACGCATGGTTTCAGCACGGGGGCCGATAAAAGTGATGCCGTTTTGTTCGCACGCATCCACGAAATCAGGGTTTTCCGACAAGAGGCCGTAACCGGGGTGGATCGCATCGGCCCCGCACGCTTTGGCAACGCGAATGATTTCGTCGATGCTAAGATAGGCCGCGACGGGACCAAGCCCTGCGCCAATACGATAGGCTTCGTCCGCTTTGAACCGATGCAGGCCCAATTTGTCTTCCTCCGCAAAGACCGCAACAGTCTTTTTTCCCATTTCATTGGCTGCCCGCATGATGCGGATGGCAATTTCACCACGGTTGGCGATCAGGATTTTCTTGAAGTCGGTCATTAGGCCTCGCTTAAGTTAGGCTGGGCTGGGCGCGGCATTAAGGCCGGACCCGGGGCTATTGCGGCAGTGCAGCATTGTTGCGTTCGTTTGCAGCGGTGTGCAAGGAAGTTTATGCCTCTGGCGGGGATTTCAGGCCATCTGGAAGCACAGCGCGCTGATCGAGGTTGAGGGGGGCGGGTAAAGCACCCAAGGACTTTGCGCCAATTTGGCCCATGTTTGCAACCATATCCTTGATGAAAATATCTATCAGATGATCGATGCCCTTTGGCCCTAGCGCGGCAAGCGCATAGTGAAAGGCACTGCCCATCATCACAAAATCGGCACCGAGAGCGCGGGCGCGTAAAACGTCCAAGCCGGTCTCCATGCCACTGTCAAAGATGATAGGCAAAGTAGTGGCCGCGCGGATAGCGGGCAGCATGTCGATAGCCGCGGGGGCGGCATCGAATTGCCTGCCTGCATGGTTTGACACCCAAATGCCGTCGGCACCGATCGCCTCAAGGGCGGTAGCATCTTCGGGGCGCAGCACGCCTTTAATCATGAACGGGCCGTCCCACGCGTCACGCAGCCATTTGACATAATCCCAGTCGGGCGAGGTGCGCAGCAGGTATCCAACATGCGCAGTCGACGACAGCCCTTTGGCACTGGTGCTCTTGTATTTGTCCAGCATTCGCATGTGGGGCATCCCGCGTTGCGCCATGCCGATGGCCCATGCAGGGCGCATTGCCGCTTGCGCCATCAGGCGCGGCGTCAGACGTGGCGGGTTGGTCAGACCTGACCGCGTCTGCCGTTCGCGGCGGCTGGCCACAGGGACATCAACGGTCAGGATCAGGCCGTTGAACCCGGCAGATTTGGCGCGGTTCAACATGTCCGTGCGAATGTCGGGGTCGCGGGGCGGATACATCTGGAACCACGCGTTCTTGCCAATATGAGGGGCAAGGTCTTCGGGGCTTTGGGCTGCGACGGTGGACAGGCAATATGGGATGCCCGCACGGGCGGCGGCACGGGCAAGGTGGCCTTCGGCATCGGGCCAGATCAGGCCGGACATGCCAACCGGGGCGATCCCAAAGGGCAGGGGAAATTTGTTCCCGAAAAGTGGCGTCGACAGGTCAGGGTCGAATTCGCCATGCAGAACCGATGGCATGAACCCGATCCGGTCCAGCGATTGGCGATTGCGGTGTTTGGTGGCCTCTGACCCGGTGGCGCTGCCCAGATACTCCCAAACGAATTCCGGGATACGCCGTTTTGCACGGCGACGTAGGTCGGATAATTCCGGATAGGTTGCATGTAAATCCATGCGCATATTTGTGCCGGACAAGCAGGGATTGTCCAGCAGGCATGTGGTCCGATTTGATGATCGTAAATCCGAATAGTTCGAGCCCGGGTATGGCGCTTTCCTGCCGAGAACATTTTGCGAACGTGTCTTTCATTTAAGCGTTTGTCGCGCTAGGTTATGGCGCATGAATGATTTTGACGAAATGGACGCCTTTGAAGGCGCATCTTTATCAGCGCGTGCCATGGCCGCGCGGCCTCAACCTTATCTTGACGGGTTGAACCCTGCACAGCGCGCCGCGGTCGAACAGATGGACGGCCCGGTGCTGATGCTGGCCGGTGCCGGCACTGGCAAGACCAAGGCGCTGACGGCGCGGATCGTGCATTTGATGAATACAGGGCGGGCACGTCCGAACGAGATTTTAGCGGTGACATTCACCAACAAGGCCGCGCGCGAGATGAAAAACCGTGTCGGCGGGATGTTGGGTCAAAGCATCGAAGGCATGCCATGGCTTGGCACATTTCACGCGATCTGCGTCAAGCTGCTGCGGCGTCACGCAGAACTGGTCGGGCTAAAGTCGAACTTTACCATTCTGGACACCGACGACCAGCTTCGCCTGCTCAAGCAACTGGTCAAGGCCGAGGATATCGACGACAAACGCTGGCCTGCGCGGATGCTGGCAAACATCATCGACGGTTGGAAAAACCGCGCACTGACCCCTGACAAACTACCAAGCGCTGATGCGGGGCACTACAACCACCTTGGACCCAAGATTTACGCGCAGTACCAAACGCGCCTGAAAGAGCTGAACGCCTGCGATTTCGGCGATTTGCTGCTGCATATGGTGACGATATTCCAGAATCACGATGATCTGCTGAAACAGTATCAGCGCTGGTTCAAGTTCATCCTCGTGGACGAATACCAAGACACGAACGTTGCCCAATATCTGTGGCTGCGGTTGCTGGCGTCGGGGCATAAGAATATTTGTTGTGTGGGCGATGATGACCAGTCGATCTATGGCTGGCGCGGGGCCGAAGTGGGCAATATCCTCAAGTTTGAAAGCGATTTCCCCGGTGCGCATGTCGTTCGGCTGGAACAGAATTATCGATCCACGCCGCATATCTTGGCCGCTGCGTCTGGCATAATCGCGGGCAACGAGGGGCGGCTGGGCAAGACACTGTGGACCGAAGCGCGCGACGGCGAAAAGGTCCGCTTAATCGGCCATTGGGATGGCGAGGAAGAGGCCCGCTGGATCGGCGACGAGATTGAATCCATGCAGCGCGGCACCCGTGATCTGCGTCAGTTTTCGCTGGACGAGATGGCGATCCTTGTGCGGGCCTCGCATCAGATGCGCGCGTTCGAAGACCGGTTTTTGACCATCGGATTGCCTTACCGCGTGATTGGCGGGCCACGCTTCTATGAGCGGTTGGAAATACGCGATGCGATGGCCTATTTTCGCGTTGTGACATCACCCGATGATGACCTCGCGTTCGAGCGGATTGTGAACACGCCCAAACGCGGGCTTGGCGATAAGGCGCAGCAAAGTATCCAAATTACCGCACGTGAAAACGGTGTGAACCTTGTGGAAGGTGCACGGATTTTGCTGGCCAATGGCGGGATTGGTGGCAAGGGTGCCGCGCAATTGCGGCTGCTAATCGACGGAATTGAACGCTGGGGCGAAATGGCGCGCGGGCCACGGATCCGGGTTGAGATTGACGACAATTCCGTGATCGACGATGGCGCGCCAATCACCCGCTATGAATATGGTCCGCCCGAGATGAGCCACGTCGAGCTGGCACAGGTTATCCTCGATGAAAGCGGCTATACAGGGTTCTGGCAGAACGACAAAACACCAGAGGCACCGGGGCGGTTAGAGAACCTCAAAGAACTGGTCAAGGCATTGGAACAATTCGAAAACCTGCAAGGGTTTTTGGAGCATGTCAGCCTGATTATGGACAACGAAAGCGATGAAGCCGGGGCGAAAGTGTCGATCATGACACTGCACGCGGCCAAGGGGTTGGAGTTCCCCGCTGTCTTTCTGCCTGGGTGGGAGGACGGGCTATTTCCGTCGCAACGCTCAATGGACGAAAGCGGCCTGAAGGGGCTCGAGGAAGAGCGCCGTTTGGCCTATGTCGGCATCACACGGGCCGAGGAAATCTGCACCATTTCATTCGCCGCGAACCGGCGGGTGTTTGGCCAATGGCAAAGTGCGATGCCCTCGCGGTTTATCGATGAATTGCCCGAAGATCATGTAGATGTGTTGACGCCGCCCGGCCTGTATGGCGGCGGGTTTGGCGCTGCGATGCCGAAATCGGATTTGCACGAAAAAGCTGCCGAGGCGAATGTCTACAACTCGCCCGGCTGGCGGCGTCTGCAGGCCCGCAGCAATGATCGTGGGATGAGCCAGCCAAAGGAGTCGCGTAATGTGACCATCGATATGGCAGCCGTCAGCAGCTTTACGATGGGCGAACGCGTGTTCCATCAAAAGTTTGGCTATGGCAACGTGATCGGGATCGAAGGCGACAAGCTTGAGATCGAATTTGAAAAAGCCGGGATCAAAAAGGTCGTGGCGCGGTTTTTGACCGGATCGGACGACGTCCCGTTTTAATGCGTGGCCTTTAATCATAGGGCGCGGCGCGTGTAGCGCCCTATGATTACGTCATTGCAGATTTAGCCCAAGACAGATGTCACGGCGCGGTGGGTCGCTGCGACCACCTGATCGGCCTCTTCGGTGCTTAGACAGAACGGCGGCGCAAAGCCCAGAATGTCACCTTGAGGCATGGCCCGCGCGATGACTTTGCTTTGCTCAAGCAGTTTGCCGGCAATCTGCGGCCCGATCTTGTCGGCTGCGTCGTAAAACCTGCGGCTGTCCTTGTCGGCCACAAATTCGACCGCGCACAGCATGCCTTCGCCACGGATGTCGCCCACATGGGGGTGGTCGGCTAGGGTGGCGCGCATCTGGGTGTTCAGATAGCTGCCAACCGTGCCTGCGTTTTCCATCAATGCAAGCTTGTCGATCAATTCAAGGTTCGCCACGCCCGCGGCGGCACCGATAGGGTGCGCGGAATATGTCCAACCATGGCCGATAGGGCCGTTCTCATCGGTTCCTTTTTCCAGCACGGCCCACATTTTCTCAGAAACAATCGACCCCGACAACGGCGCATAGGCAGAGGTCAAACCCTTGGCAATGGTGATCAAATCGGGGCGCATGCCATAGTGATCGGACCCGAACATCGTACCCAATCGGCCAAAGCCAGTAACAACTTCATCTGCGACCAGCAGAATGTCATGACGGTCCAGAACCTCTTGGATGGCGGGCCAATAGCCTGCGGGTGGTGGCACGATCCCACCGGTGCCAAGCACGGGTTCACCGATGAATGCGGCGATGGTGTCGGCACCTTCACGGTCGATCATGGCCTCTAGCTCGGACACACAATGGGCGACGAATTCACTTTCGCTTTGATCCAGATTCTTGCGCTGGAAATAGAACGGTGCCTCGGTGTGGATCACCTGCGCCAAGGGCAGATCGAACTTCTTGTGAAACAGATCCAGCCCTGTCAGCGATCCGGTCATCAGGCCAGAACCATGATAGCCACGCCAGCGCGAGATCATCTTTTTCTTCTGAGGACGACCTAGGATGTTATTGTAATACCAGATCAGCTTGATGTTGGTTTCGTTCGCATCCGACCCTGACATGCCGAAATACACTTTGGACATGTGATCGGGTGCGCGGTCCAGCACCATTTTCGCAAGGGTGATCGACGCTTCGGTGCCGTGACCGACATAGGAATGGTAATAGGCTAGTTCTTTCGCCTGATCAGCGATGGCTTGTGCAATCTCGGGGCGGCCATAGCCGACGTTCACGCAATACAGCCCGGCGAAAGCGTCCAGCATCCGGTTCCCGTCGCGGTCCTCGATGTGGCAACCCGACGCGGTTTTGATCACGCGCTGCGGGATATTGCCCCGTGCGAATTCAGCAAGATGGGTGGAGGCGTGAAAGAAGTTCTCGCGGTCCCATTGTTCAAGTTTATCATTATGTAGCATGGCTTACCCTTCAACTTTGGCGGCGCGCCGCCTGTTATATGAATGGAGCCGGTTGCACGCGTGGGGCCGGATAGGGGCCAGAGTGTGAGCAGAACGGCTCCGCTCACCCAAGCAGCAGCGCGCAATGCCTTTATTGCCAAGGTAATGCAGCGTTTTAATCACGGTTGATCGCCAAAACCAACTGAATTGTCAGTGTAGGTGGCGTTTTCAATTTGATGTTGGGTGAAGATTCGAATGCGTAGTGCGGAAACAGGTGGCTGGGCGCATTTCGTTGGAACGATGGTTTAGATCGATAGCTGGATAGGCTTGGACCGATTACCTTGATTTGCTGTCAGCGAGGGCCTCTTTTCGAGGCCAGTGTGACCGAATTAAGCATTGTTGCGAAAGCCTGATTTAAGGAGTGACCCTTTTTGAGACCACGGGAACGGATGGTCACAAGCCGATCTGCTCGGGGATTGGGAGAAGCGGTGAAAGAGGTTCAACTACATCTAAAATTCAGCACACAATTTCCTGTGTGTTGAACATCGTCTTAAATTATCTTTGGCAAGCTGTGCGAATTGGAGTTCTAATTGCATAGGTAATTTATGCCCACTACCAGCACCGTTGAAATGTTCTACATCGGCAACTTTGCCGATATGGACACAAACGAGTCAGATGCTGATAACGAAAATCCCAACGTTGTCCTGGGTACGTACGATAACCTTGTGATCCTGCCAGTTTCAGAAGTTGACGTGAACGATGATGGTGTCATCCACGACGATGAATATGGCACTGGCGACTTTCTAAGTTACGATACGGGAGGCGGCGTGAACACCACCACACTCGACAATCCGTCCCTATATAATGCGGATATTCAGTTGGGGGACGGATCGACCATGTCGGTTCCTGTACTGGTTATTCAGGCCGCCAATGGCGACGTTTTTGTGTCCGAATATCCTAGCAATCCACTCGACGGTCTCGCGATCCAGTCAATTTCACTTGTCAGCCTAAGAACTTCCCAAGCCTCAGGGATTAATCAGGGTGCTTCCAATGTCGAAAACTCTACAGTTGTATGTTACTGTGAGAGCACCCTCATCACCACGTCAAAAGGCGAAATTCCAGCGGGGGCGCTAAGGCCAGGTGACCTTGTTATGACACTTGACCATGGTTTGCAGCCAATCCGTTGGATTCACAGTGACAATTGTCCTCTAGAAGAAGTTGGTGTTGATGCAAAGCCCGTGTTGATTGCTGCTGGCGCATTGGGCAACGGGCGACCCCACCAAGACCTGATCGTGTCACCGCAGCACCGTTTGCTTGTCGGCGGCGGTGGGCAATTGGACGGCTGGTTCAAGACCGAAAGCTTTGCCCCAGCAAAATCGCTGACAGGACTACATGGTATTCGCCACATGAAGGGGAAAAACACCATCACTTGGATACATTTTGCCTGCGACAGACACGAGGTTGTCACGGCCAATGGCTGCCTGTCTGAGTCATTGTTGCTGGGGCCCATGGTTTTGAATGCGCTAAAAAGGAACGAGAGGAGTGAGCTGGCCGATATTTACGGCGCTGCGCCTACATTGCACGCGGCCCTGAACGGACCTGCCGCGCGAAAGTACCTCAAAGCTGGCGAGGTCCGACACCATCTTGCCCAGTGCAAGAAGAACGTTCGCCGACGAACTTCAAAAGCGATCAGCAAATGGGATCTCGACCATGCAATGGCGCAATTCGAGGCAGATGAGTTAAAATTCACCGCGCCCAACGGCAAGCGACCAGAACTTAGACTTGTATCCTAAGACTTCTGGCGAAAAAAACCACTAGTCCGACCTTAGCGAGGGCGTATCGAATTCGTCCTTTGTCAGCGCAGCAGACCTTGGGTTGCCAATCAAGTGACATCCGTAAACGCTGGACAGTAGATATAAAAAGGTATCGTAAAATAAAGAACGGCGGCGCTTTGGGAGGAAAGCACCGCCGTCTTTTTCGACGTCTCCAATCCAATCGGGAGGAAAGGAGGAAGGAGACGTTTATGAAGGCCTCGGGTCTCAGGGAGGAGGAGGAACCGTTAGCCTTTTACAGACACACAACAGGGAGGGTGCGTGTGCCCGATCTCAATTCATTTAGGCAGCGTTGCGACCTGTTTCCAGTGCGATGCTGCGGATTTGCGAACGGCACATGCCGAGGTCCGACAGTTCACGGTTCGAAAGGGAGCTTAGCTCGTCGAAAGTAGCGCGGTATACGCGGCGCTGTGTGCGGCGTGTCGCCATTCCAGCAAGCAAAGCGTTAAAGCGGTCTGCGATCGAAGGGGCGTTGGTTACGTTTACATATGCCATTTCAGCACCTCGTTTGTTTCGACTTCGTTTCGTTGTGATCAATATGTAGGAAGATGCTGCGGGTGCACAACGGACAGATCGACAATGCTGCTATGCAGCAAATGCATACGCCAAGTTGACGTAACGTATTGTAAAAAATTGACAAAAAAATGGCGATGACACCAGGGAGGAGGAGGGTGCCATCGCCTAAAACAGAAACATCCGGGAGGAGGATGGATGCGTCTGGTCTTTCTATTGGTCAGCAACTTGCGCTGTCCTGAACCCTTTCTGACCTAATTGCTGCAGTTGCACAAATATAAACTGCGCAATGCTGCTATGCAGCGCAAACATAATGGGAATGATTAATTAGCGGGCAGGTTTTCGGAGCTTTGCCGCTTGTGTGGGCAGTATGGCGACACCCTCTTGCGGTTTGGTCAAAAACTGCCATGTCAAACCCCTGGATCAGAAGGAATACGGTATGCCGGTCACCAAAGCCCAAGTCGAAGCCGAACTTGAACGAGTCACTATGCCGGATGGGAAATCCATCCTTGCGCATGATTTAATTCGTGCTCTGACGATCGATGGTGATGTCGTGCGTTTTGTGATCGAGGCACCGAATGCGCAGGTTGCAGCGCAAATGGCACCTTTGCGTGATGCTGCTGAACAGGTGGTCAAGGCGATGGAGGGTGTCACTACCGTTACTGTTGCCCTGACAGCCCACGGTCCGGCTGCGAAAGCGCCCGCGCCCAGTCTAAAGATCGGCGGCCATCCCAAGCCGCAGGACGGGCCGACCAAGCCCAAAGGGGTGCAGCGCATTCTGGCCATCGGGTCAGGCAAGGGTGGCGTTGGCAAATCGACGGTCAGTTCAAACCTTGCGGTCGCTTTAGCGCGGGCAGGGCGCAAGGTTGGCTTGCTTGACGCAGATATCTACGGACCCAGCCAACCGCGCATGATGGGAGTGAACAAGCGCCCAGCATCACCGGATGGCAAAACGATCATTCCCTTGCACGCCCATGGTGTCACCTTGATGTCGATCGGTTTCATGATGGAGGAAGGCAAAGCCGTTGTCTGGCGTGGCCCGATGCTGATGGGCGCGTTGCAGCAGATGCTGGGGCAGGTGGAATGGGGCGAGCTTGACGTATTGCTGGTTGATCTGCCACCGGGCACGGGCGATGTTCAACTGACACTATGTACTAAGTCTGAATTGTCGGGGGCCATTGTGGTGTCCACGCCGCAAGACGTCGCTCTGATTGATGCGCGCAAGGCTATCGACATGTTCAACACGCTTAAAACGCCGGTAATTGGCTTGATCGAAAACATGTCGACGTTTGTGTGCCCCGATTGCGGGTCGGAACATCAGATATTTGGCCATGGTGGTGTCGCAGCCGAAGCCGAAAAGATTGGGGTGCCCTTGCTGGGCAGTCTGCCCATTGATCTGGATACCCGCCTTGCTGGCGATGGTGGCACGCCTATTGCCGCGGGTGACGGCCCTATGGCGCAGGCCTATGCCCGTATTGCCGAAGGGTTGATAAAGGGAGGGATGGCGTAAGCCTTCCCTCCTTATTACTGCTGAATGGTTTCGAGGTAGGCAGCGATGTCGATAATCGCCTGCTTGGTATCGATCACCTGACCGGTGGTCGTTGTATAGGGTACTGTTGGACCTGACAGTTCGCGTTCGAACTCAGGCATACCGCCAAAGTCGTGCCGCCCCGGATAGCCATTGATGTGCGTCATCACACCCTCAGCAGGGAAAACGCCCCCGTTTTTCTGACTTAGCAACGTCAGGTTTGCAGGACGCATGCCATATTGCTTGGCCAGTGGTCCGTCGCCTTGTGCCGATTTTCCATGACAGCTGGCGCAATTTGCCTCGTATAGATGTGCGCCGCGGCTTTGAGGGGTGGGTTGAGTACATGCCGCAAGTACCAAAGGTATTGCAGCGATAAGGGGGAGGGTACGTGTCATGCGGTGCCTTTTCATATTCTGCACACAGAATGCGTTTTGGCCCGACAGGGGTCAATGCAGATTAAAACATCAATTTTGATCCGGGCATTTTCGCCCAAATTATCCCGAAGCGACGATCTGTGCGGGATTTCATGGGATTTCCTAAACGCCAGAATGAACCGGCCGTCAGGTGATTCGGCCAAAAAGCGCCGATTCAAGCTTGGATTCACACTTGGGGTCTTGAATCCTGTTGCGGGGGGCAGGTGATTTGTGGAACAAGGCAAGAACATAGCTTGTGGATAAGTTCGGGGATCATTTTTTTTCGGGAATTCGTGGGAAAGCTTGAGAGGCAATCGGTTGCACTAGATGTAGTAGTTTGTTTCCATTTTTTATCACAATAAGGTAAAATTCCCGTGATTGCTTCGACTAGATGTTGTTGTCGTGGCCTGTGTAGAACCAAATCCTGTGTGTTTTTCCGAAAAAAAATGTAGACGCCCATGAATTCCCATGGCATCCCTAGTACATCAGATGAGAACGAGACACGGGGCACCAAACGACCCCAACGACCAAATAAAACTCTAGCAGGTTCATACAGGCACCTCGCTTTCATCAGACCAAGAGATCCGGCGCGCGAGCGAGCAGACATCCCCCCAGGTGGCGCGCGCAGTCGGACTTCCCCGCAAACGCGGGATACGCGGCGGGTTGATCAGTGGCAGCAGATCAACCCGCCGTTTTTACATCTACCACCGGGGAAAAGAATTCAGACGCACAAGCGTCATAAGCAGGGGCAGACACGTGAGCCGCAGGTTCAGAGGCGAAAGCCAACACAAAGTCGATACGAAGGGGCGGGTGTCTATCCCAGCCTCTTTTCGTCGTGTGTTGGAAGCCGGTGATCCGAATTGGCAGAACGGTGGCACACCCGAGCTGGTGATCGTCTATGGCGATACCCGCCGCAGCTATCTTGAATGCTATACTATGCAGGCAATCGACGAGGTTGACGACAAGATCGACGCATTGCCGCGCGGTTCGATGGAGCGGAAAATGCTGCAACGGCTGTTCCACGGTCAATCCTTTCCCACATCTGTTGATGAAACGGGCCGCTTGGTGCTGCCCGCCAAGTTGCGCAACAAAATTGATCTGGAAGGCGAGGCATTCTTTATCGCCGCCGGCGATACGTTCCAGATCTGGAAGCCCGAAACCTATGAAACCGAGGAAAAAGCCCGCGAAGTAGAATGGCTGGACGACCTGCCAGAAGACTTCGATCCGATGGCCTTCCTGGATGGCAAGCCGGAGGCGTAAGCGACATGACCGCTGCCTCTGACACCCCATCAGCCCCCCATACACCGGTACTGTTGCGCCCCTTGCTGGCTGCGGTTGCGCCTGTCAAAGGCCGCTGGCTGGACGGAACGTTCGGCGCGGGTGGTTATACCCGTGGCCTGCTGGACGCAGGTGCCGATCAGGTCATAGCCGTTGACCGTGACCCGCTGGCGTTCGAGATGGCGCAAAGCTGGGCAGCTGAATATGGCGACCGGATTGTCATGCAGCTCGGCGTATTTTCCAAAATGGACGAATATGCCCAAGACCTAGACGGGGTGGTGTTGGATCTGGGCGTGTCTTCAATGCAGCTTGATCTGGCGGAACGCGGTTTTTCCTTTATGCGCGACGGGCCGCTGGACATGCGGATGAGCCAGGAAGGCCCGTCAGCCGCTGATATTGTCAACGAGGCCGAAGAAGAAACCATCGCCAACATCTTGTTCCAATTCGGCGAAGAACGCGCCAGCCGCCGCATTGCCAAGGCAATCGTGCGGGCCCGTGAAGAAGCACCGATCACGACGACCTTGGAACTGGCAGGGTTGGTTGAGGGCTGTTTGCCCCGCTCGAAACCCGGTCAGTCGCACCCCGCGACCCGCAGTTTTCAGGCGTTGCGAATTGCGGTTAACAACGAATATGGTGAATTGTTCGAAGGGCTTATGGCCGCTGAGCGGGCGCTAAAGCCCGGCGGTCAACTGGCCGTCGTTACCTTTCATTCGGTCGAAGACCGCATGGTCAAACGCTTTTTGACAGCGCGGGCAGGGGCAGGCGGTAACGCCAACCGCTTTGCCCCCGAGGCCACCCCCGAACCTCCGCAGTTCAAGATCATCAAGCGCAAGGCCATCGGGCCCGATGCGCAAGAGCTTGAGGAAAACCCGCGCAGCCGTTCTGCAAAACTGCGCGTTGCCATTCGTACCGATGCGCCTGCCGGATCCGTGGATGCAAAATCGCTCGGAATGCCCACCGTCAAAGGATTCCTGCCATGAGAGCAGTGCTTTACGTCCTCACCACAATGTTTGTCATCGGGTTGGCATTTTGGGCCTACCGCGAAAATTACGCCACGCAAAAAGCGCTGAGCGATACCGACAATCTGCGTCATGAAATCCGCGAGGCGCACAGTCGCTTGGCCGTGTTGCGCGCCGAATGGGCCTATCTCAACCGCCCAGACCGGCTGCGTGATCTGGCGGAAATGAACTTTGACCGCCTTGAGCTGTTGCCGCTGCACCCCGACCAGTTTGGCGCGATTGATCAGGTGGGGTTTCCACCGCTGCCTGACCTGCCGATGTTCGACATCACCGAAGGCGTCGACGTATCCACCATGGAGGCATCAGAATGATCCGTACCCCGCTGCGTCCGCTGGCCCGAATTCTTGAGGCGCGCCAAAAAGGCGAAAACCCCGACGCGATTGAACGCGAAAACACGCGTATCCGGCACGAACAGATGCGCGACAGCGCGCGCCAGCGTGCCGAAGGGCGTTTGCTGGTCTTGGGTGTGTTCTTTTTCTGCGCTTTTGCGGTTGTCGGCGCACGCATGGGCGTGATGGCCACCACCGACCCGACAGAACCCCGCGCTGCAGCACCCGGTTCTGTTATCTCGGCCACTCGCGCTGACATTGTTGACCGCAACGGCAATCTTCTGGCGACGAATTTCGAGACACACGCGTTGTATGCGCAACCGCATCACATGATTGATCCCGAACGCGCCGCCAAAAAGCTGATGAAGGTGTTCCCCGATCTGAACGAGGAACGTCTGATCCGCGACTTTACCGGCAAACGAAAATTCCTGTGGATTCGCAAGAAAATCAGCCCCGAACAAATGCAAGCCGTTCACGAAATCGGTGAACCCGGTCTGTTGTTCGCGCCGCGCGACATGCGCCTGTATCCCAACGGTAACTTGGCCGCGCATATCATGGGTGGTGCTAGCTTTGGCAGAGAAGGCGTGCACGGTGCCGAAGTAATCGGCGTTGCAGGTGCAGAAAAGTATTTCGACGACTATCTGCGCGACCCTGCCAACGGAAACAAACCGCTGCAACTGTCGCTGGATATGACAGTGCAGGCCGCGTCTGAGCGTATTTTGTACGGTGGTATGAAGCTGATGAACGCCAAAGGCGCGACGTCGGTTTTAATGGATGTCCACACAGGCGAAATTGTTAGCGCTGTGTCATTGCCATCGTTCGACCCCAACGACCGTCCGCATGTCGCCATCAAAGGTGACGCGTCTGACAGCCCCCTGTTCAACCGTTCGGTTCAGGGCGTGTACGAGCTGGGATCCGTGTTCAAGATATTTGCTGCGGCACAGGCGATTGATCTAGGCTTGGTTAATGCCGATACCATTATTGATACCTCTGGCCCGATGAAGGTCGGCGGATTCCGGATCGGTGAATTCCACAACAAGAACTATGGAAAACAGACGGTTACTGGGATCATTGTTCACAGTTCGAACCGTGGGTCAGGCCGTTTGGCTTTGCAGATCGGGTCAGAACGCCAGCAGGCATTTCTGAAAAGCCTTGGCTTCTTTGAACCCACCCCCTTCGAGATTGTCGAAGCTTCGGGCGGCCAGCCATTGTTGCCAAAGCGCTGGGAGGAGCTGAGCTCGGTCACGATTTCATACGGGCACGGTCTTTCCTCTAGCCCTATGCATTTGGCGGCGGGATATGCGGCCATCGCAAATGGCGGTCTAAAGGTTGTGCCAACGTTGCTAAAACAATACGGGCCGAAACTGGGTGAACGTCTGATGTCCGAACGCGCGGCGGCCGATGCACGGATGATGCTGCGCAAGGTCGTCACCGAAGGGACCGCCAGCTTTGGCGAAGTTCCCGGCTATCAGGTTGGCGGTAAAACCGGCACTGCAGATAAACCCGGGCCCCGTGGTGGATACCTTGAGGACAAGGTGATCAACACATTCGCCAGCATGTTCCCTGCCCATGATCCGAAATATGTGCTGATCGTGACCTTGGATGAACCTGTTGAAACATCAGGTGAAAAACCGCGCCGCACAGCGGGTTGGACGGCTGTGCCCGTCGCCGCCGAGATGATCCGCCGGATCGCACCTTTGCTGGGGCTTAGACCAACTGTTGAACCGGGCAGTGTCGCTGGTATAACGCTGTCCAGCAGCAACTGATAAAAGAGCGTCCCCCATGGGCAAACAGGCCGTCCCCCTATCCTCACTTGGTCTGACCGCAAAGGGGGAGGCCAACCCCAACATTACCGGTATTGCCGTTGACAGCCGACAGGTCAAAGACGGCTTTTTATTCGCCGCGATGCCAGGCAGCACCGTTCACGGGGCCGAATTTATTCAATATGCACTGCGTATGGGTGCCGCTGCGGTTCTGACCAACGCTAAAGGTGCCGCGATCGCCGCCGATCTGATGGCCGAGGCTGGCGTTGCCGTTGTGGTCACCGATGCCCCCCGCGAGGCGCTGTCCCGCTCTGCCGCGCTGTGGTTCGGTGCGCAACCTGCCACGATGATTGCGGTTACTGGGACGAATGGCAAAACCTCTGTCAGCACGTTCGTGCGCCAGATCTGGATCGAGATGGGGCTGTCCGCCGTCAACCTCGGAACCACGGGCGTCGAGGGCGCATGGACCGCCCCGCTGGCCCATACCACGCCCGAACCGATCACCCTGCACCGTGCCTTGGCGGAAGCTGCGGCAAACGGCATCACCCACGCGGCGATGGAGGCGTCTTCCCACGGGCTGGACCAGTGTCGCCTTGATGGCGTGACGTTAAAGGCGGCAGGATTTACGAATTTTAGTCAGGATCATCTGGACTACCACGCCACATTCGAGGCCTATTTTGACGCCAAAGCGGGCCTATTTTCCCGAGTCCTGCCCGAAGATGGCACGGCGGTGATCAACATCGACGACCCCAAAGGCATCGACATGGCTGCCATCGCCCGCGCACGTGGTTGCGAGGTGATCAGCGTTGGGCGTGACGGCGGCGATCTGCACCTGACGGGCCAACGGTTCGATGCGACTGGGCAGGATCTCCGCTTTGACTGGCGGGGCAAGACCTATCAGAAACGGCTGAACCTGATTGGTGGGTTTCAGGCCGATAACGTGTTGCTGGCCTGCGGTCTGGTCATCGCCTGCGGGGCAAAGCCTGCCGATGTGTTCGACACGATCCCACATTTGACAACTGTGCGGGGCCGGATGCAACTGGCCGCGACCCGCGACAATGGCGGCGCGGTGTTTGTGGATTACGCGCATACGCCCGACGCCATAGCCACCGCGCTTCAGGCGATGCGCCCCCATGTGATGGGCCGTCTTATTGCCATCGTGGGCGCTGGCGGCGACCGCGACACCTCTAAGCGGCCCTTGATGGGTCAGGCGGCGGCGCAACATGCTGATGTGGTTTTTGTCACCGACGATAATCCCCGCTCAGAGGACCCCGCCGCCATCCGCGCTGCGGTCATGGAAGGGGCCCCCGATGCGACAGAGGTCGGCGACCGAGCCGAAGCGATTTTGCGCGGCGTAGATGCCATCGGCCCCGGCGATGCGTTGTTGATTGCGGGCAAGGGCCATGAAACCGGGCAGACCATCGGCGACGATGTCCTGCCCTTTGACGATGTGGAACAGGCTAGCGTCGCAGTCGCGGCAATGGACGGGAGGCTAACATGAGTTTGTGGACATCAGCGGAAGCGGCGGCCGCGACAGGTGGTCGTGCGGTTGGCGATTGGGACTGCAATGGCGTGTCAATCGACACCCGCACCATTCAACCGGGCGATCTGTTTGTGGCCCTCAAGGATGTGCGCGACGGGCACGATTTTGTCGCTATGGCGCTGGAGAATGGTGCGGGTGCCGCTTTGGTCAGCCACGTGCCCGAAGATGTGGCCGACGATGCTCCTTTGCTGATTGTTGCTGACGTTTTGCAGGGGCTTGAGGCGCTTGGCGCTGCGGCCCGAGCCCGCACAAAGGCCAAGGTTGTCGCGGTAACGGGCAGCGTCGGCAAAACCTCGACCAAGGAAATGTTGCTGGCGATTTTTTCTGATCAGGGTCGGGCGCATGCCTCGGTCGACAGCTACAACAATCACTGGGGGGTGCCCCTGACACTGGCGCGGATGCCTGTCGATACCGAATATGCCGTGATCGAGATCGGGATGAACCACCCCGGAGAGATTTCTCCGCTTGCGATCCTGACCAAGCCCGATGCGGCCTTGGTCACCACGGTTGCCGCTGTTCACCTCGAGGCATTTGACGACGTTGCGGGAATTGCCGTCGAAAAAGCGGCGATTTTTGACGGGTTGGAACCGGGCGGCGTGGCCGTGATCAACGCTGATATCGAACATGCTGCTATTTTGATGGCCAAAGCCGTGGATCGTCGTCTGCGCGAGGTAGAGTTTGGTGAACATGGATATCATTTCAAGCTGAAAGACGTACAGGTTCAGGGCGATGTGACCGTTGTTCAAGCCGACGCCGATGGCACCCCCTTGCTGTTCAAGATCGGCTCGCCAGGGCGGCATTTCGCGATGAACGCGCTTGGGGCGTTGGCTGTGGCACAGGCAATGGGGGCCGATCTGGCGCTGGCGGCTGCATCTTTGGGCCGCTGGACCCCCTACAAAGGGCGCGGCGTACGCGAGATCATCTTCTTGGATGCGGTCGAGACCCACATGACCCTCAACCTGATCGACGACAGCTATAACGCCAACCCCACTTCGATGGCCGCAGCGCTCGAGGTTCTGGCCGCGTCAGACGTCACCCACGATATTGGCCGCGTCAGCAAAGGACGGAGGATTGCCTATTTGGGCGATATGAAGGAACTTGGCCCGGACGAGATCGCCCTGCACGCAGGCCTGGCCCATCTGGATGCAACAAAAAAGTTGGACGTGATCCACTGCGTTGGTCCGTTGATGCGGTCGCTATATGATCTGATCCCTGCGCATCAGCGTGGTGAATGGGCGGCGACATCGGCAGAATTGTTACCCGGGTTATCGGGGCATTTGGACAGTGGTGACGTTGTACTCGCCAAGGGGTCTTTGTCGATGAAATTGGGCCTGATCGTTGACGCGATCCGTAAAATGGGCCATCCGGTCACGAACGAAGGACAGGGCTGAGGCCCACATGATTTTGAGTTAGGACTCCCACAATGCTCTATTGGTTGACCCTGCTGTCGGATGGCGGCGATTTCTTCAACCTTTTCCGTTACATCACCTTCCGGGCTGGTGGCGCGTTTCTGACCGCTCTGATCTTCGGCTTCCTGTTCGGCAAGCCATTGATCGCAGTCTTGCGCAAACGTCAGGGCAAAGGCCAACCCATCCGTGATGATGGTCCCGAAGGGCATTTCGTCAAAGCGGGCACACCCACGATGGGCGGTCTGCTGATTGTGGGGGCTTTGTTGACCTCTACCTTGCTATGGGCACGACTTGATAACCCGTTTGTCTGGATGGTGCTTTTTGTCACCATGAGCTTTGCCGCTATTGGTTTTGCCGATGATTACGCCAAGGTCAGCAAGCAAACCGTTGCAGGGGTATCTAGCAGATTGCGCATGCTTTTGGGCTTTGCCATTGCGGGCATCGCGGCGTATTGGGCGGCGCAGTATCACCCCGATGAGCTGCAAAACCAATTGGCGCTGCCGGTGTTCAAAGACACTCTGATCAACCTCGGTTACCTGTTCGTGCCCTTTTCGATCATTGTGATCGTGGGGGCTGCCAATGCAGTCAACCTGACGGACGGGCTTGACGGTTTGGCCATCATGCCGGTGATGATTGCTGCCGGTGCTTTAGGTGTGATCGCCTATGCCGTCGGACGGGTCGACTTTACCGAATACCTAGACGTGCATTACGTGCCGGGTACGGGCGAAATCCTGATCTTTACCGCTGGAATCTTCGGCGGAGGGCTCGGGTTCTTGTGGTACAATGCCCCCCCCGCCGCTGTGTTTATGGGTGACACCGGATCACTTGCGCTTGGCGGGGCCTTGGGGGCCATCGCCGTCGCCACCAAGCACGAGCTGGTTCTGGCCATCGTTGGCGGCCTGTTCGTGGTCGAAGCGCTGTCGGTGATCATTCAGGTGCTCTATTTCAAACGCACGGGCAAACGGGTGTTTCTGATGGCCCCGATCCACCACCATTACGAGAAAAAAGGCTGGGCCGAACCGCAGATCGTCATCCGTTTCTGGATCATCTCGTTGATCCTCGCGATGATCGGACTGGCGACGCTGAAGGTGCGGTAATTACTGTACCTTAGCATTGGATTGAGCCGACAATCTAAGTCGCCTCTAGGTGGCGTTAACCTCTGGCATCCTCGACTCCTCCGTGTATTGTGAGGGGAAGTGATGATGGAGTGGGCGTGTGTGGGAAAGTGCATTAGCATTTTTAACTGAAAATGCTGTTGTGGTAGGTACGCTTGCTGCCTTGAGCGCAATAGTAGGGTCTGCATGGGGCAGCATTAAAAATCTATTCACAAAGACGAAGCCTGTCGAGCTCAGCGAAAACACAATCGCGCAAATCCAAACGCCTAAGCCTACCGATACCACCGCCTTGACCGTCGCGGAATTCATAAGACTTCGTCGCGAACTCAAGGCAGACCTTGAAGAAGAGTTCAAAACCGCAAATTCGGCTGAACAAGACCGCTTGCGTAGTAGAATTGCCGAACTTCAATCTCAGATTTCCGACCCCGAACCTGCCTTGGCAGAGGCGCAGGCCCGCATCATTGATCTGGAAGCCCGTTTGGACAGGATGGGTAACGAGGTTGGTGGCGACCGTCTTGCTGAAGCGCGCGAAGCGTTCAAACGACTAGACTATTCAATCGCAGACGAAATTTTCGCAGAAGTCGAAGAACGCCATAAGCTCGAAGTGCAGCAGGCCGCCCGCGCCGCTTTTGGACGTGGCGAGATTGCCGAAGCCGAAGTGCGCTGGCTGGACGCGGCTGATCACTACACGCGGGCGGCGCGACTAGAGCCGGATATTGATACGATTGAGAAGGCAGGAGAGTTCTTGTGGCGTGCAGGCCGCCATGCCGAGTCGATCCAGCATTACGAACAGCTTGATCGGTTGGCCAGGGACAGATTTGGTGCAGAGCACGATAAAACAGCGTCTGCGCTGAACAACCTCGCAGAAAGTTATCGTGCGAACGGACAGTATGAAATGGCAGAGCCGCTGTTTCGCCAGGCGCTGGAGATTGGCCGCAAGACGCTTGGAGAGGCGCATCCGGACTATGCGATACACCTCAACAATCTGGCTGGGTTGCTTAATGCGACAGGTCGGGTTGAGGAGGCAGAGCCGCTGTACCGTGAAGCGTTGGAGACTACCCGCAAGACGCTAGGAGAGGCGCATCCGGCCTATGCGATACGCCTCAACAATCTGGCTGTGTTGCTTCGGGAGACAGGTCGGGTTGAGGAGGCTGAGCCGCTGTTTCGCGAGGCGTTGGCCGTATTCGAGAACGCTTTCGGGGCGGATCATCCCTCGACCAAGACTGTGGCCAAGAACCTAGAGAGTTTCCTCGCCAACCGCCCCTAAAACACTGACCAGTCCATTTCGCGAGCGAGGAGGGCCATCGCTTGGGTGCCTTTTTTGGAATTGCCATAGCGGTTCAGGCCCGGCGACCACACGCCGATGCTGGCAACGCCTGGCACGATAGCAAGGATGCCACCGCCGACGCCGGATTTGGCGGGCAGGCCGACGCGGTAAGCAAAGTCACCGGAGCCATCGTAGTGCCCGCATGTCAGCATCAGCGCGTTCATGCGGCGGATGCGTTGCGGCAGGATCAGGCGCGGTTGGTTTGGCGTGTCGATCAAAAACCGACCAGACATTGCCAATTGCCGCGCCGACATCTCAATCGCGCAGTGGTGGAAATAGGTGCCCAAGGTTTTCTCGGGCGTGTTATTCAGGTTGCCGCAGGACGCCAGAAAATGCGCGAGCGCAAAGTTGCGGTGGCCGTGGGCATTCTCTGAGGCGGCGACGGACTCGTTAATGTGGATATCGTCATCACTGGCAGCGGCGCGGATAAACTGCACGATCTCGGCCAGCGTTTCGCGCGGTTCGCGCCCCGTCAGGATTTCGTCGGTTGTGACGATGGCGCCTGCGTTGACGAATGGATTGCGGGGGCGCCCGTTTTCCTGTTCCAGCTGAACGATCGAGTTGAACGCCTTGCCCGAAGGTTCGCGGCCTACGCGGCGCCACAGTTGATCACCAGAGCGGCCCAAGGCGATGGCGAGCGTAAAGACCTTGGTAATCGATTGCACCGAAAACGGCGTGTCGGCATCGCCTGCGGTAAATACCTCTCCGTCGGCTGTGGTGACGGCGATGGCGAATTGCGCGGGGTCGATATGGGCGAGTTCGGGGATATAACCGGCCACGGCCCCCCAGTCATCGTCGCGGCGCATGTCGTCGTTGAGCTGGGACAGAATATCTGGCAGAGGGGACATATGAGGCTCCGAAGGCGAATTCAGGGGCATCGCTAACAGGAGATCGGGCATGATACCAGTTCAGGGTTTGGCAGGCGCACGGGTCGCTATTTTGGGCTTGGGGCGGTCTGGTCTTTCGGCAGCGCGCGCTTTAGCCGCGGGCGGAGCGGTGCCAGTGTGTTGGGACGACAACCCCGCAGCACGCGACAAGGCGCAGGCCGAAGGGTTCGAATGCCTTGATCTGGTAAAGGCAGGGGCGTTCGACAATATCGCGCGTCTGGTTGTCAGCCCCGGTATTCCGCATCTGTATCCCGCGCCCAACCCAATTGTTGTTGCCGCACAGGATGCGGGGGTTGCGGTTGATAACGACATCGGTTTGTTCTTTCAGAGCTTTGCCACGCAGGAGTGGGACAATTTCGATCAAACCCCCAAAGTGATTGCGATCACGGGGTCGAATGGGAAATCGACTACTTCGGCTTTGATCCATCACATTTTGAAGCACGCAGGGCGGCCGACGCAATTGGCGGGCAATATCGGGCGTGGCGTTCTGGACATCGAGCCTGCAATTGATGGCGAAGTCGTTGTGTTAGAGCTGTCGAGCTATCAGACCGAACTGGCGCGCAATCTGACGCCGGATATCGCGGTGTTTACTAACCTGAGCCCCGATCATCTGGATCGTCATGCCGGGATGGGTGGCTATTTCGCGGCCAAGCGTCGGTTGTTTGCCGAAGGTGGGCCGGACCGGGCAATTATTGGCGTCGACGAGGCCGAAGGGCGCTTTTTGGCCGGGCAGTTGAGCGAAGGGGCGTCGGATGACCGGGTCATTCGCGTGTCGGTGGATCGCAAACTGGCGGGCCTTGGGTGGAATGTCTTTGCGCGCAAAGGTTTTCTGGCTGAGCTGCGCAACGGCAAGCAGGTCGCGTCGATTGACTTGCGCAAGGTTGAGGGGCTGCCGGGGGCGCATAACCACCAAAACGCTTGTGCCGCCTATGCGGCGTGCCGGACATTGGGCTTTGCACCTAAAGTGATCGAGGCAGCATTCCACAGCTTTGGCGGATTGCCGCATCGCAGCCAGACAGTTGGCGAGGTGCGCGGCATTCGATTTGTGAATGACAGCAAGGCCACCAATGTAGACAGCGCCGTCAAGGCCGTTGCTGCGTTCCAGAACATTCGCTGGATTTGTGGCGGGCTTGAAAAAGAAGGGGGCTTGGGTGATCTTGCCAAACCCTTAGAGACCGTGCGCAAGGCCTATGTGATCGGGCGCGAGGCAGCGCAGTTTGCGATGAAACTGGGGGTCGAAGCCGAAGTCTGCGGCACGATGGATGTTGCCGTCGCGCGGGCTGTAGCAGAGGCGGAAGCGGGCGATGTTGTTCTGCTTGCCCCGGCAGCAGCAAGTTTTGACCAATATGACAGTTTCGAGCGGCGCGGGGATGATTTTGTAGCGCAGGTGCAGAAGCATTTATGAGGCAGTGGGGGCGCTGCCCCCTTCCCGGGATCTTAGTCCATTTGGGATCTAAGCAGTCTGGGCGATATGCCGCGCGGTGGCCATCGCCGAGGACCAGGCCCATTGGAAGTTATATCCGCCGAGCCATCCCGTCACATCGACGGCTTCGCCGATGAAAAAGAGACCCGGCGTGGTTTTGGTTTCCATCGTCTTGGACGACAGCGCATCCGTGTCGATCCCGCCTAAGGTCACTTCGGCAGTGCGGTAACCTTCGGTACCGGAAGGTGTCATTTCCCAGTTTGAAAGGTTGTCGCAGAGGGTCTGCAAGCGGGCGTCGGACCAATCTGCAAGGTTGTCTGTCAGATCGAATTGCGTGGCTAGGTGATCGACCAAACGAGAGGGCAGATGTTTTGCCAGCTCCGTCGTCATGTTGCGGCGGCCATAGGTTTGACGTTGATCGCGTAACTTGGCGAACAAATCGTTTTGTGGCAATAGGTTGAGGGTGACGGGCTGGCCGTCATGCCAATAGCTGGATGCCTGAAGGACAGCCGGGCCTGACAGGCCGCGGTGGGTAAACAGGAGTGCCTCGTCGAAAGAGGTGCTGGCTGCGGTTACGCGCGCCGGTGTGGCCGTGCCGGAGATCGGCGCAAATCGGGCGTCAGTAAAGGTGAACGGCACAAGGCCCGCGCGGATAGGAGTGACAGGGATGCCGAAGCTTTCTGCGATCTCGTAGGCGCGGCCTGTGGCCCCCATCTTGGGGATGGATTTACCGCCAGAAGCGACCACCAGATGTGTGGCGGTGATTTTCATGTTGGTATCCGGCGTGGTCAGCGTCATCGCAAAGCCACTGTCGGTTTTAGTGATGTCACCCAGGGTGCTTTGCAGCCGCAGGTCGACGTGAGCCTTGTCCATCAGGCCGCGCAGCATGGCGACGATTTCCTTGGCCGAGGTGTCACAGAACAATTGGCCAAGGGTTTTTTCGTGCCATGCAATGCCATGGGCGTCGACAAGTTCGATGAAATCCCACTGGGTGTATTTCGCGAGCGCGGATTTTGGGAAATGCTGGTTTGCGCAGATAAATGCGTCAGCCGTGCAGTGCATGTTGGTGAAATTACAGCGACCGCCCCCCGAGATGCGAATTTTTTCGCCGGGGGCTTTGGCGTGATCGACCAGCAAGACACGCCCGCCCGCGTGGGCGGCGCACATCATGCCGGCGGCTCCGGCGCCAAGAATAACGGTATCATAGTGCATGGACCGCGCTTTGCATGAGGCGGGTAGGGCGGTCAAGGCCCGCGTGAGCATGGGCAGCTTTGCGCGAACCGGATGAAAACAGGCTAGCGTCGATGGGAAAATAACGGTACAGTTAAAGCTAGACCCCGAAAAGGGGCGTTCTGAGGCAGTGTAAGGCAGATACCATGACAGAAATGGTCTATGGCGCGGTACCCGTTCGGGACGGCGAACCCATTCTTCCAAAATGGTGGCGGACAATTGATAAATGGGGCATGTTTTGCATCCTCATGTTATTTGCTGTGGGTATGTTGCTGGGGCTGGCTGCGTCGCCGCCCTTGGCTGCCAAGAACGGATTTGATGCGTTCCATTATGTACAACGTCAGGCTGTGTTCGGGTTTCTAGCCATTGTAGCGATGCTGCTGACATCCATGATGACACCAACGATGGTGCGCCGTCTGGCCGTTTTGGGCTTTTTGGCTTCGTTTATTGCGCTGGCGCTGCTGCCGTTTTTCGGGACGGATTTTGGCAAAGGTGCTATGCGCTGGTATTCGCTGGGCTTTGCGTCGTTCCAGCCGTCCGAATTTTTGAAGCCCGGTTTTGTCGTGGTTTCAGCGTGGATGATGGCCGCTACGGTCGAAATTAACGGCCCGCCGGGCAAGACATGGTCGTTTGCGTTGTGCATTTCGATCGTTTTGATGCTGGCGTTGCAGCCTGACTTTGGGCAGGCCTGTCTGGTTCTGTTTGGTTGGGGCGTGATGTATTTTGTGGCGGGTGCTCCGTTGGTATTGCTGGTGGGTATGGCCGGGATGGTCGTGGTCGCAGGCACGGTTGCCTATTCGAATTCCGAACACTTTGCCCGCCGGATTGACGGGTTCCTATCGCCTGACGTCGATCCGCGCACGCAGCTTGGCTATGCCACGGATGCCATCCGCGAGGGCGGGTTGTTTGGTGTTGGCGTGGGCGAGGGGCAAGTCAAATGGTCGTTGCCCGATGCGCATACAGATTTTATCATTGCCGTCGCAGCCGAAGAATACGGCCTGATTTTGGTGATGATCGTGATTATCCTTTATGCAGCAGTTGTCGTTAGGTCGCTACTGCGTCTGGTGCGTGAACGTGATCCGTTTATTCGGTTGGCGGGCACCGGCCTTGCTTGCATGTTCGGGGTTCAGGCGATGATCAACATGGGTGTTGCCGTGCGGTTGCTGCCGGCCAAGGGGATGACTTTGCCTTTCGTAAGCTATGGCGGGTCGTCGGTGATTGCATCGGGCATTGCAGTTGGCATGCTTTTGGCCTTTACGCGCACAAGGCCGCAGGGCCAAATTTCAGACCTGTTGGGTCGAGGACGTAGCCGATGACGACACGCGCACCGCTTTTGACGATCGCCGCTGGTGGCACCGGGGGGCACATGTTCCCCGCGCAAGCACTGGCCGAGGTGATGCTCGCGCGCGGTTGGCGGGTCAAGCTGTCAACAGATGCACGCGGCGCGCGTTATACCGGTGGCTTTCCCCATTCGGTCGAGATCCAGCAAATCAGCAGCGCCACCTTTGCCCGTGGCGGGGTTTTGGCTAAGGCCCTTGTGCCGTTCCGCATCTTTGGCGGTGTTGTCGGTGCAGTCTTTGATATGATGCGCGACAAGCCTGATGTGGTTGTCGGCTTTGGCGGGTACCCGTCGATCCCGTCTTTGACGGCGGCATGGATTTTGCGCAAACCTCGAATGATCCATGAACAAAACGGCGTGTTGGGGCGGGTGAATACTTTCTTTGCCAAACGCGTTGATCTGGTTGCGTGTGGCACTTGGCCCACAACTCTACCCGAGGGTGTCGAAGCCTATCACGTCGGAAACCCTGTGCGTGGGGCGGTGCTTGAGCGCGCTTGTGCTGCATATATCCCACCGGGTGATTACCCGATGGAAGTCTTGGTGATGGGCGGCAGCCAAGGCGCGCGCATCCTAAGCGAAGTCGTCCCGCCAGCCATCGCGAACCTGCCGATGAGCATGTTGCGCAACATCCGCGTCAGCCATCAGGCCCGTGATGAAGATGCAGAACGGGTTGCCGAATTCTATTCCCAAAACGGGATCACCGCCGATGTGCAGCCGTTTTTCAACGACGTGCCCCGCCGCATGTCCGAGGCACAACTGGTCATCAGCCGTGCCGGTGCATCCAGCGTTGCCGATCTTTCAATCATCGGGCGGCCGTCGATCCTGATCCCTTATGCTGCGGCGACCGGCGATCACCAAAGTGCTAATGCCCGAGGTCTTGTGGATGCGGGCGCGGCGATCATGGTTCCGGAACACATGGCCAACCCCGAAAGCCTGACCGAGCAAATCGAAATGGTGCTGTCCAATCCGGACGGGGCACAGCAAATGGCCCGCGCCGCAATGTCCGTGGCCAAGCCCGACGCGGCAGAAGAGCTGGCACAAATGGTAGAACACCTGGGAAATCAAGGATCCGCAACATGAACGCTGCCACCAAGCTTCCCACGGATGTGGGCCCGATCCATTTTGTCGGCATTGGTGGCATCGGCATGTCCGGCATCGCCGAGGTTCTGCTGAACCACGGCTACCGCGTGCAGGGGTCCGACCTGAAAACGACCAAGATCACCGACCGTCTGGTTAAACTGGGTGCGACCGTGTTCGAGGGGCAGGCTGCCGAAAATATCCAAGGGGCCGAGGTCATCGTGATTTCGTCTGCGATTAAACCGGGCAATCCCGAACTGGATGCGGCCCGCCTTGCCGGCTTGCCGATTGTTCGTCGGGCGGAAATGCTTGCTGAATTGATGCGCCTGAAATCCAACATCGCAATTGCAGGTACCCACGGCAAAACGACCACCACCACGATGGTTGCTGAATTGTTGGTACATGGCGGCATTGACCCCACGGTCGTAAATGGCGGGATTATTCACGCCTATGGTTCAAACGCGCGGATGGGGCAGGGCGAATGGATGGTGGTCGAGGCCGACGAATCCGACGGCACGTTTAACCGTCTTCCTGCGACCATTGCGATTGTGACCAACATCGACCCCGAACATATGGAACATTGGGGTGACTTTGACACCTTGCGGCAGGGTTTCCTTGATTTCGTGTCCAACATTCCGTTTTACGGCCTTGCGATCTGCTGCATCGACCATCCCGAAGTGCAGGCGCTGGTCGGCAAGATCACCGACCGTCGCGTGATGACATATGGCTTTAACGCACAGGCAGACGTGCGCGCAGTCAACCTACATTACAAGGCCGGTGTTGCGCATTTCGACATCCAGTTTCAGGCCGAAAATATTGTGATCAAGGATTGCTCCCTGCCTATGCCGGGGGACCACAACGTGTCCAACGCCTTGGCTGCTGTCGCCGTGTCGCGGCACCTTGGTATGAAGGTCGAGGAAATTCGCGCCGCCCTTGCCAGTTTCGGGGGCGTGAACCGCCGCTTTACCAAGGTGGGTGAAGTTAATGGTGTCACAATTATTGATGACTACGGTCACCATCCTGTTGAAATTACGGCGGTCCTCAAGGCCGCGCGCCAAGCAACAGAAGGTCGCGTCATCGCCGTGCACCAGCCGCACCGCTACAGCCGTCTGCATCACCATTTTGAAGAATTCTGCGCCTGCTTTAATGACGCTGATGTCGTGGGCATCGCCGAAGTTTATGCCGCTGGCGAAGACCCGATCGAGGGGGCAAGCCGTGATGATCTGGTTGCGGGGCTTATCCGCCATGGTCACCGTCACGCCCGCGCTGTGAAAAGCGAAGATGACCTTGCACGCCTTGTGCTGGAACAGGCGGGGCCAGGCGATATGGTGGTCTGCCTTGGGGCAGGTACGATCAGCGCATGGGCCAATGGCCTGCCTGCCGCGCTTGGCGCGATGAAAAAGGAAGTCGTCTGAATGGGGCGCCTCTACAACTCTGGGTGTCCACGATGACTTTGGTGTGGCTTTGCCTGATCTGGGTTTTCCTGTCGGCCACCGTCGCCACCCTGCCAATGCGCATGCAATATATCCCCGGCGTGATCCTGCTGGCCGCCGGGCCAATTTTGATTATCCTGATCGGTTTTAAGGTCGGGTTCATCTTTAGCGTGCTTGCTCTTGCTGCCTATGTGTCCATGTTCCGCAACCCTTTGCTGTTTCTGCTGGCAAAGTTGCGCGGCCAAAACCCCGAGGTACCAAGATGAGTCTTTCCCTGACGCTTGCCTGTCTTTGGGCCGTGATCGCCAATATCATCGCGATGACCCCAAGTTCGGATAACCATTGGCGCAATGCCTATGGGTTGATCGCAGTAGGTATTCCGATTGTCGGCTATGTCACAACGCAGCACGGTCCATGGGCAGGAATGCTGGTGCTGGCAGCAGGCTGTTCGGTCTTGCGTTGGCCGGTCATCTATATGATGCGCTGGCTGCGGCGCACGACCTTTCAAGGGCCGGCTGAATGACACCGACACTGGCAGTCTTGATCGCGGTTCTGGTGGTATGGATGCTGGCGCTAGGCTGGTGCGGGTATGCCAAACGGTTTTTGCTGGTGTTGCCTGTATTGCTGGTAGGGCTAGGCCTGAATTGGGCCTGGATGGTATTCGGCCTTGGCGCAAAGCGGTTCGAGACCCCTGTGCTGATGGCCCAGATGTCTGCGGTCTTGTACGCCATTTGCGCGCTTGCGACTGGATGGCTGATTGGCCGTTTTATGCGCCAGTGGCGCGACAGCCGTATTGAAAAAGGGCCGCATGTTTGACGCCATCCGCAAACAACGCTACGCCCCACGCCATGACCGATATTTCTTTTCCCGATATGCGCGGCAAGCTTACGCCGCAGCGACCGTTGAGTGATCTAACATGGCTGCGTGTCGGCGGTGTGGCAGATTATTTGTATCAGCCTGCCGATGCCGATGATCTGGCAGCGTTCATGCGGGCCTTGCCTGAAAACGTGGCAGTTTTTCCCATGGGTGTTGGGTCAAACCTTATCGTTCGCGATGGCGGATTGCGCGCCGTGGTGATCCGGCTAGGTCGCGGCTTTAATCAGATCGAGATCGACGGCGACCGCGTCATTGCAGGGGCGGCGGCACTGGATGCCCATGTTGCCCGCAAAGCAGCGGATGCGGGGTTGGACCTCACATATTTGCGCACGATCCCAGGCAGTATCGGCGGGGCAGTGCGGATGAATGCAGGGTGTTATGGCAGCTATACGGCCGATCATTTTGTCAGCGCGCAGGCGATTACGCGTGGCGGCGACAGGATTACCTTGACCGCGCAAGACCTTGATTTCAAATATCGTCAATCCACTCTGGACGACGGCTGCGTTGTGATTTCGGCGACGTTTGCCCCACCGAAAGGCGACCCCGAAACGCTGCACGCCCGCATGGAAGACCAACTGCGCAAGCGCGATGAAACCCAACCAACCAAAGACCGCAGCGCGGGATCAACTTTTCGCAATCCTGCTGGATTTTCCAGCACAGGTCAGGCCGATGATCGCCATGATCTGAAGGCGTGGAAGGTTATTGACGATGCCGGCATGCGTGGGGCCACCTTGGGCGGTGCCCAAATGAGCACTAAACACCCTAATTTTCTGATCAACACGGGTGGTGCCACTGCCGCTGAGTTGGAAGGATTGGGCGAAGAGGTGCGAAAAAAGGTTTACGATTCCAGCGGTATCACGCTAGAGTGGGAAATTATGCGGATCGGCGAAAAATAATCGCGCGAACGCACAGGCGCTACGCCGCGTTGCGGCAAACTACATAACAAATAGGGTCATCAAGACCCAGTTAAAAAGGCACATTGAGTGGGCATGTCGAGCAGGACAGACCCGAAAGTAGTGGTATTGATGGGTGGCCCTTCCGCAGAGCGCGAAGTGTCGCTTTCAACAGGGCGTGCATGCGCAGCTGCTTTGCGGGACAGAAACGTTAACGTTATCGAGGTGGACGCCGGTCCCGATCTGTACGCAGATTTACGTGCTGCGGCACCTGATGTTGTTTTGAATTGCCTGCATGGTCGCTGGGGCGAGGACGGCTGCGTTCAGGGTATACTTGAATGGATGGGTATCCCTTACAGCCATTCGGGCGTGCTGGCATCTGCCCTTGCGATGGACAAACAACGCAGCAAAGAAGTGTTCCGCGCTGCCGGTTTGCCCATCGTCGAAAGCATTATCGCGGCAGCCTCGGATGTGCGGGCGCGCCACATGATGGAACCGCCCTATGTAGTTAAACCCAACAACGAAGGGTCCTCGGTCGGGGTGTATCTGGTTGATGTCGAAAACAACGGCCCGCCGCAGTTAAGCGCGGATATGCCAGCCGAAGTGATGGTCGAGAAATTTGCCGCCGGTCGCGAATTGACCACCACGGTGATGGGGCAACGCGCCCTGACGGTGACTGATATTCTGACCACCGGTTGGTATGATTACGACGCGAAATACAAAGAGGGCGGATCAACCCACGTGGTCCCCGCCGATATTCCCCAAGAAATTTTCAATCTGTGCATGGATTATGCCCTGCGCGCCCATAACGCGCTTGGCTGTCGCGGTGTCAGCCGCACGGATTTCCGGTGGGATGAAACCCGCGGTGCGGAGGGGCTGATCCTGCTGGAAACCAATACACAGCCCGGCATGACGCCAACATCGCTGTCGCCTGAGCAAGGTCAAGCGGTGGGCATTTCCTTTGGCGAACTTTGTGCCTGGATGGTGGAGGACGCGTCATGCGATCGCTGATTAGCCGGGTCAAACCCACAAAGTCGCTAAAGGCTGATCCGGCCCCGTCCCGCTGGGCTTGGCGCATGCAACGTCTAATGTTGACGCCGACATTCCTGTTCGGTCTGCGCGTTGGCGTGCCGTTCAGCTTGGCGCTGTTGGCAGGCACGGTCTATTTGGCCGATGATACACGTCGGGGGCAGTTGACGGAAAGCTACTCAAAGACGCGGGCAAGCATCGAGCAGCGCCCTGAATTTATGGTCAAGCTGATGGCCATTGACGGGGTCGAAGCCGATCTGGCCGCAGATGTTCGTGCCGCTGTTCCAGTTGAATTTCCCACCAGCTCATTTGATCTGGACCTGCCCGCGATGCGGTCTGCAATTATGGAATTGGCCGGCGTCAAACAGGCGACCTTGCGGGTGAAACCGGGTGGCTTGCTACATGTCGACGTTGAGCCGCGCGTTGCGGTCGCGGTCTGGCGCACTGAGGACCGTTTGGCGCTGATTGACGCCGAAGGCACCTATATCGGCGACATTGCGCATCGTACCGACCGCCCAGATCTGCCGCTTGTTGCGGGCGAACAGGCCAACGCAAGCGTCGCCGAGGCGCTGGATTTGCTGCGCGTTGCGACCCCCTTGGGCAACCGTTTGCGCGGGTTTATCCGCATGGGCGCGCGTCGCTGGGATGTTGTGCTGGATCGCGAGCAGCGTATTTTGCTGCCCGAGATAGGCGCAATTCAGGCACTTGAGCGTGTCATCGCGCTGGAAGGCGCACAAGAAGTTCTGACCCGCGATGTTGCGCGGGTCGATATGCGGTTGGCACAAAGACCAACCGTGCAAATGAATAAAGAGGCCACCCAAGAATGGTGGCGCATCAGGCAAATTTCGGGACAGTAACGTTATGGATCTTTACGACAGTCAACGGTCGATGCGCCACATGCGCAAGCTTGCAATGCAGCGCGGCGTTGTGGCTATTTTGGATGTGGGTAGCTCGAAAATCGCGTGCCTTGTCCTGCGTTTTGACGGGTCCGGCCGCATTTCGGACGAGGGCGAGATCGGATCGCTTGCCGGTCAGTCCGGTTTCCGCGTCATCGGTGCAGCGACAACCCGTTCGCGCGGTGTGCGCTTTGGCGAAATCTGCGCGATGCAAGAAACCGAACGTGCCGTCCGCACGGCCCTTCAGGCGGCGCAAAAAATGGCCAACATCCGCGTGGATCATGTGATCGCCTGTTTCTCGGGGGCCGAGCCACGCAGCTATGGTCTGGATGCCGAAATTGATCTGGAAGGGCAGGTGGTGACCGAGCAGGACGTCGCACAGGTCTTGGCCAGCTGTGATGTTCCTGAATACGGCGAGGACCGTGAGGTGCTGCACGCACAGCCCGTGAACTTTGCCATTGATAACCGTTCCGGTCTGTCTGACCCGCGCGGACAGCTGGGCAATTCCCTCTCTGTCGATATGCACATGTTGACGGTCGATGCCGCCGCCGTGCAGCACTTGGCGCATTGCATCAAACGCTGCGATCTTGAATTGGCCGGGATCGCGTCATCGGCCTATGTGTCGGGGATTTCTGCGCTGGTGGAAGACGAACAGGAACTGGGCGCTGCCTGTATTGATTTGGGTGGCGGATCGACTTCGGTTTCGATCTTTATCCGCAAGCACATGATTTATGCCGATAGCGTGCGTATGGGCGGGGATCATATCACCTCGGACATCTCGATGGGTTTGCAGGTGCCAACCAACAACGCTGAACGGATCAAGACATTCTATGGCGGTGTTCATGCAACGGGCATGGATGACCGCGAGATGATCGATATTGGCGGCGACACGGGCGATTATGAACATGACCGCCGCACCGTCAGCCGCGCCGAACTGATCGGCATCATGCGCCCCCGGGTCGAGGAAATCCTTGAAGAAGTCCGCGCCCGTCTTGACGCCGCTGGGTTCGATCATCTTCCCAGCCAACAGATCGTTCTGACCGGTGGCGGCAGCCAGATCCCCGGCCTTGACGGATTGGCCAGCAAGATTTTGGGCCATCAGGTGCGTCTTGGCCGTCCGCTACGCGTGCATGGCTTGCCACAAGCGGCGACCGGTCCCGGATTTGCGTCTGCCGTGGGGTTAGCGCTGTTTGCAGCGCACCCGCAGGATGAATGGTGGGATTTTGACATTCCGGCGGATCGTTATCCTGCACGCTCGCTAAAGCGCGCTGTCAAGTGGTTCAGAGACAACTGGTGACCGCAAGATGCGGTGCTTTGGTCGAGATCAGGTAAGAATAGGCAAAAAAACGCCCAGATAATGTGTCGAAATTGTGTTTTTTGGGTGACGTAAAGCTTTAATCCCTATACGCTGAAGGGGATAGAACTAAAAAATGCCCCGCAAGTGGGCTAACAATACAGGCGGACGGCACATGACATTGAATCTTTCACTGCCCGGACAGGGCGACCTGAAACCCCGGATCACCGTTTTCGGTGTGGGCGGCGCAGGTGGTAACGCTGTAAACAACATGATCGAGAAGAACCTCGATGGCGTTGATTTTGTGGTTGCCAACACCGACGCGCAGGCACTGCAGCAAACCAAGGCAGAGCACCGCGTTCAGCTGGGGATCAAGGTTACCGAAGGTTTGGGTGCTGGGGCGCGCGCAAGCGTTGGGGCCGCCGCTGCAGAGGAAAGTATTGAACAGATCGTCGACCACCTGGCCGGCGCGCACATGTGCTTTATCACTGCTGGTATGGGTGGGGGCACCGGGACAGGTGCCGCACCGATCATCGCGCAGGCCGCACGTGAGCTGGGTGTTTTAACAGTTGGTGTTGTGACCAAGCCTTTCCAGTTCGAAGGCAACAAGCGCATGCGTCAGGCCGAAGATGGGGTCGAAGCCCTTCAAAAGGTCGTCGATACGCTGATCATCATTCCAAACCAGAACCTGTTCCGTCTTGCGAATGAAAAAACTACATTCACCGAAGCGTTTTCCATGGCGGATGACGTTTTGTACCAAGGTGTTAAGGGTGTGACCGACCTGATGGTTCGCCCCGGCCTGATCAACCTCGACTTTGCTGACGTTCGCGCCGTGATGGACGAAATGGGCAAAGCCATGATGGGTACAGGCGAAGCCGAAGGCGAAGATCGCGCGATCCAAGCCGCAGAAAAAGCCATCGCCAACCCGCTGCTGGACGAAATCAGCTTGCGCGGTGCCAAGGGTGTTCTGATCAACATCACTGGCGGCCACGATCTGACCCTTTTCGAACTGGACGAAGCAGCCAACCGTATCCGCGAAGAAGTCGACCCAGATGCAAACATCATCGTCGGTTCAACTTTGGACACCGAAATGGGTGGCCTGATGCGCGTCAGCGTCGTTGCAACTGGTATCGATGCAGTTGACGTAAACACAGAAATGCCAGTGCCGCGCCGCTCCATGTCGCAGCCTTTGAAGCAAAAAGTATCTGCACCACAGCCCGCACCAGTTCAAGAAGCACCCCAGCCTGTAGCGGCTGAAGTGGAATACGAAGAAGAGCAGCAGCAGTTGTTTGAAGAGGTCGCATCGGACGACAACGAAAACTTTGTCGAAGAAGACATTTACGCCGAAGATGCGGGCGATGCAGATGATCTGCCACCCCCTGCATACCGCCCCGAGGTTGCCTCCTTTCAGCCGCGCCACGAGCCAGAGCAAGAAGCCTTTGTGGCTCCACGCGCTCCTGCTCCCGGCACACCATCGCCAGAGGCCTTGGCCCGTCTGCGTGCAGCCGCACAAAAGACATCGCCAGCAGCCGGCCAGCAGCGTCCTCATCCACAAGCACAGCCCCAGCAGCGCCCACAGCCTGCACCGGCAGAGCATGGCGAAAAGCGCTTTGGCATCAATTCATTGATCAACCGTATGACCGGCCACAGCGAGCCTGAGGCGCAGCAGCGTCCAACTCGCCAGCAGCCACCAGTTCAGACGCGCGCTTCCTCGGCTGCACCACAGCCGCGCGATGCTCAGGACGAAGACCAAGAACGCATCGAGATCCCTGCGTTCCTGCGCCGTCAGGCAAACTAAGAGTTTCAAGGTGACGTAGTTAACGATTAAGCGGGCCACCCTTCGGGGTGGCCTTTTTTCGTTTTTGTCTGGTTTTCGCGGGCAGGGTGGGGCTGCAGAAGCGGTTCGCAGTGTAATGTTTCGTCGATTTCCGTGTGATCGTGACTAAAAACCGATCACGCTTTTAGCGGTAACATTAGGGAAGTGACTTTAAGTATCCCTAACATTCAAAGACTTACCGGGTCATAAGCGCCATCGTGCCAGATTGTAACATTCATGTTTCAGACCGTAGCAATGATTGAGTTGAGCATGAGGAACCACGCCGATAGGAGATTGTTCAACTTAGACAGATGATCTTTGACCATTGAGGTGATATTGTGCAGACAACGATTAAGACAGCGATCAGCTTTAGCGGGAAGGGCCTGCATTCAGGCCGCCCTGCAACTGTGACCATCCGTCCGGCCGGCGCACATCATGGCATCTGGTTTTCCCGCAGCGACCTTGACGTAGGTGATCGTTTGATCCCGGCCCGTTGGGACGCTGTGAATCGTTCCCCCCTTTGCACCAAACTTGAGAACGCCTCGGGTCTGCAGGTTTCAACCGTCGAGCATTTGATGGCGGCGATTGCCGGTTGTGGAATCCACAACGCCCTGATCGAGATAGACGGCCCCGAAGTGCCGATCCTTGACGGATCTGCGGCCCCCTTTGTGCGCGGTATTATGCAGCGCGGCGTGCGTGCATTGTCGGCACCTGTCATGGCGTTTGAGGTACTGAAAACGATCACCGTGACCGAAGGCGACGCATCTGCAACTATCGCGCCCAGCGATACGATGAAGATAGACTTTGAGATCGAATTTGTTGACGCAGCAATCGGCAATCAAAAGAAATCACTGGTTATGAACAACGGGTCTTTCGCCCGTGAACTTTGTGACAGCCGCACCTTCTGCCGTCAGGCGGATGTGGATACGATGCAGGCCAACGGTTTGGCGCTTGGCGGCAATTCTGGTGAAAATGCAGTGGTTTTTGATGGGGACAAGGTACTTAGCCCTGGCGGCTTGCGCCATGCTGACGAACCTGTGCGCCACAAAATGCTGGACGCATTGGGCGACCTTGCGTTGGCAGGGGCCCCTTTGATCGGCCATTACACAGGTGTGCGGGCTGGCCACACGCTGACCAACACTCTGTTGCGCGCTCTGTTTGCAACACCCGGTGCTGTGCGCCTGGTCGAATGTGACGCGGAAATGGTTGAACGTCTGCCAGGTTATGGCCTTGTTTGGGATGAAATCCCCGCCGTAGCCTAAGCGAGCGTTGTTGTAGAGTTGAAACTCTTGTTCAGCTTGGTTAATCCTACCTTTGATAAACAAGCTGGCGATCGCAAGACTTTGTCCTGCAGGATTAATCACCGTTTTGTTGCGCGATCTATTGTGGTAGTCACATGCAAAGTCGTATCATAAAGCGTGGCTGACGAAATGAAGCGAGGGTGTAGGGCATGACAATTGCGAAGTCGCGCAAGCGGTTGATCGGTGCGGTGGTTATGGTCGCTGTGCTTGGCGCATGTGGTGGCAACCAAAACACCGGCCGTGTGACCAACGGCTTTTTCAGCCGCAAAGAAATCCCGCTCGAAACCTACAGCGCGGAACAGATTTTCGAGCGTGGCGAATTTGAATTGAACCGCAAGCGCCCCGCCGAGGCAGCTGAATATTTCTCTGAGATTGAACGCCTTTATCCCTATTCCGACTGGGCCAAGCGCGCTTTGATCATGCAGGCTTTTGCATTTCATCAAGATCAGGATTACCCCAACAGCCGGTCTGCGGCCCAGCGATTCATTGATTTCTTCCCCGATGACGACGATGCGGCCTATGCCAGCTATCTCTTGGCGCTCAGCTATTATGACCAGATTGACGAGGTCGGTCGCGATCAGGGTTTAACCTTTCAGGCGTTGCAGGCGTTGCGTCAGGTGATTGAAGTATATCCGGACAGCGAATACGCGCGGTCGGCCGTTCTGAAGTTCGATCTGGCGTTCGACCATCTTGCTGGCAAGGAAATGGAAGTCGGCCGGTACTATCTGCGCCGTAACCATTACACTGCTTCGATCAACCGTTTCCGTGTCGTGGTGGAAGATTTTCAAACGACAACCCACACAGCCGAAGCCTTGCACCGCTTGGTCGAGGCATATCTGTCGCTGGGTCTCACGGACGAGGCACAGACCGCCGGTGCGATTTTGGGCCATAACTACCAATCTACCGAATGGTACGGGGCCAGCTATAAATTGTTGACCGGTAAGGGGCTTCAGCTGAAGTCCTTCGGAAACAACTGGCTGTCTGCGATTTATCGCCAAACAATCAAGGGCGAATGGATCTGACGGACGCGTTCAGAGCGTTTCATACGGAATTTGACCCATGCTACGCGGCCTAGATATTTCGAATATGTTGATCATCGACCGGCTGGAGCTTGCGTTCCAGCCGGGTTTGAACGTTTTGACAGGCGAAACCGGGGCCGGTAAATCGATCTTGCTAGACAGTCTGGGGTTCGTGCTGGGCTGGCGCGGTCGTGCCGATCTGGTGCGCCAAGGGGCCGAGCAAGGCGAGGTGACGGCATGGTTTGACCTAGCTGATGCGCATCCTGCCCATGGTGTGCTGGAAGAGGCTGGATTGCCCGGTGGCCCCGAGCTGATCTTGCGCAGGATTAACGCGTCAGATGGCCGAAAAACCGCTTGGGTGAACGACCGTCGCTGTTCTGGCGAAGTGTTGCGGGCCCTTTCAGAAACGCTGGTGGAACTGCACGGACAACATGATGATCGTGGTCTGCTGGACCCCAAAGGCCATCGGGCCATTCTGGATGACTTTGCAGGAACATCTGGCTTGCGCGACAAGGTTCGACAGGCGTGGAACGCCCTTGCTGCCGCACGCAGGGCTGCGACCAAAGCCGCACACGAACGCGAAGCTATTGCCGCCGAAGAAGAATTCTTGCGCCATGCGGTAGCCGAGTTGGACAAGTTAAACCCGCAAGAAGGCGAAGAGGCGCAGTTGGACGTCCGCCGCCGATCGATGCAAGGTGCCGAGAAAATTCGCGCGGATGTGGTCAACGCCTATGAGATGTTAGGTCAGGGCGGTGCTGAGACCCAGTTGGGCGATGCGTTGCGTTGGCTGGACGGTGTCGCGGACAGGGCTGAAGGCGCGCTGGAGGCCCCGATGGCAGCGCTTGCACGTGCCATGGTCGAACTGGATGACGCGATGGAGGGCGTGGTTGCGGCGATCGACACCATGTCATTCAATCCGATCGAGCTGGAAGAAACCGAAGAACGCCTTTTTGCAATCCGTGGCCTGGCCCGCAAGCACGAGGTTCAGCCGGATGATCTGGCGGGTTTCGCCGATACATTGCGCGCCAAGCTGGATGCCTTGGACGCAGGAGAGGCAGCGCAGGCGGGGCTGGAAAAGGCCGTCCGCGATGCACAAGCCGCCTATGATGCGGCGGCAGATGCGCTATCTGCGGCGCGGGCCAAGGCGGCCGGCAAGCTGGACAAGGCCGTGGGCGGTGAACTTGCCCCGCTCAAGATGGAACGCGCCGTGTTCCAGACCCAGATCGGCCCGGAAACCGCTGGCCCCGACGGGCGCGATGCCGTGTCATTCACCGTCGCCACCAACCCCGGCGCGCCTGCTGGTCCCTTGGGGAAAATCGCATCAGGTGGCGAGCTTAGCCGGTTCCTGCTGGCGCTCAAGGTTGTTTTGACCAAAGGGCAAAGCGGGCTGACGATGATCTTTGACGAAATCGACCGTGGCGTTGGCGGGGCAACTGCTGATGCCGTCGGGCGCAGGCTTGCCGCTCTTTCGCAGGGTGAACAGGTGTTGGTCGTGACCCACTCACCCCAAGTTGCCGCCCTAGGCGCGCATCACTGGCGGGTGTCCAAGGCCGTGCAAAAAGGCATGACCCTGTCCACCGTGACCCCCCTGTCAGATGCGGAACGGGTGGATGAAGTGGCCCGCATGTTGTCTGGCGACACAATCACAGACGCCGCACGGGCGGCTGCGCGCGAACTTTTGGGCGATCAATTCGCAGAGTAATCCAGCGGCAGCTGTTGCGGGGGTTTTCCTAAGGGCAACTGTGTCTTAGACAGGATGTACCCTTGATCAAAAGCAGTCGTGCCCGTGAATCCGCGCCCTTTTCTGACCCAACAATATGATGTCGCCTGCGCCAAGGCACGATCCGGCTGGGGTGTGTTGCGCGAAAAAGGGCCAGGCAAGGTCACATTCTGGTTCATCGCTTTGGTCGTTGGTATCGCCGCCGGTTTTGCAGCGCTGTTTTTTCGCAAGGGCATCAACCTGATACAGGCGTCTCTTTATGGCACAGAAGACGTAGAGCACCTGCACAGTTTTATCGGCAGTCTTGAGTGGTATTGGGTCATCCTGATCCCGACCCTTGGCGGCTTTGTGGTTGGGTTGATCCTACATATCTTTACCCGTGACGCCCGTGTGCGCAGTGTCGGGGATGTGATTTTGGGCGCTGCCATGCACGAGGGCAGGGTCGAAACCCGCGCGGGTCTGGCGTCTGCTTTGGCATCTCTGATCACGCTCAGCACGGGGGGGTCTTCGGGTCGCGAAGGGCCGGTTGTCCACCTTGCCGGGGTAATTTCCACATTGATCAGCCGCAGGATCAATGCCAGCGGAATCACAGGTCGCGATCTGCTAGGCTGCGCTGTGGCGGCGGGCGTGTCGGCGAGCTTTAACGCACCAATCGCTGGGGCGCTTTTCGCGCTTGAGGTCGTGCTGCGGCATTTCGCGGTCCATGCGTTTGCGCCCATCGTCATCGCATCCGCTGCAGGGACGGTCATCAACCGGCTTGAATTCGGCGGCCTGACCGAATTCGTCCTGCCGACGGTCGGTGATGTGGCTTTTTATGCGGAATTGCCTGCCTTTTTGCTGCTGGGTCTGACATGTGGCCTGGTCGCTGTCATTCTGATGCGCAGTATTTTTTGGGCCGAAGATTTCGGCAACTTTATCCAAGCCAAATCGAAACTGCCCCGCTATCTGCGCCCAGCTGTTGCAGGGGCGCTGTTGGGGTGTATCGCCTTGTGGTTCCCTCACATCATCGGCGTCGGATACGAGACCACGACACGGGCGTTGGCTGGCAGCATGGTGCTGAACGAAGCAATCGTTTTTGCTGCGCTCAAGATCGTAGCGGTGTCGATTACGTTGGGTGGCCGGATGGGCGGCGGGGTGTTTTCACCGTCTTTGATGCTGGGGGCGCTGACGGGGCTGGCCTTTGGGCTGATCGCCACCAGCGTGTTTCCCAACGTGTCTGGCGTTACGTCACTGTATGCATTGGCAGGGATGGGGGCCGTCGCCGCAGCCGTTCTGGGCGCGCCGATCTCTACCACCCTGATCGTGTTTGAGCTGACAGGTGATTGGCAGACCGGCCTTGCCGTTATGGTAGCGGTCAGCATGTCTACGGCCCTAGCATCGCGCATCGTCGACCGCAGCTTTTTCCTGTCCCAGATGGAAAGGCGCGGCGTGCATCTGGCGGCGGGGCCACAGGCCTATTTGCTGGCGATGTTCATGGTGGGCCGGATTATGCGCCCGCGCGACGACCCTCGTGCCGCTGACGAAGATGTCTGCTGGGAGCTTATCGGCGAGGGGACTTACATTGACGGCACCGCTACGCTTGAGGTCGCGATGCCGATATTCGAGCAGTCCGGCGCGGCCTTCATTCCGGTTGTGACTCTCAAACCGGATTCGCCACCCGAACTGCTTGGCGCATTGTTTCATGTGGATTCGCTGAAAGCCTATAATCGGGCTTTGGCCGAAACCGCCGCAGAAGAGCATTCCTGATAGCCCCAAACTGATTGTGCAGCTTTGCGAGACAATAATATAGCTCCCCAGCCATTGTGCCTGTGGTGGCCCGAACCAATTGAAATGTGGCAACAATAAGTCTTAACAGTGTCAAAATTTAAGTTAATGATTTTAAGAATTACTTTTCAAATGGGGACTTATTTATGCTTGGCTTGGTTTTACTACCCGTGATTGCGCTTTTCGGATTGGCCGGACTTTTTGATGACGGGGATGACGACACCGATACGCAAAACACAAACCCAGATGGCGCGGACCCGATCATAAACACTGAGACCGGTACCGATGGTCCTGACCTTTTGAACGGTACAGGTTCGATGGATGATCTGGACGGGCTAGGGGGCGACGATACGATTAACGGTTTCGGCAACGACGATCTTTTGTCCGGCGGCGCGGGCGCTGACAGCATTTCTGCCGGCGGCGGTAATAACCTCGCCTTTGGTGATGACGGTGACGATACGATCAACGGAGGCCCGGGAATGGACGGGTTGTTTGGCGGTGTCGGTGCAGACGTTCTAACCGGCTTTGGCAATGATGATTCGTTGGTGGGGGGTGACGGCGACGATCTGCTGCGTGGCAACGACGGTAACGATGCCCTGACCGGTGGAAATGGTGACGATACGTTGGACGGCGGCGCAGGGGATGACTACCTCGAGGGCGGTTTTGGCGACGATAACCTTGCCGGTTTTGGCGGCGATGACACGCTGGATGGCGGCAACGGTGCCGACAGTCTGGATGGTGGCAGCGGTGACGATACTCTGTTCGGTAACGGTTTGGCTGACACACTGGTTGGTGGGCAAGGCAATGATGTCCTGCGCGGTGGCACCAACAACGATCTGCTGAACGGTGGGTCTGGCAACGACGACATCCAAGGCAATTTTGGCGCGGATACCCTGTTTGGCGGGCGCGGTGCAGACACGCTGTCAGGCGGCGAAGGCTTTGACTATCTTGCCGGTAATGACGGCGATGACCTGCTGTCCGGCAATTTGGGCAATGACGGATTGAACGGCGGTGCCGGCGACGACACATTGCTGGGCGGCGTTGGGAATGACACCCTTAGCGGTCTGACCGGCAATGATATGCTGGATGGCGAAGGCGGCAGCGACCTGATCAATGGCAACGCCGGCAATGATACGCTGCTCGGTGGTGGATTGAACGATACACTGAATGGCGGATCCGGCAATGATGTGCTTGACGGTGGCACTCAAAGCGACCTGCTGAACGGTGGCGGCGGCGATGACAGCATGGCGGGCGGCAGCGGTGCCGACACGCTGAACGCAGGCCCTGGCTACGATACGCTTGATGGGGGCGAAGGCCCTGACCAGTTGGCCGGCAACAAAGGGGACGATGTCATTTCTGGCGGTTTGGGCAATGATGCGATCTTTGGCGGTCCGGGCAACGACACCATGTCAGGCAATGAGGGCAACGACTTTTTGCTGGCGGGTACCGGGTCGGACAGCATTGATGGTGGGGCTGGCAACGATGTCATTCGTGCTTATGACTTTGACTTTGGCAATGATGTCACCGGCGCATCCGATACGCTGGCTGATACAATCGTTGCGGGTGATGGCAACGACACGGTCAGTGCCAACAATGGCGACATTGTCACCGGGGGCGCAGGCACCGATGTGATCAACGCTATCGGCTATGATCAGGTCGGCACGGCACCCGTGATCGTGACAGATTTTAATCTGGCCGAAGACGGTTTGTATTTGCAGGAAACCCAGACATCACCTGCCAAATTCGCACCCGGCGATGGCAATTTCGAGATCCGCGCCGCTGTGAACGGCACGGACAGTGAAATCGTTGTAGGTGGAAATGTGGTTGTGATCTTGCAAAACACCAATGCCGCCGCCCTGAGCGCCGACACAAGTTGGTTGCTGAACGTGTAAGCTCTTAGATCTGCTCGACGGTGACTTCGGGCAGATTGTAAAAGGCCAGATGCCCTTTGATCTCAGCGACTTGGTCGCTGGGATTTTCGTATGACCAAGCAACATTATGCAACGTCCGGCTTTTGGTGACGACCGAGTAATAGGTCGCATCACCCTTGTGCGGGCAATGGGTCGTCTTGTCGGTCTTGTCCAGAAACGCCATGGCAATGTCGGCGTGCGGGATATAGATCACCGCGCCCAGGTCACCCTCGCGCAGTTCCAGCGCATTCTTGGTCTCTGCCAGAACCGCACCACCTGCGCGGACTGTCCATGTACCATCCGCTTTTATAATCTTGATATGGTCATGCATCTCGGACCGCCCTCCCTTAAACTACTGTAATAATCGGCGCTCAAATCGGGGCCGTTGCCGCATCCAACCATAGTTTCGCATCAGGCGATAGCCGGGGGGCAATCTTTTCCGCAACTTCGCGGTGGTACGTATTCAGCCAGTCGCGCGCATCATCCTCCAGCATGTCCGCGATGACCAAGCGCGTGTCGATTGGTGCAAAGCTGAGGGTTTCCCAATTCAGCATTTTTCGATGCGCATCACCGCCCGGCAGATCAGGAGCAGGGCGCACCACCAGCAGGTTCTCCAACCGGATGCCAAAGGCCCCCTCGCGGTAATATCCCGGCTCGTTGCTCAGGATCATGCCGGGCATCAGCGGCACAGTGCTGATCTTGCTCAGGCGTTGTGGCCCTTCGTGTACGCTTAGATAGGCGCCGACGCCGTGGCCTAGGCCATGGTCAAAATCCTGTCCAGCCATCCACAGCGGCAACCGGCCAACCGCCTCGATATCGCGTCCAGCCAGACCCTGAGGCCACCGCAGGCGGCTCATTGCGATCATGCCCGACAGCACGCGCGTAAACGCCTGCTTCGCCTCTAAAGGGGCGGTGCCAATGGCGATGGTGCGGGTAATGTCGGTTGTGCCGTCAAGATATTGTCCGCCGGAATCCAGCACCAACAGTTGGCCTTCCTCAAGCGTGCTGTCGGTTTCCTCGGTCACGCGGTAATGCATGATCGCGCCGTTCGGGCCGGTGCCTGCGATGGTTTCAAAGCTGATGTCTTGCAAGGCGTTGTCGCGGCGACGTGATTCCTCAAGCCGGCGCACGACCTGAGCTTCGGTCACCTTGCCAGCGGCTTGGGCGTCCAGCCACGCCAGCAATTCAATCAAGGCCGCCCCGTCGCGCAAATGCGCAGCGGCTGATCCTGCGACCTCGGCCTCGTTCTTGCAGGCCTTTGGCAAGGCGCAGGGGTCATCACCCCATGACGCACGATCGCCGACCGCATCTGCCACAGCAACCGGAACAGTAGTTTTATCCAGCCGGACCGGACCGGCGAGGGTGCCAAGATACTCAAGCAACGCATCCGGGGAATGAACCGTAACGCTATCGCCCAGATGATCCATTAAATCGGCCACTTTCTGAGATGCGACAAACAAATCAACCGCCGCCGACCCGTGAAGAACGACAAAGCCATGCACGACGGGATTGCGCGCAATATCTGCACCGCGCACGTTCAACAACCAACACAAACTGTCGGGCAGGGTAATAACCGCGGCCGCTTCGCCCTTTTTGCGAAGCTCCTCGCCCAGACGGGCGCATTTGTCAGCATGCGATTCCCCGGCAAATTCCAACGGATGTACCTTGGCGGGAAACATCGGCGGGGCAGGCTGATCGTCCCAAATACGGTCCACCAGATTGGCACAGCGCCGCATCTCGATCCCGCTGCCCATTAAATCTGTCTCAAGCTTTTCAATTTGCCCTACAGCGTGCAACCAAGGGTCAAAGCCGACAATCCCGCCATCGGGCAACTCCGTGCGCAACCATTCGGCCAAGGACACCTCTGGCCATGGGACTGGAGTGTAAACATCGGCCACCTGCGCCTTAACTTGCGTCCGGTATCGCCCGTCAATGAACACGCCCGCCACATCCAACAGAGCGGCACAGAAACCGGCGGATCCGGTAAACCCTGTCAGCCAGCTTAGGCGCTCGTCATGGGGTGCTACGTATTCGCCCTGATGGGCATCCGCCCGTGGAACCAAAAAACCGTCCAGTCCGTCGGCCTTTAATTCAGCACGCAGCGCTGCCAATCGAGGTGGCCCCTGTTCAGGCCTCGATGTCACCTCAAACGATTGAAACATGACGCAGGTCCCTCTTCATTTTGCCAGATAAATTCCCCGCGAAGCCTTTTACCGCGTTAGCTTGCGCGGCGGATGCCCATGACGCGCGCCCGTGCGCGGGGATCGGTATCAAACAGCGCCGCCAGCTGTTCGGTCATTGCACCGGCCAGCTGATCGACATCTGTAATCGTAACCGCGCGGTCGTAATATCGCGTCACGTCATGGCCAATCCCGATCGCCAGAAGCTCAACCGCTTTGCGATTTTCGACCATGGCGATCACATCACGCAGGTGCTTTTCGAGATAGTTGGCGGGGTTAACCGACAGCGTGCTGTCATCGACAGGCGCACCGTCACTGATCACCATCAGAATCTTGCGTGACTCATGGCGGGCAACCATCCGGCGGTGCGCCCATTCGAGTGCCTCGCCGTCGATGTTTTCCTTCAGCAAGCCTTCCTTCATCATCAAACCCAAGTTTGGCCGCGTACGCCGCCAGGGGGCATCGGCGGATTTATAGATGATATGGCGCAGATCATTCAGGCGTCCGGGTTGCACGGGGCGGCCTTCGTTCAGCCACGTCTCACGGGCTTGGCCACCCTTCCAAGCGCGGGTGGTAAAGCCTAATATCTCGACCTTGACGTTGCAGCGTTCCAGTGTGCGCGCCAGAACATCCGCGCAAATCGCAGCGATCGAGATCGGACGTCCGCGCATGGAGCCTGAGTTATCCAAAAGCAGCGTCACGCAGGTGTCACGGAATTCGGTGTCTTTTTCCATCTTGAACGACAGCGGCGTGGTCGGGTTGGCCACGATCCGCGCCAGACGACCCGCGTCCAGCGTGCCTTCTTCCAGATCAAACTCCCACGACCGGTTCTGCTGGGCCTGCAAGCGGCGCTGCAGCTTGTTGGCAAGGCGGCTTACAGCCCCCTTAAGCGGTTCTAGCTGCTGGTCCAGATAGGCGCGCAGGCGTTCCAATTCGGCGGGCTCAGCCAGATCTTCTGCGCCGATCACCTCGTCATTGTCGGTTCGGTAAACCAGATAATTAGGGTCTGCGTCTGATGCTTGCGGCGGGGCAGGTGGCTCCATCGGGGCGTCGCCATCGGGCATCTCGGCCTCTTCACCAAGTTCCTGATCTGCCATGTCGTCCATCGACACTTGCGCTTGGGATTCGTCTTGCTGTTGGTCCTGCGATTGCTCGGGCGAGGCTTCTGCCTGCTCGTCGTCGTCTTCATCCTGACCGGTGCTATCGGGGTCTTGCTCTTCTTCTGTACCTTCTTCTTCGGCGCTGTCTTGGTCGTCGTCCGACTGGTCAGGGTCGTCGCCCAGCTGGTCGCCATAACCCAAATCAACGATCATTTTGCGGGCAAACCGTGCAAACGCGGCCTGATCGTCCAATGTGTCGTTCAATGTCTCGAGCGTGCCACCGGCCTGTTCTTCGATATAACCGCGCCATAGTTCCATCGCGTTAGATGCACCAGGCGGCAGATCGCGGCCCGTCGCCAGATGGCGCACAAGGTATCCCGCAGCGGTGGACAGTGGCACATCGCTGGGCTGTTTCGCCTGATCGTAACCCTTGCGCAGGGCATCATGTTTGATTTTGGCGTCGATGTTTCCGGCGGTGCCGGGCATGTCGCGTGCGCCCACAGCCTCGCAACGGGCGGTTTCCATCGCCTCGTACAGCTCGCGTGCCATGTCTCCGTTCGGCAGGTACTTTGAATGGGTCTGACCGTTGTGATAGCGCCTGTTCAACGCCAGTGCATCCGCAGTCCCACGGGCCAGCAACACTTCGTCGCGGGTCATCCGGCGGCTGATTTGCGGTAGGCGCATCGCGTCGCCCGAGATGCCCGACGGATCGACGGAATAGCTGACGGTCAGATCAGGGTCATGGGACATGACCTTGGTCGCTTCGGCCAGCGCCTTTTTAAATGCGTCTGCGGGATTGTCTGATGGTTTGCTCATTTCAAATCTCGCGTCTCAGGATGTTTACTTGCAAAACTCTCGCAGGTTTGTGTCAGTGTTTCAAACACCTTGCGAGACTGCTTGTCGTTGGCATAAATCACCGCTTCGGCCAAAAGGGCCATTTCGCTGCGCTGGTCTTGGATTGTCCGGTCAATTTCGGTGACACGGGCAGGGGCCAGTCTGACGGCTACAGCACGAAATGCATTCGAACGTTTCACATTATCCGCCGAGCTGTCCAAAAATGGTGACCACTTGGCGTAGTCGTTGAACCCCAACCAGAAGGCAGCGCATTGTGCGGCAGGGTAAATTGCTGCGTCATCATCAGCCTGCGCGCCGCTGTTAGCCAGCAGGGCGGCACAAACGCCGATGATTGATGCGCCTTTACCCAAGGCTCACGCTGGCCGCTGACTCCGGCAGTTCTTCGTCGAACAGACGCTGGTAGAACTCGGCAACCGTCTGGCGCTCAAGCTCGTCACATTTATTCAGGAAGGACAGGCGGAAGGCATAACCGACGTTGCGGAAAATCTCGGCGTTTTGGGCCCATGCGATGACAGTCCGCGGGGACATTACGGTCGATAGATCGCCGTTCATAAAGGCGGTGCGCGTGAGGTCAGCAACGGTAACCATTTGCTTGATCGTCTTGCGGCCTTTGTCGGTGTTGTAGTGCGGGTTCTTAGACAAAACGATCTGGGTTTCGGCCTCGATTGACAGATAGTTCAGCGTGGCGACCAGTGACCAACGGTCCATCTGACCTTGGTTGATCTGCTGGGTGCCGTGGTACAGACCCGTAGTATCGCCCAAGCCGACTGTGTTGGCCGTCGCGAAAATGCGGAAATAGGGGTGCGGTTCGATCACCTGGTTCTGGTCCAGCAACGTCAATTTGCCGTCCACTTCCAGCACGCGCTGGATCACAAACATCACGTCGGCGCGGCCTGCATCATATTCGTCGAATACAATCGCGGTGGGGTTGCGCAGGGCCCAAGGCAGGATACCCTCTTGGAAAGTAGTGACCTGTTTGCCATCCACCAGTTTGATCGCGTCTTTACCGATCAGGTCGATCCGGCTGATGTGGCTGTCAAGGTTGACGCGCACACAGGGCCAGTTCAGCAGGCTTGCCACCTGTTCAATGTGGGTGGATTTTCCTGTCCCGTGATAGCCTTGGATCATAACGCGGCGGTTGTGGCTAAAGCCCGCAAGAATAGCCATCGTGGTGTCAGGATCGAACTTATAGGTGCTATCCAGATCCGGTACGCGGCTTGTGCGTTCCTCAAACCCATGCACGATCATGTCTGTGTCGATGCCAAAGACTTCGCGAACGGAGATCTCTTTGGTGGGTTTTGCGTTAAGATCCAATGAGGTCTCGGCCATTCTGTGCGTCCTTCATAATCATGCGCGCCTGCAGGTCAGGGCGGTTTCGTTAGGCAACATATCTTTCTTAGGCCTGAGGGAAAGGGCCAATTCGTATCTGCGGCAATGACGCCGTGTCGCGTCTGCACAAACCGGTGCAGTCGACTGCACCCCCTGTTGTTGCCCGCGCGCTTTGACTCATGCCCAGCCGATGCGCGCGGGTCGTTGCTTACTTGTCTTTAAAGTGGCGGCTGGCCTTTATCTGGTCCCAGGCCCAGACAACCTCTTGCAGCTGTTCTTCCTGGCTGCGGTCGCCGCCGTTCATGTCAGGGTGCAGGACCTTGATCAGTGCCTTGTACGCTTTGCGCACTTCGGGCTTGGTCCAGTTGTCCTTCGCCTCGAGAATCTCGATCGCGCGGCGTTCGGTGGGCGGCAGACGGCGTCCAGATGCCGGGCCTTTGCCTGGATTTTGGGTCGCGTTTTTGCCCAGCACCTGGTGGGGATCTTCGATGCCCAGACGGGCCCAGGCCCGCGCTTCGGGGTCCCCTAGCGGTTTAGTTGCACGCTCCCAGACTTTGTCCTTGGACATTTGGGCATTCAATTCGGCCTCGGTGGTCCCGTCAAAGAAGTTCCACTTGAGGTTATATTCGCGCACGTGCTGCTGGCAGAACCAGAAATAGTCGTCCAGCACATCTGGGGCCTTGGGCGCGCGGTACTTACCGGGCTCTTTGCATCCCTCGTGGGAACACAACCGCTGTGATGTCTCGGATGCACCGGACATACCCCTGCGGCCGCGGGGGTTTTTCTTTTTGGAAGACGACACGGACATGTCGAATCCAAAGGGATCAGGCTTGGGCATGATATGGACCTTTCCGACTCAGGACGATCACTCTAAAGATTGCAGCGCCAGATTGAAGGGGGCTTTGCGAAAAAATGTCAGTAACTCAAGAAATTGCCGACCGATTGGAAGCCGCCTTTGCGCCAACCGAACTGAGCGTGGTGGATGATAGTGAAAGCCATCGAGGGCATTCGGGCTTTCAAGAGGGGGGCGAAAGCCACTTTAACGTAAAAATCCGGTCCGATAAATTCAAGGGCATGAACCGGATTGCGCGGCATCGCGCGGTGCACGGGGCCTTGGGCCCTGAGCTAATTGGTCGCATCCATGCCTTGGCGCTGGATCTCGACGTTTAGTCTTTTGCTACGGGTGGCTTCGGGTCTGTCGGTGCCTCGCCCTCTTCAGGGTCATCGTCGAGGGGCGATTTTTTCCGCCGTTGAGCCAATGTGCTGAGTATTTTAGAGGCGGCATTCAATTCTTCGGGATCTTCTACGCCGTTTTCACCGGCCGTGAACTCCGCGTAGTCCTTGGGATTGCCAGCGATTTCGTTCTTTTTGGCCTCAAGCGGGTCTTGATCCGGCGCGAAATCTTGCGGCGAGGGAAGCAATTCAGGGTTAAACGCATCTGCGTCCCCTTCGCGCATGCGGCGGAAAACAAGCACATTGCGCCATTCCGTTGTCGACCCTGTCAGGCCAACGCGTTCGATTGAGGGCAGGGTTTCAGTACGCTGAAATTCCCATCCATAGCCTGAAAGCCCGTTCATAAGTTCTTGTAAGGCATGCGAAAAACGGGCCTCAGCCCCTTTGACATCTTTGCCCTTCAGCCCCTTTTTCGGGGCGGGTACGACTTTGTATTCGTAACGGGGCATAGGCATCCTTTGACGTTGCTTGATCCGTCTTACCCCATCGTAAATCGTCGCACAATGTGCTCAGGCTGCGGTTGCAGAGCCTTATCAGGCGATGCTACTTTTTTAGGCCGATCTTACGTCCCGCGCGATCGGGATAGGGCAAAGTGCTGTGGGCTTGCTTCATCGCGTCAAGCTTGGTCAGGATCGTGTCTGGCATGGGTGCAACGCGGGGCCCTGATTGATCGACATGTAAGGTCAGTGCCTCGCCGGTGGCGGCAAGCCAGCCATCGACATGACGAAGCTCAGTAAAACTGTGGAACCGCTTTTCGTCATAATCCAACAACTGAAAGGTGCAATACGTCTGCGCGCCCTCATGCAGCTCTCGGATATAGCAGATGTGAAATTCGGCCACATAGGTGGTGCAGCCCTGCTTCTGGTATTCTGGCCCAAAACCGATCTGCTCATAGGCGTCATCAACGGCATTATCCATCAGGACAGAATAATAGGCCATGTTCAAATGCCCGTTAAAATCGATCCATTCCGGTTTCACGATCCGAGGGGAAGAGCGGAAAGGGGTGTTCATCTATGCGCCTTTCGAAAGGATTGGACAGCGGTTCGGGATACGCCGTTCTCTTTCAAAGAAAACGGGTCGGAAGTTTTGAAAAGTTCCGTTGCGCACCTTAGCCGTTCAGCTTTTTCGCCACGATTTCATTGACGGCCTTCGGATTGGCCTTGCCGCCCGTGGCCTTCATGGTTTGACCAACGAACCAACCGGCCAGCTTGGGGTTCTCGCGGGCTTTGGCGACCTGATCGGGGTTGGCGGCAATAATCTCGTCCACGGCGGCTTCGATGGCAGATGTGTCAGTGACCTGCTTCATGCCGCGTTCTTCGACGATCACGGCCGGATCGCCGCCTTCGGTATAAACGATCTCGAACAGATCTTTGGCGATCTTGCCGGAAATGGCGTCGGACGCGATCAGATCAACCACGCCACCCAGTTGGGCAGGGGTAACGGGGCTTTCGTTGATCGTCTTTTCGTCCTTCTTGAGTCGGCCAAAAAGTTCATTGATTACCCAATTTGCGACCATTTTGCCATCGCGCCCTTGGGCGGTTTCTTCAAAATAGCTTGAGCTGTCGAGGTCTGCCGTCAGGACTGACGCATCATAGTCGCTTAGACCAAAGTCATTGATAAAGCGCGATTTTTTGGCGTCTGGTAATTCGGGCAGAGTTGCGTTGATGTCATCGACCCACGCCTGTTCGATCACCAATGGCAGCAGATCGGGGTCTGGGAAATAGCGGTAGTCATGCGCTTCTTCCTTTGAGCGCATGGACCGGGTTTCCATCTTGTCCGGATCAAACAACCGCGTTTCCTGCACGACAGTGCCGCCACCTTCAACGATGGCGATCTGGCGTTTGGCCTCGACGTCAATTGCTTGTTGGATAAAGCGCATGGAGTTCATGTTCTTGATTTCGCAGCGGGTGCCCAGATGGCTGAAATCCTGAGTGGCTTGGTATTTTTCATACTGGCCGGGCAGGCAGATCGACACGTTCACGTCGGCGCGCATGGCACCCGATTGCATGTCGCCGTTACATGTTCCCAAGTACCGCAGGATCTGACGCAGTTTGGTCAGATAGGCAGCGGCCTCTTCTGGGCCACGGATGTCGGGCTTGCTGACGATCTCCATCAGCGCGACGCCTGTACGGTTCAGGTCAACGAATGACATGTTGGGGTCCATGTCATGGATGGATTTACCCGCGTCTTGTTCAAGGTGGATGCGTTCGACGCGCACCAGACGTGCAGTATTGTCGCCCATCTCAACCAACACTTCGCCTTCGCCCACGATGGGGTGATAAAGTTGGGAGATTTGATAGCCTTGGGGCAAATCCGGATAGAAATAGTTTTTGCGGTCGAATGCGCTTTCCAGATTGATTTGCGCCTTAAGGCCCAGACCGGTGCGCACTGCTTGTTCAACACAGAATTCGTTGAGCGTTGGCAACATACCTGGCATCGCGGCATCCACGAAGGACACGTTGCTGTTCGGCTCTGCGCCGAATTTGGTGGACGCGGACGAGAAAAGTTTGGCGTTGGACAGCACCTGAGCGTGGACTTCCATCCCGATCACCAGTTCCCAGTCATGTTTGGCACCAGCAATAGTGCGCACTTTGGGGGTGTCATAAGTCAGGTCAAGCATCAGGGCACCTTTTGCGTCTTTGGAATTATGATTTCGTCATAAGACAGGGGACGGGGTGCTGCAAGAGGCGGCTTGGACTGGTCTGCAAACGCGATGCGCCGGACCCGCAATAAAACTGGCCCGGCGCTGAATTAGGTAGTGCATTAGGTGCGGCCCATATGTGCTGCGTTAAAATGCGTGCGCTTGTGGTCCATTTTCCGTGAACACAATGCGTTTGCCTGCTGCGATCTCTGCTTTGAACAGGCTTGCCATGATCCGCATCGCATCATCCTGACCCGCAGCCGCGAATTTGCGCGGTGACCGGATACGCAGGGTATTGTCAAACCCATGTGCGGCGTGTGCCCAGATCATCGGGTGCAATTCGGTCAGATGCTCGCGCACGATCCATTCGGTACAGTCCGCTATCTGCGCACGGACCTTATCGGCTTCGTCGTTGCCGGTAAATCCTTGACCGATCGTGTTGGCGCAATAGGCCGCAAGAAGGTTTGCCGTATATGGGTTGGGATTGCGGGTCAGGATGTCACGTAGGCCATCGATGAAAAACGGCAGATCCAAATTCGCACAAGCTACATCATCGCAAGAAATCGCGTCAAATTGGACCCAAGTGTAGCCACCAGCGCCCCAAATATGCTCGGTACGCGCTGCGGTGCGCCGTGCTTCAAGCTCAAGTTGGGCATAGCTGCCGAACCAGCGCGGCAAAAGATGATTGCCCATCGCACGCATCGGACCCGGGTTATGGGGGTTAAGATCTATCAAATGCTCGTATTTGTCGGCAACATGTTCCTTTGTGCCCACGGGCCCGCTGACTTGGGCACAATGTGTTGCGGCAAGCAGGGGGCTGTCAGCGTGTTGGGCCAGAAAGGGTTCGATGATCTCTCGGGCGCGGTCGAAATGCGCCTCAAATGCTTCGCGGTTGCGTTTCGGGATTTCCGCATCCCAGCCGTTGCCACGCCAAGCCCAACCGATATCAATATGTGCCTGTGCGACAATGCAGGCGATAACATAGTCGGTTGGATGCTCTTCCAGAACATGTTCAAAGTCTTCGATCCCTGTCAGAACTTCCTTTGCAACGCGGGTGTCGCTTTCCCCGATTGCGTGTTCAGCAGCCATCACAACATCGGCGCGTGCGCCAAAGGCGATCAGTTCAGCGACAGGCATTGAACCCGGGGTCAGGGTTCCTGCGTTGTCATGCTCGCGTATGGTTTTGCTGAGGGTATCCCAGTTCTCCTGACGCACCATAGATTGGCCGGTTTGTTGAAAACTATCGCGGAAACTTTCCTCGGCGGTGGGGTCGGGGCATTCGATTTTCAGGATATCCTTGCCATTTTCGGGCAGCCCTTTACGCGCGTTGCGCGGACGGATGTTTGCCTGCTTTATCTTTTCGGACAATTCAGAAACAGAAGGCCGGGAAGTAAGCTTTGCGGTGCCATGCGAAATCGTTGGCGTGCTTTTGCGTTTGAAAAAGTTCTTAATCTGCAGCATGTTTTGTCCGGTCTTTCGTTTGAACGTCTCGTACTACAACAATCTGCCCCCAGATTCGGGCGCGAACATGGCCTTGCCAAGGTTCATATGGGATTTTTTTACATCTAAAGCGTGTGTTTCAGGCCTTATTCTGGCCAATTGTGTGAAGGTGGGAAACTGTAGTGAGTATGCGGATGGTTTGTTCAAATCGCCTAAGGGTATTGCCCCATTGCCCAGCCTTGTGGGGGTTTTCCAGATTTGGTGGTGCAATGGCGCGCTTTGCAGTCTCTGGATTATTGTCTATGTCAATTACAACCTATGCGGTTGCAGATGGGGTAGACCCCGTACGCCCGATTGCACGGCCTGACGGCTCTGTCAGCACTGCGGTAATGGTGCCGATGCCGTCCGTTGCGGTGGGTCAGGCAGGCACCAGCGTGACTGATCGTGGCATGACAGATCTGACACCTCGCGTCCGGCTGAACCGAGACGACCTGTCACCGCCAGCCCGAACAGTACATCTGCCGCGCACACGGTTTCAGCATCAACCGGGGCATGCATTGTGGACGCGTGCGGCGTTGTCGGCGTTAAAGACCCATGGCAAACCCTTGGTGGATATGGTGCCAGCGGACATCATGGAATGGTGCCCTGCCTACCCAGCGGCAGATGACAAAGGGCGACGGGCGTTCTGGGTCGGCTTCCTGTCGGCCTTGTCAAAGCATGAAAGCACGTACAAAGCGTATGCGGTTGGTGGCGGGGGGCTTTGGTATGGTCTGTTGCAGATATTGCCTTCGACCGCGCGGGGGTATGATTGCAATGCGGGCACCGGAGAGGCGCTGAAAAGCGGGGCGGCGAACCTTAGCTGTGCCATTCGTATCATGGCGGTGACGGTCCCGCGGGACGGGGTGGTCTATGGGCCGGGCGGGCGCGGTGTTGCGGCTGATTGGGGCCCATTGCGCAGCGCCACCAAACGGGCCGATATCGCGCGGTGGTTGCGGCGGCAAAATTATTGCAAACCGCTTGATGCGACGCGGCCCAAGACGCGGCCATAGCGTAAAACGGTGGGCGACGGGCCGAGTGTCGCGTCTGGTTAGCTTCGGCAGGGAAATCTAGGAGCCAGAGAAGCCGGAGGTCATTGCCGGAGGCTGAAATGATGGCGTTCGGTTTTGATGTTTTGAGCGTTCAGCGCGCGTTCGAAATCTTGATGGGGCGGAGTTGCCTCAAACGGAATCCGGACTTTGCGTCCGTTTTTCAAGATTACTGTTGCGCGCACGGAAAAATCCAGCCTCGTATCGAGGCGGACCCCGCTGATTTCTGAAAGAGGTATGTCGGCTGTGCGCGGGCCGCTGTGCCAACTTAGGTTATCCTGAGCAAGGCACAGGCCTGACGAGGGGTTTCTAATCACATCCAAGAGGGCGGGCAGAGTACAGACCGTGCCGATCCCGATGATCAGTGGGGCTGCGTTAAGCAGCACCCACGCGCAGATCAATATTGCCCAGATCGCGACAAGGAGTAAAACAGCGCCCGTGCTGCGCCCTTGTCGCTGGTACTTGTATGGCGGAGACATCAACGCCCGCCGCTGACATCCAAAGTGGTGCCCGTGATATAACTGGCCGCATCAGAGAGCAAAAACAACGTGGCGCTGGCGACTTCAACAGCAGTGCCTGTGCGCTGCATCGGGATGTTTTTCGCAAGGGTTTGTGCACGATCTGGTGCGCCAGCTTTGGCGTGGATTTCGGTTTCGATCAGACCAGGGCGGATCGCATTGACGCGGATGCCTTGTGGGGCGAGCTCATTTGCGAGACCTATGGTGAACGCGTCAATCGCGGCTTTGGAGGCGGCGTAATCGACGAATTCATTGGCAGAGCCCAGCCGTGCTGCGATGGACCCCATGTTGACGATTGCACCGTGGCCTTGGGCCTGCATGCGTTTGGCGGCTGCTTGGGCCACCATCATCGCACCGATCACATTGACGTCGAACATACGTTTCAGGCGGGCGTGGTCCATCTGGGCGACGGTGGCGATCTGGTCGACGATGCCCGCGTTGTTGATCAGCGCATCAAGGCGGCCATAGTGATTGTCGATCTGATTAAAGATGCGTGCCACATCGGCAGGGTCAGCCACATCGCCTTGGCACAGCAGGGTGCGCGCACCTTGGGCTTCGGCTTGTGCAGCGACCGCTTTGGCCCCTACGGTATCAGACCGGTAGTTCAATGCCAGATCATAGGTGGGTGCTGCGAGCCGCGCGCAGGCAGCACCGATGCCCGCAGAGGCACCGGTGATAAGCAAGATGGGGCGCATGTCTTAGGCCCCCCTGATGCGGGTCAGCATTTCGGTTGTATCGCGCGACAGGTCGGGTTGCGCGAGAATGCGGTCGAGTTCGGTTTGGATTAACGCCTGCCGGTCTGCATCATAGCGCTTCCAAGTCTGGAAGGCCGAACACATCCGAGCCGTGGTTTGCGGGTTCAACGGATCAAGCTTGATCAGCCAATCAGCAAACAGGCGATATCCTGCGCCTGATGCATGGTGGAAACCGGCATGATGGGCGGCAAAGGCCCCCAGCACCGAGCGGAACCGATTGGGGTTTTTCCAATTGAAATCTGCGTGTTTGGTCAGGGTTTCGACGACCTCGTGGGCCTCTTCCGGGTCGGCTTCCATAACTTGCAAGCCGAACCATTTGTCCATGACCAGACGGTCGTCTTTCCATTGCGCCTCAAAGGCTTTCACCGCGCCGCTGCCTTTGCCCGCGCGGATCAGGTTCGCCAAGGCGCTTAGCTGCTGAGTCATATTATCGGCGGCGTCGTATTGCTTTTGCGCCATGGTACCGTCGTCTGTGCGGGTCAGCAGGGACAAGGCCGCGTTGGCGAGGGACCGTTTGCCGGATTGCGCCGCGTTGGGTTCGTAGTCATCCGTCACCGTGTGGCGCATGTAAAGAGTCGGCACCAGATTGGCATAGGATTTCGCCATGGCGTCGCGGGTTGCTTCGACAGCGGCATAGATGATGTCAGGGTCGGGGGTATGGCCGTCTTCGGCCAATGCGCGTGCCAGATCGGATTGCGAGGGCAGCCCCAGCATGAGCGCGCGATAGGCGGGATCAAGATGTTCGTCGCTGATCACGGCGCGGATGCCTTTGAGCCAGTCCTTGTTGGGTTTCTTGCCCTCAAGGATCATCGCCAACAGTGAGGTGCGCGCCAGAATGCGTCCCTGTTCCCAACGGTTGAACGGATCGGTGTCATAGGCCAGCAGGTGGGCGCGGTCGGCGTCCGTCAGGTCTTGGGTCAGCACCACGGGGGCGGAAAAGCCGCGCAGAATCGACACAATGGGGCGCGTGCCGAGGTTATCAAAGACAAAGCTTTGTTCGGCCTTGGTCATCTCAAGAACGTTGGTTTCTTCGACCTCGTCGCCATCCTGGTCGATCAGGCCCACGGCGATGGGCAGCACTTGAGGCTGTGGATCAGGCGTGGTGGCGCTGGGCGAGGTGTGCTGCTTAAAGTTCAGCGTCAGTTTGCCGTGATCCCAATCTTCGGTCACCGAAAGTCGCGGAGTGCCCGCTTGGGAATACCAACGTTTGAACTGGGTCAAGTCCCGGCCAGTGGTGTCCTCGAACACCTTGAGCCAGTCTTCGATGGTGCAGGCTTGACCATCGTGGCGGTCAAAGTACAGGTCAAGCGCGTCTGAATAAGCCTTGTCCCCGACCAGCAATTTGAGCATGCCGATAACTTCGGCCCCTTTTTCATAGACGGTCGCGGTGTAGAAATTGTTGATTTCCTGAAAGCTTTCGGGGCGCACGGGGTGGGCCAGCGGGCCTTGGTCCTCGGGGAATTGCCGCGCGCGCAGGTCGATAACATCGCTGATGCGTTTCACAGGGGCCGAGCGCATGTCAGAGGTGAACTGGCTGTCGCGGAAGACAGTCAGCCCTTCTTTCAGGCAAAGTTGGAACCAGTCGCGGCAGGTGATGCGGTTGCCGGTCCAGTTGTGAAAATACTCGTGTGCGATGATCGCTTCGATGCGTTCGAAATTCATATCGGTCGAGGTTTCGGGCGACGCCAATACGGCAGAGGAGTTGAAGACGTTCAACCCCTTGTTTTCCATCGCGCCCATGTTGAAATCATCGACGGCAACGATATTGAACAGATCAAGGTCGTATTCGCGGCCATAAACCTCTTCGTCCCATTTCATGCTGTCTTTCAAAGCCTGCATACCGAAGGCGCATTTGCCCTCGTCGCCGGGGCGCACATACAGGTTCAGCGTCACATCGCGGCCGGATTTGGTTGTGAAACTGCCGGGGTGGGCGATCAGATCGCCTGCGACCAGTGCGAACAGATAGGCAGGTTTGGGCCACGGGTCATGCCATTCGGCGGCATGTTCACCCGCGCTGATGGGGTTGCCGTTGGACAACAAGACCGGATGCGGCCCGTTGATGGTTACAGTGAATACCGCCATCACATCGGGACGGTCAGGGTAATAGGTGATCTTGCGAAAGCCTTCGGCCTCGCATTGGGTGCAATACATGCCTTTCGACATGTACAGCCCCTCAAGGGCGGTGTTGCCGGTCGGGTCAATCTCGACCTCGCTTTCCCAAATGAACGGTGCGTCGGGCACGGCGCAGGTCAGGCCCTCGGGCGTGACGTCGGGCGTCACAGGATTGCCATCGATTTTGGCGCTGATCAGGTTCAGCTTTTCGCCATGCAAAAAGAAAGTGCGATCAGTGGCATCCGGGTTAGGCCGAAAGGCGACGGTGCTTTTGACGCGGGTCTTATGAGGGTCCAGATCAAAGTGGAGGGCAACGCTGTCGATAATAAAGCCGAATGGCGTGTAGTCGGCGAGGTATATCGTCTCTGGGGCAGCGTCGCGCATATTATTTCCTTTATTTCGGAACTGAATGTCCCTTTCCGAAGTTAGTCTGGCAACCATGCACCCGCAAGGCGGTGGCGAAAATCTCTTAACCGGAGGATGGACTATGTCAGCACCCGACACAAATACGGACAAACAAGAAAAGCGACATAAACCCGCCCTTTTAGGGATCAGGGGTGCCATGATTTTTGGCGTTTTAATGATTATTTTGTTGTTGTTTTTTGTTCTTGATAACGGCCGAGGTGATGACGCGACCGATGGCGTGATGATCGAACAGAACGACGGAACCACGTCAACCGTTGCCCCCGTTGATCCCGTCGAGCCGGGTACAAACGAAAGTAATTAAGTTTCCGATTTTTTAGTTAACTAGTGTTTTTAAGGCAGGTTCTGAAATTCAGAACCTGCCTGTTTTTATGACTGTCAATACACTACGGGACCACCCGCATGGCAAAAATGCGTAAGAAAGCGGACCTGCCTACGAAAGCCTGCGTCTACTGCGGACTGTCTTTCACGTGGCGCAAGAAATGGGCCAAAGACTGGGATGCGGTTCGCTATTGTTCGGACAAGTGCCGGGGGGTGTCGAAAAAGCTGTGATTGGTCGATATTGGTAATATAATTTTACCAATACAACTTGATCAAGCAGATGTTACCTTTTAAGCATTCGTGAAAGCGATCGCAGACGAAACCCCAAGGAGCATTCAATGACCCAACGCACTGATAAGAACGGCTTGCAGGTCGCGGACGAATTGGTCCGCTTTATAGAAACCCAAGCGCTGCCCGGAACAGGTGTCGAACCTGACAAGTTCTGGGCCGGTTTTTCTGATCTCGTGCACGGGCTAGGCCCAAAAAACCGCGACCTGTTGCAGGTGCGCGAAGACATGCAGGCCAAGATTGACGCATGGCACAAAGATCGCGCCGGTCAGGATCACGACGCAGGTGCCTATACCGCGTTTCTGCGCGAAATCGGTTACTTGGTGCCCGAGGGACCTGCATTCGAAATTGATACTGCAGGCGTCGACCCCGAAATCGCATCCGTGCCCGGCCCTCAGCTGGTGGTGCCAATCACCAATGCCCGCTTTGCCTTGAACGCGGCCAATGCCCGGTGGGGCAGCTTGTATGATGCGTTTTATGGCACCGATGCCTTGGGTGACCTGCCGCAGGGCAAAGGTTATGATGCTAAACGCGGTGCGCGGGTAGTGGCCAAGGCCAAGGCGTTTCTAAATGAGGCAGCGCCGCTGGCCTCTGGCTCTTGGGCTGATGTTTCCGGGATCAAGGTTTCGGACGGGTCTTTAAGCTTGTCGGTTGGGGACGCAGCTGGCGGTCTTGCCGATCCTGCACAATTTGCGGGCTACCGCAGTGCCGCAGACGCGCCGACCGCGATTTTGCTGAAACACAACGGATTGCATATCGAAGTCCAGATTAATGTGGACCACCCGATTGGCAAAACCGACCCAGCCCATATGTCGGATGTTTTGATGGAATCCGCGCTGTCCACGATTATGGATTGCGAAGACAGCGTTGCCGCCGTGGATGCAGAAGACAAGGTCGTCGCCTATAGTAATTGGCTGGGTCTGATGAAGGGTGATCTGTCCGAGACATTCGAAAAGGGTGGCCAGCAAGTCACCCGCGCGATGAACCCTGACCGTGAATACACGGCACCGGATGGTTCTGTGCTGACGGTGAAAGGCCGGTCGCTGATGCTGATCCGAAATGTGGGCCATCTGATGACCAACCCTGCCGTATTGGACCGTGATGGTTTAGAAGCGGGCGAGGGGCTGATGGATGCGATGATCACGACGCTGATCGCAATGCACGATCTGAAAAAGACCGGCGGCATGCGCAACTCGATTGCGGGGTCGGTTTATGTGGTTAAGCCAAAAATGCACGGGCCTGACGAAGTTGCCTTTGCAGACGAGATTTTCACCCATGTGGAAAAAGTGCTGGGCCTGCCTGCCAATACAGTCAAGCTGGGGATAATGGACGAAGAACGCCGCACCTCGGCCAACCTAGCGGAATGTATCCGTGCCGCGAAATCGCGAGTGGCGTTCATCAATACCGGTTTCCTTGACCGGACAGGCGACGAAATCCACACGTCGATGGAAGCGGGGCCAATGGTGCCCAAAGGCGAGATGAAGAATTCCGAGTGGATTGCCGCCTATGAGGACCGCAACGTCGATATCGGTCTAGCCTGCGGTTTGCAGGGCAAGGCCCAGATCGGTAAAGGCATGTGGGCCATGCCCGACATGATGGAAGCGATGATGGAGGCTAAGATAGGTCACCCCAAGGCGGGTGCAAACTGTGCTTGGGTGCCGTCGCCCACCGCCGCGACGTTGCACGCGATGCACTACCATCAAGTCGATGTGTTGGCGCGGCAAGAAGAGATCAAAGCCGGTGGTGCGCGTGGCACGCTAGACGCGCTGTTGAATATTCCGATTTTAACAGGTCGTAATCTATCTGACGCCGAGATCAATCAAGAAATCGAGAACAACGCGCAGGGGATCCTTGGCTATGTGGTGCGGTGGGTCGATCAAGGTGTGGGCTGTTCCAAAGTGCCGGACATTCATGATGTAGGTCTGATGGAAGACCGCGCGACCTGTCGGATCTCCGCACAGGCATTGGCAAACTGGCTGCACCACGGTGTGATTTCCGAAGATCAGGTGATGGCAGGGCTGAAAAAGATGGCCGCTGTTGTGGATGAGCAGAACGCGGGTGATCCTTTGTACAAACCTATGGCACCGTCTTTTGACGGGATTGCATTCAAGGCAGCCTGTGATTTGGTGATGAAAGGGCGCGTGCAACCCTCAGGTTATACCGAGCCTGTGTTGCATGCGCGGCGGCTTGAGTTGAAGGCTGCGCAAGGTTGAAGGGTGATGAGCGAGGGGCCAGCCCCTCGCGCTCCCCGGAGTTTATTTGGCAAAATGAAAAAGGTTTAGAGTGATGGTATCGTTAGAGCAGGCGCGGGTAATAATTGCAGAGACGCTGAAAAAGGGCGGCGAGATGGGGTTCAAGCCTTTGTCGGTCGTGGTGTTGGATGCGGGTGGGCATGTGCAAGCGTTCGAGCGTGAAGATGGTGCCGCACCGGGGCGTTTCGGCATTGCGCATGGCAAGGCATATGGCGCTGTGATGCTTGGAATGGCTGGCCGCGCGCAGATGGCCCGTGCCGAGGCGCAGGCTTATTTCATGTCAGCAGTAAACGGCGTTTACGGGGGCGCAGTTGTGCCGGTGCCCGGTGGCATCTTGTTGCGTGATGCCAAGGGCGCGGTAATAGGGGCGGTTGGCGTGACAGGCGACACATCTGACAATGATGTCGAGGCCGGATTGGCCGGCATTGCGGCAACCGGGATCACCGCGGAAGCCTGATGCGGAACATTTATGGGGTGTTGAGGTCGTGCGGAGGACGCGATAAGCTTTGAACTATTCGCAAGTTTGAGGCTGCATATGTCACGTCCTGTCGTCGGTATTATTGGCAATGCCGGCCTTTTGAATGACCAATACCCGATCCACGCTGCTGGTACGATGAACACTGTTGCAGTGGCACAGGTGTCGGGCTGTATGCCGTTGATCATCCCCAGTGACCCGTCACTTGTTTCAGTCGACGAACTGTTGGTCGCCTGCGATGGTTTTCTGTTCACTGGGGGCCGCCCAAACGTGCACCCTGAGGAATACGGCGAGGCCGAGACCGAAGCGCATGGTACCTTTGACCGCGCACGTGATGCGATAGCATTGGGTCTTATCCGCGCATGTGTGGACCGGGGGCAACCGTTTTTTGGCGTGTGCCGTGGCTTTCAAGAAGTCAACGTCGCCATGGGGGGGTCGCTCTACCCTGAAATTCGCGATCTGCCGGGGCGGATGAATCACCGAATGCCCCCCGATGGTACGATAGAAGAGAAATTCGAATTGCGGCACGATGTGACGTTCACACAGGGCGGTATTTTCCATGAAATACTAGGGTCTACAAAGGTGCGGACGAACACCTTGCATGGGCAGGGCATCAAAGAACCCGGTCCACGTGTTGTGATCGACGGCTTTGCGGATGATGGCACGCCCGAAGCGATTTATATCAGGGGGGCACCGGGTTTCACCCTTGCGGTGCAGTGGCACCCTGAATGGGACGCTGCCAATGATCCGGTGTCGCGCCCCTTGTTCCAGAGGTTCGGCGCAGCGGCACAGGCATGGGCCGTAGGCAAGCGTCAGGAATTACTGCAATCAGCCTAAGGCGCGCGGTTTTCGCCTTTGAAGTCGAAAGTATGGCGCGGCGTTGCCGCAACGGGCTTGCGCCGTGACCGCCATATATAGCCTTGGGGATTTCGCTGCATTTGGTACGATGCCAACGGTTCTGATCCAGCGGGTGCCGACGGGTTGACATTGCGCCTACTTTTGAAGGTCAGCTTCATCTTGCGAGCCTGCCATCTAAAGGGCGGGCACCGCGCACGGAACAATCGAGAATCGAAGAGACATTAACCATGCCACGACATTAGCGGTGCATGGTTAATGAATGTTGAAACCCAGCTTACATATGGCCGCCGGTGACCTGAATGCATTGGCCATTGATGCTTTGGGATCCGGGGCCGATCAACCAACCGGCTGCAGCAGATACCTCGGAGACATCGATCAGACGTTTGTGCGGGTTGGAATTCACCATAATCGCGCGAGCTTTTTCCTCGGATATGCCCGCGCGTTCCGAGATGGACGCGGTGTTGCGCGTGACAATCGGTGTGTCCACATAACCGGGGCAGATTGCGTTGAATGTATAAGGTTGGCCCATGTAATCTTCGGCCAGGGAACGGATTAACCCGATCATTCCGTGTTTGGACGCGGAATAGGCCGCAGCACCGGGCAACCCGCGCAAACCTGCCATAGAGGAAATCGCGATTACGCGACCCCAGTCGGTTTCTCGCATGGATTTCAACGATTCGCGGATGGTCAGGAACGCGCCGTCCAGATTGGTCGCCATCATGTTGCGCCAGAAATCCATATCGGTCTTATGTACGGCTTTGCCTTCGGCGATGCCTGCGTTGGGAATGCAAATCTGGATCGGGCCATGCGCCGCAACGGCGGCCGCTATCTTTGCGACCACATCGTCTTCGTCTCGCACGTCCATTGCAACGCCAGTCATGTTCGGGCCAGCGACCGCGTCCAGCACCTCTTGGCGGCGGCCGGTGATGGTCACATGTGCGCCCTTGGCGGCGAGGTCTTGGGCGATTGCCAGGCCAATCCCGGTGCCGCCACCCGTGATAAATGCGTGTTTTCCGCTCAGTTCCATGATCTTCTCCCTTTGAGTTTCAGCCATGCTGGCGACAGGGGCGTACGGGCGCAAGCCATGCGCCATTGTCACGCAACGTCGCGGGCCTAGAAATCGGGCTTTTAGCGCTAGCAGGGGGCAGAATTGCCCTTCTAACCGGGGCCACGTCTTGTACTATAGGAACCCAAGCAGTACTGCTCAGAGTAATTATGTTGCGCCACGGTGGTCGCGACACGGCAACACGGGGGATTCTGGATTGAAGATCGGGACGCCAAAGGAAGTATTTGAGGGGGAACGCCGCGTAGCGATGACCCCCGAGTCAGCGCTTGCGCTGCAAAAACTGGGTCATGAGTGCATGATCGAAACGGGCGCGGGGATTGCGTCGGGTTTTGACGATGCAGCCTATACCGCTGCTGGTGTTAAGGTCGTCAAGACGGCGACGGCGCTTTGGAAAGCTGCTGACGTGGTTGCCAAGGTGCGTGCACCTGATGATGCCGAGATGAAAAAGCTGCGGAGCGGTCAGACGTTGATCTCGTTCTTTAGCCCCGTCGCGGACGAAGCAAAAATGAAAGCGGCTGCCGAAAAAGGTGCCACCGTTGTCGCGATGGAAATGATCCCCCGGATCAGTCGCGCGCAAAAGATGGATGCACTGTCATCCATGGCGAACATCGCGGGCTACCGTGCAGTGATCGAGGCGGGCAATAACTTCGGTCGTTTCTTTACCGGTCAGATCACAGCCGCGGGCAAGGTGCCCCCGGCCAAAGTTCTGGTCGTCGGTGCCGGTGTTGCGGGTCTTGCTGCGATCGGTACGGCGACGAGCTTAGGCGCGATTACCTATGCGTTTGACGTGCGCCCAGAAGTGGCCGAGCAGGTCGAATCCATGGGTGCAGAATTCGTCTACCTTGATTTTGAAGAAGAACAGCAGGACGGGTCTGCCTCTGGTGGCTATGCCTCTGTTTCCTCGCCTGAATTCCGCGAAGCACAGCTGGCCAAATTCCGCGAGTTGGCACCGGAAATCGACATCGTAATCACCACCGCGTTGATCCCTAACCGCGAAGCGCCAGAGCTGTGGACCGAAGATATGGTCGCCGCGATGAAGCCGGGGTCGGTGATAATCGATCTGGCAGCGGAAAAGGGCGGCAACTGCAAGTTGACCAAGATGGATGAGAAAGTCGTTACAGCGAATGGTGTTACCATCATCGGCTATACTGATTTCCCAAGCCGGATGGGTACGCAAGCATCTACGCTTTATTCGACCAACATCCGTCATTTGTTGACCGATCTGACGCCGGAAAAAGACGGTGTGATCAACCACAACATGGAAGACGACGTGATCCGTGGTGCCACGATTGCTCACGCCAGCGAAGTGACCTTCCCACCGCCCCCACCAAAAGTGGCGGCAATCGCGGCTGCGCCGAAAAAGGCACCCGTCAAGGAACAGACACCAGAAGAAAAGCGCGCGGCTGAAACAGCAGCGTTCAAGAAGCAGACCAAGTCGCAGGTCACGTTACTGGCAGTTGGTGGCGCATTGCTGCTGGCGGTTGGTTTGGTGGCTCCGGCCAGCTTTATGCAGCACTTTATCGTGTTTGTTCTGGCGGTCTTTGTCGGTTTCCAAGTCATTTGGGGCGTGGCGCACAGCTTGCACACACCTTTGATGGCGGTGACGAATGCGATCTCGTCGATCATCATTCTGGGCGCGCTGATGCAAATCGGTTCGGGGTCCTTCTTGGTGATTATTTTGGCGGCTTTGTCGGTCTTCATGTGTGGGATCAACATATTCGGCGGCTTCCTCGTGACACGGCGCATGCTCGCCATGTTCCAGAAATCTTAAGGGGGCAGGGTTCATGGATTTTGGTTTCACAACAGCGGCTTATGTGGTCGCAGCAATCCTGTTTATCCTGTCGCTTGGCGGGCTGAGCGGGCAGGAAAGTGCGAAACGCGCGGTGTGGTATGGTATTGTAGGTATGGCCTTGGCCGTGGCTGCAACACTGATCGGGCCGGGCTCTGGCTATTGGCTTTTGTCGATCATCCTGATCGGGGGTGGCGGTGCCATCGGCTATCAACTGGCGACAAAAGTACAAATGACGCAGATGCCCGAACTGGTTGCCGCGATGCACAGCCTTGTGGGTCTGGCGGCGGTTTTCGTCGGTCTGATCGCACATTTCGAGATTGGCCGCGTGGGTGGCTTTATCGCCGATGGTGGTGACGTCAAAGAACTTGGCACTTTCGCGGCATTGATCGCCAAGAAATCTGGTGTCGAGCTAAGCATTCTGCGCGTCGAACTGTTCTTGGGTGTGTTCATCGGGGCGGTAACTTTCACTGGTTCCGTCATTGCTTATGGCAAGCTGGCGGGGCGCGTGTCGTCCACGGCGGAAAAGCTGCCGGGTGGTCACATGCTGAACATTGCAGCGGCTGCTATCGCGGTGCTTTCGTTGATCTGGTACTTTAACACTGGTGGCTTCCTGCCGCTGTTCTTGATGACGCTGGCAGCCTTGTTCATTGGCTATCATCTGATCATGGGCATCGGTGGTGCCGATATGCCGGTGGTTGTGTCGATGCTGAACAGCTATTCTGGCTGGGCCGCGGCGGCGATCGGCTTCTCGCTTGGTAATGATCTGTTGATCGTTGTTGGCGCGCTGGTGGGTTCCTCGGGTGCGATCCTGTCTTACATCATGTGTAAGGCGATGAACCGCTCCTTTGTCAGCGTGATCTTGGGCGGCTTTGGTGGCCCTGCAGGCGAACAAATGGCCGTCGAAGGCGAACAGGTCGCGATCGAAGCAGATGGCGTAGCTTCGCTATTGAACGAAGCTGACAGTGTCATCATCATTCCCGGTTACGGGATGGCGGTTGCGCAGGCTCAGCAGGCGGTCAGCGAGTTGGTCAAAAAGCTGCGCGCCCAAGGCAAGAACGTGCGTTTCGCCATTCACCCCGTTGCGGGTCGTCTGCCGGGTCACATGAACGTGCTGCTGGCCGAGGCCAGAGTACCCTATGACATCGTGATGGAGATGGACGAGATCAACGACGACTTCCCCAAGACGGATGTTGCCATCGTAATCGGGTCCAACGACATCGTGAATCCTGCCGCACAGGATGATCCCAACAGCCCCATCGCCGGTATGCCGGTTCTGGAATGCTGGAAGGCCAAGAATGTCATCGTGTCCAAACGCGGGCAGGGCACCGGCTACTCAGGTATCGAAAACCCGTTGTTCTTCAAAGACAACACGCGGATGTTCTATGGCGATGCCAAGGCCAGCTTGGACAAGCTACTGCCAATGATCGACTAACTCCCTTTGCGCCTAACACGGCCATGCGATTAGTAAAAAGCGCCCTGCCAGAAATGGTGGGGCGCTTTTATTTTCCCGGTTGCTGAGTGCTAGTGCCCACATCGGGCAGTGTTTATTTCAAGCTTTCGCGAAGACTGTTTGCGTTTCTCACTAAGCTAAAAAAATTATGCGAAACCAACCCTTGGCCAAGTTTGTCGAACCATAACCGCCGGTATTCAATGGTACACCGTAACGCATTGTAAATGTTGAATTTATTGATGCACTTTGGTGGCGAAACCTGTATTGTCCCTCAAAACACCTAAATTCAGAGATGAAATCACGATGGTTGCGATAAAAGATCACCCGTTACGCTATGAACTCAATAGCGAGCTGCATGCTCGCCCGTTCCCATCGCTCAGCGCGCCCCATGTAGCGGCCTATCTTGCCATACGCCCGCCTGGTGATGCTGCAACCCGTGACAGATCAGTTGACCTGGAACACTTGTCTGCACTTCTAAAACACTATGGCGCGCCGCTCCCCGCCGGCAATGCCACTCATTATTACGGCCCAATGGGAAAATACGCGCTGAAGTGGGAGCAGCACACGGAATTCGTGACCTATACGGTGTTTTCCGAACAGATCAGCGACCGCCCGTTCGATCCGACTGAATTCGATGTCTTTCCCAAAAATTGGCGCGCCGGACTGAATGCAGAGCGCATCACCTCGATCCTGTTGCGGCTGGTCAAGCGGCCTGAGAATGACGTACAGATCGCCGATGCGCTGCGGGACTGGTTCGTGCCCGAAAGCCTTGCCGTCGCCAATGTACTGGACGATGGTGCCACCGTGGCCAGCGATTTCCGGATCGACTCCGCTGGTCACATGCGCATGGCGATCTTCGCAGCCCCTGAGACAGGTGACCGCCGCCTTGGCCGCATCGTTCAACGGATGTGCGAGATCGAGACCTATAAATCCATGTCGATGCTGGGCTTTGCCAAGGTGCGCGAATTTGGTGGGCAACTGAACGATCTGGACAGGGAACTAACCAATCTGATGGCAACGATGCGGGCGTCTGATGCGATGGCCGAGGATACGTTGCACAAGCTTTTGGACATCTCGGTGCAGCTTGAAACCTTGTCGGCCGAAACCTCCTATCGTTTCGGCGCGACCGAGGCATATCAGGCGATTGTCACCCAACGGATTTTTGCGCTGCGAGAGATGCGCTTCATGTCGCGACAGGGGTTTGATGAATTCATGATGCGCCGCTACGAGCCCGCCATGCGCACCGTCAAATCGTCTGAGATGCGGTTGCAGTCGATGTCGGCCCGCGCCATCCGCGCCTCAGAATTGCTGCGTACTAGGGTGGATGTAGAGCGCTCAGCCCAGAATCAGGAAATACTGGCCAGCATGGACCGACGTTCAGACCTACAGCTGCGTCTGCAACACACGGTCGAAGGGCTGTCGGTGGTGGCAATCAGCTATTACGCCGTGTCGCTTGCCAGCTACGCACTGTACCCTTTGGCCGAACCTCTTGGCATCAGCAAGGGCATATTGACTGCCCTCGCTGTGCCGGTTGCCGTTGGCTTGGTATGGTGGATGTTGCGGCGGCTCCGCAGCAAAATCCACTAACTGTTTTAGCCGTGTGCCAAGCGGCCAGCAGGGGCAGCGCGCAAGGCGGCGTTCGTGGCCAGAACGCCAACGCCGATCATCACGATGGCCAGAATTGCTGCCAGCGACAGGGTCGGGACACCCGACAAGCCAGCCCCCAACGTGCAGCCGCCCGCCAGAACACCACCGACGCCCATCAAAGCAGCGCCCGCCATATAGCGGCCCGTCTGGGCAGGGCTCTCAAAGCTCTGCCAGCCAAACCCGCCAAAGGTCAGGCTTGCGATCAATGCGCCGGCCAAAACGCCGCCAACAAGGCCAACACCGAAACCGGCAGGCACAGCACTGCTTGCTACTACCCAGAACAGGCTCTCGGCAGCGGGGGAGGTGAAAGACAGGCTTTCCATCGCAATGGGGTCAAAGTCGTCAAATAGGATAAATCCGGTGCCAACCCATGCCAGCGGTGCAAGCAAGCCAATGATGGCTGCCATTGCCAGCGTACCCACGCCATTGCCCGACCGCAGTCCATAGACCAGCGCAGGCACGGCAATCACAGCCGTCCACAGCCACGCGCCACCCGGCAATGCAGCAAGACTTACGCTCTCTCCCATGTCGACCGTCACGCTGCCCAAGGCGACCCGCAAGGGGGCCAAAAACCCCTTAAGCGTGGCATGGGCGACGATAGCAAAAACTACAACGACAAGGGCAGCACGCAAGTTACCGGACCCCGCCAGAATGGTCAGACGGGACACACAGCCACGGGTCAATACCATACCGGCCCCGAACAAAAGCCCGCCAACCACAATCGCCGCAATCGGTAGGTCCGATATCATATAGCGATGTTCGTCAAAGGTGATCCATCCCATAGAAACCGCCGCTTGCGTCCCAACAACGGCAAAGGCGAGCGCTGTCAGCCAGACACCTGCTGCGGAAACACGATCCTCACCGATCAGGGATCTTCGGAGACAAAACTTGGTAATCTGGCCAAAGACGCCAAATAACAGGCCGATGATGATGGCAAGTAGAACAGATGCCTGTTGCGGGGTTGTGTTTTCAAAACCGAATGACTCAAACATCGCCTAATCCTCTTGGAAATGGAATAATTTCCCAATTGGCGCGAAAAATCGCTTAAATCAAGCGGTGCGTATGTGTTTGAATGGGCTATTGCCGGAATAATTTCCCACAGCAGATCGCAGCGCAGGAAACAGGTTCCCAATATTGCGCCGCCTCGTTTGCCGTGTTCCACGTAAGGTGCCGCGCACCCCCACCGTATCCTTATTTACAAAACAAAAAAGGGAGGACTACCATCCCCCCTTTCACCCTTTCATAAATACTCAAATCCGGCAGTCGCCACATAGATCAAAGCCGGAGGTCAATCACCGTCCCCGCAAACGCGGATCCAGCGCATCACGCAAACCATCTCCCAAATAGTTTACACTCAGCACCGTGAGCGAAATTGCGATGCCAGGCAGCAAAACCCGCTCGGGGAATTCCTGCATCCGGCTGACCGCGTCGGACAACAACTTGCCCCATGTCGGGAAATCAGAAGGAAAGCCCACACCAAGAAAGCTCAGCGCGCTTTCTGTGATGATCGCGGTTGCCAGCCCCAAAGTCGCGGATACCATGATAGGCGAGATGACATTGGGCAAAAGGTGCCGCCGAATGATTTTACCCGGCCGCGTCCCAATGGACCGCGCGGCCAGAATGAATTCCCGTTCCTTCAGCGCCAGAATGTCACCGCGCACAATCCGCGCGGTTTGCATCCAGGACGTCAGGCCGATGATGCCCACGATCAGGATGAACATCCCGCCTTCGGGGCCAAAGCGTGAATTCAAAGGCTGGCGGAACAGCGTCACCGCAAGAAGCGTTAAGGGCAGGATCGGCAGAGACAACACCAGATCGGTGAACCGCATCAGCCAAAAGTCGAGCTTTTTGAAATAGCCCGAGATCACGCCGATTGCAGACCCAATCACCAGCGCCAGCGCCATTGCCAACCAGCCAACGGCCATTGAAACCTGACCGCCTGCAATCATCTGCGCCATGATATCACGGCCCAATTGATCGGTGCCAAAGGGATGCGCCCAACCGGCCTTGGCCTCGCTGTCAAACAACAACTGATAAACGGGGCGCCAGTTCTTGTTGCGGATATCCAGTGACTTGGGGTCCACATCCCACAGGAAGGGGCCAAAGATGACGGCGAGCGTAATAAACAGCAAGAACCCACCGCCGAATACAGCGCCTTTGTGTTTGCGGAACTGTTGCCAGACGTCAATCCACTGGCTGCGCGGTGGCCGAGAGGGTTCTTTGTCCACCAACGCGCCAAAGGTTTCGATGTCGGCCTCGATTGGGCTTGCGGGAATGGCTTGCTCAGTCATAGCGGATCCTTGGGTCAAGCAGGCCGTATAGAACATCGGCAATCAGGTTAAATAGAACGATCAGGATGGCAAAGATAAAGGTCAGCGTCATGACCATCGGCAAGTCATTGGCAAACAAGGCTGTGAGCAAAAGCTGGCCAATGCCGTTCACTTTGAACACGTTTTCGGTGATGATCGCGCCGCCGAAAATCGCGGGCATCCCAAGGGCAATCACGGTCACAACGGGGATCATCGAGTTGCGCAAGACATGCACCAACACAACCGAAGATTCCTTGAGGCCTTTCGCCCGGGCGGTGCGCACGTAATCCTGGTTCAGGTTGTCCAGCATCGCCCCGCGCATATAGCGGCTGATCTGCGCGGTTGTTTGCAGCGCCAGCACCATAACAGGCATGACCATCTGCATGAACTGGATCTTGAAGCTGGCCCAGTCGGTCACGACATGGGTGGTATCATAAATCGAAGGCAACCAGCCCAGCGTAACTGAAAATACCACAATCAGCAGCGGGCCAGTAAAGAATGGCGGGATCGAAAAGCCGACCATGGTAATGAACGTACCCGCCTGATCGAACAGCGAATAATGGCGGTAGGCGGAATAGATGCCGATCGGAATGGCGATCAGAATGCCCACGATATAGCTTAGCCCCACGACCCATAGGGTCTGCGGCATCCGCTGGACGACGATGTCCATCACGGGGCTGCGGGTCTGCCAGCTGATGATGCGCTGCACAGGGCGCACGGCACCGCTGTCAGGGTCGATGAACGTGGACAAATGTGTGTCTGGCAGCCAGCCTAGCAGGAAACTGTCGCGGGTCGCCCAATCCAGAAATACCTGCGGTTCAATCCAGAAAAACTGGATCAGCCATTTGTAGTATTGCACATAGATCGGCTGACCAAGGCCAAGTGCCTCGCGCATCTTTTGTTTGACTTCGGGGGGCACGGTTAGCGGCACCTGCGCCATCGGATCGCCCGGGGCGAGCTGAAGCAGCAGGAAAATAACCAAACTGATGAACAAGAGCGTCGGGATCGACAATAGCAGTCGTCGAATGGTGAAAGTCAGCATGCGCGGCGCCTTTGCAGGTCAGTCTGTGGTGTTGTTGGCGGTGGTCGGTTGATGAAGGGGGAGCGTAAAACACGCTCCCCCAAAGAAGGAAAGTATTATTCCTTCATGCGGTACCAGTCCGCTGCATTCCAAAGTTCGGAATCCCATGTGTTCAGCACAACGCCACCCAAAGTGGAGGACGCAGCCGATACACGACCACGGTCAACCAATGGAACGATTGTCATGGTTTCTTTGGTGATGATGTCGTTCAGACGCTTGGCGATTTCGCCACGCTTGGACAATTCACCTGTGCGGGACAATTCGTCCAGCAGCGTATCATACTCTTCGCTACAGAAACGGTTGATGTTTTCACCCTGCCACTGGCTGGATGGCTTTGGCTCGTTGCCACAACGGTAGGCCGACAGATAGGACTGTGGGTCTGTGCCGTCAAAGTTGTTTGCGTACATTTCAACGTCCGCATAGAACTTTTGGAACGTGTCAGGCGAACCTGGGTCACCACCAAAGAAGACCGACGCATCAAGGTTGCGCAGTTCGACTTCGACACCGATTTGGTTCCACCAGTCTTTGATCAACGCTTGGAAATCCTGACGGACGGCGTTGGTCGAGGTTTGGTACAAAACGGATAGCTTGACACCGTCTTTTTCGCGCACGCCATCACCATCGCTATCGGTGTAACCTGCTTCTTCCAAAAGCGCCTTTGCGCCTTCCAGATCCTGCGTCAGACATTCTGTGTTGTCTGATGCATAAAGCGCCGGAGCAGGAACAAGGTTACACGTCGGGCGACCGGCCTGACCATAGCCGACTTCAACCAAAAGCGGACGGTCGATTGCCATGGAAAGTGCCTTGCGGACTTTGAAATCCGACAGGAATGGATGCGGGTGCATCACAGTCGAACGTTCGCCTTCGGGCAGATCTGCCGACGGGTTGGTCATGTTCATTTCGATACGTTCGACAAGGGTGCCGAATGCTGAAATTGGCGTGCCTTTGCCGCCTTCGGCCATTTTCGCCAGCACGTCGGGTGCCAACTGCATGTTCCAAGCGTAATCGTATTCGCCGGTTTCCATAACCGCACGGCCAGCTGCTGCAGCGTCGCCGCCACCTTTGAAGGTCAGCGATGCAAAAGCGGGTTTGTTCGGATCACGGTAGTTCGGGTTTGCAACCATCTGGATCACGTCGTTTGGACGGAAATCCGTAACCATGAACGGGCCGGTGCCGATCGGGTTAAAGTTGGCTTCGGTGCATTCAGGTGCTTTGGCCCCCAGACATTCCGCGAACTGAGCCGCCTGAATGATAGGTGCCTGTGCGCCCATGAACGGGCCGTAAGGGTTTGGTTTTGCTTCGGTGAAATTTACGGTCAGCGACAGTTCGTCGATAATATCGATGCTTTCCACGCCGTCATATTTGGACCCCTGTGCGCAGCCACCTTCGGGGTGCATACAGTATTCAGCAGTGAACTTGACGTCCGCTGTTGTCACAGGTGTACCGTCAGACCACTGCAGGCCTTCTTTCAGTTTCCATGTGATGGATTTCAGGTCTTCGGAAACGCCGCCGTTTTCAACTGTCGGGATTTCTTCGGCCAAGAACGGAACCAGCGCACCGGTCTCGTCATAGCGGCCCAGTGGTTCAATTACGAGGCTGGAGGCTTCAAGATCCTTTGTGCCGCCGGACAGATACGGGTTGAGGATCGACGGCGCTTGCCAATAAATGATCTTGACCTCGCCGTCGCGCCCGCGCTCGCCTTCGTGGGCGGCTGCGAATGCAGCGGGGGCAAGAGCCGTAAAGGCAACTGCACCCATCAATAGGGTTTTCAACGTCATAACTTACTCCTTGTTGGGCACCGGTGATTTCTTCGATGGTGCCGCGTTTTTTATCATTGGATGTCAAATGGTCGACATGACCCCAACTTTCTTATTATCGCGCCCGGAAGGTCAAGAGCAGGAAACACAACTGTTCAATTAATATTCCAGTTGCGGTTCCTCACGCCGCTCCCCAAAGCACGCATCCGCACATCGAAACAGAATCTGCGCGAAATGCAAGCACCGTGAGAGCGGTAACACCCTAGGGCCCGTCGTGTTTGACACTGGGTAACGAATGGTCTTAGCGTTCGCGGAACAGATACATTACCAGCGCTGGATAATCTCATGCTTGACGACAGCACATCTACACCAATCGCACAAATTCAAGAGCTTAGGGTCGAATTTCAAACTCAGGACGGCCCGGTTGTAGGGGTCGAGAATGTCAGTTTCGACATCAAATCCGGCGAAACTGTTTGTGTGGTTGGCGAATCCGGTTCCGGAAAATCGGTATCGTCGTTGTCTTTGATGCGTTTGGTGGAATTCGGCGGCGGGAAAATTACCGGCGGGCGTCTGTTATTTGAGCGCCAGAACAACCCTGCGGTTGATTTGGCCCAGACAGACCAAGACCTGATGCGCGAAATTCGCGGCAATGAAATAGGCATGATATTTCAGGAACCGATGACCGCGCTGAACCCGGTTTTCACCGTCGGTCGCCAACTGACCGAAGGCTTGCGCCTGCACAAAGGCATGACCAAGGCCGAGGCTGAAGCCCGCGCATTGGAATTGCTGACCCAAGTGCGTATCCCACAGCCCGATCAACGGCTTAAGCAGTATCCCCATGAATTGTCCGGCGGCATGCGCCAGCGCGTGGTGATTGCAATGGCCTTGGCCTGTTCGCCACGCTTGTTGATTGCCGACGAACCCACAACCGCTTTGGATGTGACCATTCAGGCCGAAATCCTTGCACTGATTGACCGGTTGAAACGTGAAACCGGCACCGCTGTGATGTTTATTACCCATGACATGGCCGTCGTGGCGCAAATGGCCGACCGCGTTGTCGTTATGTTCCGGGGCAACAAAGTCGAAGAAGGCACGGTCGAGGAAATATTCGAGAACCCGCAGCACCCATATACAAAGGCGTTGCTGGCTGCCGTCCCAAAGCTGGGCGAAATGACCGGCAAAGCCTATCCCGAACCGATGAAGCTGCTGGGCACCAAGGACGAGGAAATCGTGCCGATCAAGGGCACGACCGAAATCTTGCTGACCGTGAAAAACCTAACCACGCGCTTTCCGGTCAAGGGCGGGTTTTTCCGCAGGACCATCGCCAATGTTCACGCCGTCGAAGACCTGTCTTTTACCATCAACAAGGGCCAGACCCTAAGCCTTGTTGGCGAGTCCGGTTGTGGCAAGTCAACCGCCGGCCGGTCGATCCTGCGACTTGTTGAACCGCTGTCGGGTGAAATCGATATTGCGGGCAAGGACATCATGGCGCTGAACACGCGTGATTTGCGCGAAGCACGGCTTGATATGCAGATGATTTTTCAAGACCCGTTTGCCTCGCTCAACCCGCAAATGCAGCTGTCTGATCAAGTTGCCGAACCGATCCACAATTACGGCACTCTAAAAGGGGCAGAGCTGACCAAACGTATCGAGATGCTGTTTGATCGCGTAGAATTGCCCCGCAGTTTTATGCGCCGGTTTCCGCACGAACTCTCTGGTGGGCAACGCCAGCGCGTCGCGATTGCCCGTGCCTTGGCCCTGAACCCCAAGCTGATTATCGCAGACGAGGCCGTGTCCGCATTGGATGTGTCAGTGCAGGCGCAGGTCGTGAACCTAATGCTCGAACTGCAACAAGAGTTGGAATTGTCGTTCCTGTTTATCAGCCATGATATGGCCGTTGTCGAACGTGTCAGCCATCAGGTCGGCGTTATGTATCTGGGCCGCATTGTTGAGCTGGGATCACGTCAGCAGGTGTTCGAGAACCCGCAGCACCCCTATACGCAGGCCCTGATGAAAGCGGTGCCCATCGCCGACCCGCGCAAACGCAAAAAAGAGAGCGAGCTGAATTTCAAACCGATTCCGTCGCCGATCCACCCGGTCAGCTACATGCCCGAAACCTCCGTATATAAAACCGTATCCCCCGGCCATCAGGTGCTTTTGACCGATAGCGGATACTAAAGGATCGCCCCCATGGCAGAACGCATGACCCCCTTCGCCCTCATGGAAAAGCTCGTCAGCTTTCCCACTGTCTCGCGGGATACGAATATCCCCTTGATCGATTGGGTGGCTGACTATCTGGCAAGCCATGGCATCGAAAGCCACCGCTATGTGGACCCCGAACAGCCCAAGCATGCGCTGTTCGCCCATGTCGGCCCGTGGGAAGAAGGGGCGGTCGTTCTCTCCGGGCACACAGATGTGGTGCCTGTTGATGGCCAACCATGGGACACCGACCCGTTCACCGTTGTTGAACGCGACGGTCGTTACTACGGGCGTGGTACCTGCGACATGAAAGGCTTTGACGCCATGGCCATCTGGGCCATGGTCGAAGCAAAATACAGCGATATCAAACAACCGTTGCAGATCGCACTCAGCTTTGACGAGGAAGTCGGTTGCACCGGTGCGCCCCCGATGATCGCCGCCATGCAGCCGGTGCTGCCCAAAGGCGATCTGGTGATCGTCGGCGAACCCTCAACGATGCAGGCTGTCACGGGTCACAAAGGCGGCTCTGGCTTCAACACACATGTGGTCGGCTTCGAGGTCCATTCCTCCCTTATGCATACCGGTGTGAATGCGATCATGGCAGCGGCCAAGTTGATCGAATGGGCCAACGAGATGAACACCGAAAACTTCGCACACAAGCCTTCGGATCTGGCCGCGATGTTCGACCCGCCCTTTACCACCTGCCACGTCGGTCAGATTTCAGGCGGCACAGCGCATAACATCACCGCCAAGGATTGCTATTTCGCGATGGATTTCCGTGTTGTCCCCGGCGAAAATAAAGACGCGTGGGGAACCGCGTACCTGAAAAAGGTACGGGAAGTTGAAAAGCAAATGCAAGAAGTCGTGCCCGAGACCTATATCGAAGTCACGCCACGTTTCGATGTCCCCGCGTTGCAACCTGAAAAGGACGGATTGGCCGAAACTTTAGTTCGCCAGATCACCGGAGACAATGCCAGTCACAAGGTCAGCTATGGGACTGAAGCAGGGCAATTTCAGGAAGCAGGCTATAGCGCTGTGATCTGCGGACCCGGCGACATCGCTCAGGCCCATCAGCCCAATGAATATATCGAAGTCTCGCAGTTCGAAGCCGGACACCAGTTCATGCGCGATTTGATCGAACGCTTGAAATGACCCCTAGCACCTTCCCCAATCGCCATGTTCCAATCGAATTAAAATCTTGGGGGAGGGGCCGCAAAGCAGCACCGGAGGCTGGCTCCCAACCCGTTCTAACCACAGACTGAGCCAACCTTTCATGCAATTCCCCATCAACAAAACGACACCCATCACCTATCCCGGCCCACACGCCAATCAGGCAGATGTTGTGGTCATCGGCGGCGGCATCATCGGCGTTTGTACGGCGCTGTTTCTGGCCCGTGAAGGTCACAGCGTCACTTTGCTGGAAAAGGGCCGCATCGCTGGTGAACAATCCAGCCGAAACTGGGGCTGGATTCGCCAACAGGGCCGCGACCCCGACGAAATGCCGATCATGACCGAAGCACAGCACCTGTGGCATGAACTAGCCGGCCAGACTAATATCGACATTGGTTTGCGTCAGGGCGGAATCACTTATTTTGCGAACACCCAACGCCAGCTCGCCGACTACGAGGCATGGCTGCCCAACGCGAGGGCCAATGGTGTGGACAGTAAAATCCTGTCCTCCGCCGAAACCGCCGCAATGTTTCCCGGCATGGCGTCACCTGCGCTTGGTGCGCTGGTGACGGCGTCGGATCTGCGTGCCGAACCGTGGGTCGCGGTGCCCGCCTTGGCTGCAATTGCAGCGCGCGAAGGGGTGCAGATCGTTGAAAACTGTGCTGTGCGGGCGCTGGATATTGCCGCGGGCCGCGTTGCTGGTGTGGTCACCGAAACCGGACGCATTGCCGCATCACAGGTTGTCTTGGCGGGGGGCGCTTGGTCGTCCCTGTTTCTGCGCAACCACGGCGTCAAAATCCCCCAACTTTCGGTGCGCGAAAACGTGGCGGCGACCGAACCCTTGCCTGGAATTTACGCAGGGGCCGCCGCAAATCGCAAAGTGGCGTTCAGACGGCGAGAGGATGGCGGCTATACGCTGGCCCCTCCGGGCGCGCCCGAATTATTCATCGGCCCTGACGCCTTTCGCAACTTTCCGCATTACTTGACCCAGCTTAGGGCAAATCCGTTTGGTCAGGTCCTGCATCCCTTTGCGCCCAAAGGGTTTCCCGATGCTTGGGGCACCAAGCGCAAGTGGCGTGGTGATGAAATCTCGCCATTCGAGGCAATGCGCATTCTCGATCCGGCCCTGAATATGGGCAAGATCAACCGCCTTTTACGCAACTTTGCAGAACTTTTCCCGGATCTGCCACCGGTTCGGCTCAAGGCGGCATGGGCCGGCATGATCGATACGATGCCCGACATCGTTCCAGTCGTGGACCACGCGCCGAAAATACCGGGACTTACCATTGGCACGGGCATGTCCGGGCACGGATTTGGCATCGGTCCGGGGATGGGCCGCGTGTTGGCTGCACTGGCAACCGGCGGCGATGTGGGGCATGATCTGACCAGATTTCGCCTGTCGCGATTTAGCGACGGCAGCCCGATGGTTTTGGGCCCCAACGTCTGAATTTATTACCGGAGCTTCCCATGCCGATCAAGAATCGCTTTGCCGAGACCCATGCCGATATCACCGCATGGCGTCGCCACTTGCACACAATACCGGAACTGCAATTCGACCTGCCCAAGACCGCGGCGTTCGTGGCTGAAAAGCTGCGCAGCTTTGGCATCACTGACATCACCACAGGCATTGCCGAAACCGGCATCGTTGCGGTCATCGAAGGCAAAACCAATATCTCGGGCCGCAGCATCGGGTTGCGCGCAGACATGGACGCCCTGCCAATCGAAGAAGCAACAGGGCTTGATTATGCCTCGACCCATCCGGGAAAGATGCATGCCTGCGGGCATGACGGGCACACGGCGATCCTGCTGGGGGCCGCACAGTATCTGGCCGAGACGCGCAATTTTGATGGCCGCGCGGTGCTGATCTTTCAGCCCGCCGAAGAAGGCGGCGGTGGCGGCAATGTTATGGTCGAAGAGGGCTTGATGGATCGCTGGTCCATCGACGAGGTATACGGGTTGCACAATATGCCCGGTCATCCGGTCGGCGAATTTGCAATCCGCACGGGTGCCCTGCTGGCCGCAGCTGATGAATTCGATATCGTCATCACAGGGCAGGGTGGCCATGCTGCCGCGCCTCACGAAGCGATTGATACCAACCTTGCCGCCGCCCATGTTGTGATCGCGCTGCAATCCATCGCCAGCCGCAATGTTGATCCGATCAAGCAGGTTGTAGTTTCGGTCTGTACTTTGCGGTCCGACACTGACAGCTACAATGTGTTGCCTCAGACGGCCCGTCTGCGCGGCACCGTCCGAACGCTTGACGCGGGTATCCGTGACCTGGCCCAAGAACGTCTGGAATCGATCGTCACGCATACTTGTGCGGCCTATCAATGCAGTGCGCAGATTGACTATCGCAGGGGCTATCCAGTTACTGTGAACGCCGAGGAAAACACGCAATATGCTGCCGAAGTTGCCGAAAACGTGACCCCCGGTGTGGACCGTGACACCCCGCCAATCATGGCCGGCGAGGATTTTTCCTATATGCTGAACAAGCGACCCGGTGCCTATATCATGCTGGGTAACGGGGACGGTGCCACTGTTCACCACCCGGAGTATAATTTTAACGATGAGGCCATCCCCGCCGGCTGCAGCTGGTTTGCCGAGATGGTCGAAACACGATTGCCAAGCGCGGGGTAGATTGCCCTCACGCCCGGCCAGAACTTTCCCAAAAAGGACCCACTATGCCTGTTAAGAATCGCTTTGCCGAACTGCACCCAGAGATCACCGCATGGCGTCGCGATCTGCACGAACATCCAGAAATTCTGTTTGAAACTCACCGGACATCAGCCACAGTCGCCGAAAAACTGCGCGCCTTTGGGTGTGATGAGGTGGTTGAGGGCATCGGCCGCACGGGCGTTGTCGGCGTTATCAAGGGCAACGCAACCAAGTCGGGCAAAGTTATCGGCTTACGCGCCGATATGGACGCGCTGCCAATCCATGAACAAACCGGCGTTGAATATGCATCAAAGACACCCAATGCGATGCATGCCTGCGGCCATGACGGCCACACCGCGATGTTGCTGGGTGCCGCGCAATACCTGGCCGAGACCCGCAATTTCGATGGCACTGTCGTCGTGATCTTTCAGCCCGCCGAAGAAGGTGGCGGTGGCGGCCGCGAGATGTGCAAAGACGGCATGATGGACCGTTGGAGCATACAAGAAGTGTACGGCATGCACAATTGGCCTGGCATGCCAGCGGGCAGCTTTGGCATCCGTCCGGGGCCGTTTTTTGCCGCGACTGATCTGCTTGAGATCGAAGTTGAAGGTTTGGGCGGCCACGCGGCCAAGCCGAACGAGACCATCGATACCATGGTTGTGACCGCCCAAATGATCACCGCGTTGCAGACCATCGTCAGCCGCAATGCCGACCCGATTGGGAACATCGTTGTGTCGATCACCTCGATTGAATCCTCGTCCAAGGCTTTCAACGTGATCCCGCAGCGCGTCAATCTGCTGGGTACCGTCCGGACTTTATCGAACGACCTGCGCGATTTGGCTGAAAAGCGCGTGACCGAGATTTGCGAAGGTATCGCCACGACATTCGGAGCCACGGCCAAGGTGAATTATATCCGCAATTATCCGGTGATGGTGAACCACGATGAACAGACCGAATTCGCCGCCGATGTGGCGCGCGGTATTTCCGGTCAATGTGACGAGGCCTCGTTGGTGATGGGTGGCGAAGATTTCGCGTTCATGCTCGAAGAACGCCCCGGTGCCTATATTCTGGTTGGCAACGGCGACACCGCGATGGTGCATCACCCGATGTACAACTTCAACGATGACGTCATTCCGGCGGGGTGCAGCTGGTGGGCAGGGCTCGCGGAACAACGCATGCCAATGAGTTAAATGACGGTGCGGGCGCGGGGGTTAACCTTGCGCCCAAATCATCTGATAGACGGCGTCGATTCCGTCAGCCTCGGCTTTGGCGCTGAAATTTTCGATCACATGGGCACGGGCGGCATGGCCCATCGTTTCAACCTTACCTGCAAGGATATGCCGCGCGGCCTGTGCGGCGGCTTTGGGGGTGTCAACGATCACACCTGTGCGTCCTTCGGCGCTAAAGGCGCGGTAATATCCTGCGTCATAGCCAACAAACGGCACGCCCGACGCCATCGCTTCCAACGGGACCATGCCATAGCCCTCGTATTGCGGTAGCTGCACAACGAGGGACAAGCCCCGCATCAAAGCGGGCAGGTCTTGGGCCGGGATTTCGCCGGGAAACAGGATGCGGTCGGTCAAGCCGGCAGCATTGATCCGACCTTTTAGATCTGCAAGAAACGCACGGTGGTCGCGGGTTGCTTTGCCCAGAACCAAGGCGACTGTATCGGGGTGATCTGGCAGCAGATCGATCATCGCCTTGACGAAGTGATCGGTGCCTTTCTCGGGGCGAATACGACCGATGGTCGCAATGCCTGTCTTGCCGCCATACCCCAACGCTTTCCACTCCGTTGCACGGTCTTGGGCGGGGCGAAACAGGGCGGTATCCACGCCATGCGGTACCACCGCGCGAACATGCGGGACAAAACTGGCGGCCTTGTCGGTTGTGGCGATCACGGCATCCATGCGGCTGATCAGCCAGCGCGGATAAGCCGAATGCCTGCGCTGTGCTGCCGAGGTAAAGACGATTTTGATGGGCAGACGCAGGATGTCGCGGGCCCAAAGGGCGGCGCGCATTTCAGTATTGCGCCGGACGTGCCAAATCGTCCCTTCGGTCGATCTGGCGCGGGCTTGCTTTACGGTAATAGGGTCAGGGCAACCGGGCAAGGGGCGGCCAACAAGGGCTAGATCATAACGGTCCATTTGGGCGCGGATCACATTGGCAGCTGTCGCGGATACGCCGGTAAAGTTTTTGTTAAAGTTCGTGACGAAAAGCTTTCTTTTCATCCGTTCTTTAGCCCCAAGACAGACAGCAAACGTGCGGCAATACCGTCAAGGTGATCATCCTGGGCCCCGACAAAACGTTTTGCGGCATTTGTCATATCGGCTAGTTGTTTCGGGTGCGATAGCAAGCTGGCAATGCGTTGGGCTAGGTCGTCGCCATCCGCCACAATCCGCGCCGCCCCTTCGGTTTCAAGCTGGGCATAGGTTTCGGCAAAAGCCGAGACATGGTTGCCTGACAGGACCGCGGCACCTGATTGGGCCACTTCGAATGGATTGTGTCCACCAATTGGCAAAAGCGATCCACCCAGAAACACGATATCGGTCACGGCATACCACAGCCCTAACTCGCCCAGAGTATCAGCCAGATAGACCTGCGCATTCGGTTTTTCGCCTCGGCTGCGTCGGGTGCAGGTCAGGCCCGCGTCGGCAATCAACTCTTCGACCTTGTCACCGCGTTCAGGATGGCGCGGGGCAAGGATCAGACACAAATCGGGAAACTGTTTCAACAGCGCCTGATGCGCCTGCAAAACAGCATTCTCTTCGCCTTCGTGGGTCGAGGATGCGACCCAGACAGGACGGTGCCCAAGGGCTGCGCGCGCCTCGAACAGGGCGTCTTCGTCAACGGGCAACGGGCCTGCCATGGATTTGAGGTTGATACCCCGCGCTACGCGATCCGAAGGCGCATGCATGCTGACCATGTTATGGGCCATCGCATCATTCTGGGTCAGGATCAGATCGAACACGTCAAACAGATAGGCAGCCAATTTCGGGTGCTTGCGCCATGTCGCGACCGATTTGTCAGACAAACGTGCGTTAACCAAAGCCATTTTCGAGCCGCTTGCGTGGGTCCGGCGCAGCATCTGCGGCCAAAGTTCGCTTTCAACAAAGATGGCCGCATCTGGTCGCCAATGGCGCAAAAACCGTTTCAGCGGGCCGGGTGCGTCCAGCGGTGCAAACTGGTGGACGGTGCGCGGCGGCATGCGTTGGGCCACCAGTTTGGCCGAAGTCGCAGTGCCCGATGTGATCAGGAACTGTGCCTTCGGCAACAAGAGCCCCATCCGGGTGATCAGTGCCAACACGGACAGGCTTTCGCCGACAGACGCGGCATGCAGCCAAATCAGGGTGCCTGAACCCTGACGGTCTTGGGTGGCATGACCCAGCTTTTCATGGGCACGCCTGACGGACACGCCTTGTTCGCGCAGCTTGGCGGTTTGCGAACGGGCAAAAAACGGGACCAGCCCGATGCTTGCGACGACCCACGTACGGTACAGAAAGGGGGCGGACATGACCGCGTCAGCCGCCTGTGTGGCTCATGTGGCGGGGCATTTGCCCGTCAAGCTTTTGGCGGGAATAATCGAAATCATGGCCTTTGGGCTTTAGGTTGATTGCGGCGCGAATGGCGTCTTTCAACGGGGCATCATCATCTGGATGATTGCGCAAGGGCGCGCGCAAATCAGCGACATCTTCTTGGCCCAGACACATATAAATTTCACCCGTGCAGGTGATCCGCACACGGTTGCAGCTTTCGCAGAAATTATGGCTAAGGGGCGTGATGAATCCGATCTTTTGGCCGGTTTCCTCAAGCCGCACATAGCGGGCAGGGCCACCGGAGTTTTCCGCTAGATCGGTGACAGTATAATGATCTTCGTAGGATTTACGCACATCCTTGAGGGACCAATACTGGGCAAGGCGGTCTTCGTTGCCCAAATCACCCATTGGCATTACTTCGATCCAGGTCAGGTCAATGTCGCGATCAGCACACCATGCGGTCATGCTGGGCAGTTCGGATTCATTGAAACCCTTGAGGGCAACAGCATTGATTTTCACCCGAAGGCCCGCAGCTTGTGCCGCATCAATGCCACGCAAAACTTGGGGCAGACGGCCCCAGCGGGTGATGTCGGCAAATTTCTGGTCGTCCAGCGTATCAAGCGATACATTCACGCGCCGCACACCAGCGGCATAAAGATCGGCAGCAAAGCGTTCAAGCTGGCTGCCGTTCGTGGTCAGCGTCAGTTCCTTGAGCGCACCTGCATCGAGATGGCGGGTCATGCTGTCAAAGAACGTCATGATGCCCTTGCGGACCAACGGCTCCCCCCCTGTGATGCGCAATTTCTGCACACCAAGATCAACGAAATTGGTGCAGAGTCTGTCCAGTTCCTCGAGCGTGAGAAGTTCCTTTTTAGGAAGGAAATTCATGTTTTCCGACATACAATAGACACAGCGGAAATCGCAGCGGTCCGTGACAGAAACACGCAGATAGGTAATGGCGCGGGCGAAAGGGTCAATCAATGGAGCATTCATACGACATAGGTAAACATCGGCCCATCGCGGGGCAAGCCACAATAAGGTTATTGAAGCAGCACGTTTGGACAGGTAGCTATATGTTCATGAAACATTATATCATTATTTGCGCCATGGGGCTGGGACTTTCCGCTTGCGGGACCATTTCAGAGCGCTTGGGGCTGGCGCGGCCAGGGGCTGCCAGTGAGGCAGCAACAACCGCTGCCGCGTTGCCGGAAGCCGTGAAAATCGAGCAGACAGTGCTTGATCCGGTGACGTCTGCGCCACCACCGCCCCCCGCCGCCCGTACAGCCGAAGCATTGGACACCACCACCGCTGAACAGCGCGCCGCAGCAGTGGCACCTGCGGCTGCCGGGGCGCGCGTATTGGGCACGACAGTTGTGTCCTTGGGAAGTGCGACAGAGCCGGGGCTTTGGATGAAAACGCCGTTGGTAAAGACTGAAATGCAAGGCCGTGTGACGAACCCCGCCACGGGCAAATCATCGACGGTCATGTTGATCCCGATTGATGGGCCTACAACAGCGGGAAGCCGCATGTCCCTGTCCGCTTTGCGTTTGATCGGGGCATCTTTGACGGATCTGACCAGCGTTGAAGTGTCGACTTCGGGATAAGTTCACGCAAGGCCGTCGGGCTATTGGCCCCGCTACCCTGAGAAATAGCGGGGCATTTGCGCTGATTGATCTTGATGGAATGGGGGCCAGTCCCCGCCCCGAGCACCCACCAGATATTTTCGAACCAGAGTAGACGGATCAGGCGCTTGGGGCGTCGGGGGTATCTTCCTCGACCTGAGGGAGATGGCGTGAGGCCTCTTTGATAGCGTAGGGCTTCATTTGGTGGCTGTTTTCGTCGATGAACTGCTGCGCGCGGGCCGGGTCATGCCGGCTTAGGTCGCGGACCCACCAAGCAATCGCTTTTTGCATGATGCCGTTCTTGACGGGTAAATAGCCTGCGGCCCAGCCAAGGATGCGCTCACGTGCGGCAAGTTCTTCGGGTTTTGGGTTGTTCTGTTTGGTCCAAGGCAAAGTCGCGACAAGTGCAGCGCGTTTGGTCCAAAGGTGATCGGAGGTTGTCCAGTTTTCGACGGTGTCGAGACGCGATGGATCGGCAATCAAGCGTTTTTGAGCCGCCATGCAAACATGATCGGCGATGGCCCAGCTGTCGAAATCGGGCACCCAGCTTTGCAACATTTGCCAGGCGGCTTCATCGTCGGGGCGCAGGCGTGCCTGGGTCAGCAACTTGGCGGCGGCGACGCGGGCCTCGAAAATGTCGGTCTGCCAAAGCCCATCAGCGACGCTTATGCGGTTCGCCAGATCAAGTTCGGCACGCCAGGTTTTGGTCAGGTCGTTTATTTCAGGGTTTGTCACCCCAAGATAGGGCCGGTCGATCTTGTGATAGGCCAGCATCTGGGCTGCGCGTTCTGGATCGGCAAGCGCTGTCAGTTGCGCCAAATAGGGCTCATGCATTGGAAGGGTCCTGAATAATAAAGGTGGGCAGGCCGTCGATCGTTGTGCGGTTGCGGTCGTCCCAATAGGTTTCAATCGCAGCTTCGCCTTTGTCGTCGGCCCATTTCTTAAGAACGTCGCGGTCGCCTGCGTGGTCGTAAAACGGCACGGCATAGCCGCAACTTGTCTGGAGCATGTCGACGGACATGTCATAGATTTGTCGGGTACCAAGCGCCGAGGGAAACAGCGCTTGCAATGCGGCAAAATCGGCATCGCGGGGATGCAGGACCCGCGCGGTACCGTAGGCCCGCATGATCATCGGGCGCGCCTCGAAGCCGCACCACATCAGCGTCATCCGGTTGATACGTGCCAGATGGCCAGCGGTTTCATTGCCCGATCCCGTCATGTTGCGCCAAACGATACGGTTAGGCCCTATGACCCGCAGACTGTCCATCCCCTTGGGAGAGATGTTTACCCGCCCTTCATCCGCCGCGGTGCCGCAAAAAAACATATGCTGCGCCTGAATGAAATCGCGGTGGTCATCGTTGATCTGGCCAAACTGTTTGGCCATTATTCAACCGTGACAGACTTGGCCAAATTGCGGGGCTGGTCGACATCGGTGCCCTTTGCAATCGCGGTATGATAGGCCAACAATTGTGCAGGGATCGCATACAGGATTGGTGCCAGCGCATTGGCGACGGGGGGCATTTCTATCTGACCCCATGTGCCTTCAGCGGCCTCGTTCAGACCCGAACGGTCCGAGATCAAAATGACCTTTCCCTTGCGCGCCATGACCTCTTGCATGTTGCTGACGGTCTTGTCGAACAAGGTGTCCTTGGGGGCCATTACCACCACCGGTACATTTTCGTCGATCAAAGCGATTGGGCCGTGTTTCAGCTCTCCGGATGCATAAGCTTCGGCATGTATATAGCTGATTTCTTTTAGTTTTAGCGCCCCCTCAAGGGCGAGTGGGAACATCGCACCACGCCCAAGAAACAGAACATCGCGGGCCGATGACAGCTTGTTGGCGGCTTCGCGGATCGCTGCGTTCTGCTCGAGCGCGGTGTTGATAAGGGACGGTATGGACCGAAGCCCGGAAATGTGATCGGCCAGTTGTTCATTGTTGATGGCACCCCGGTCATAGGCGGCCTTGAGAACCATCAGGAACAGCACAGTCAATTGGCAGGTAAACGCCTTGGTCGAGGCAACGCCGACTTCGACGCCAGCGTAAATTGGCAGCGCCAGATCGCTTTCACGTGCGATCGAGGATTCAGCGACGTTGACGACAGCCGCGATTTGGTCCGCCTTGCCCTCGCAATAGCGCAGGGCGGCAAGGGTATCGGCGGTTTCGCCGGACTGGCTGACGAAAAGTGCGAGCGTGCGGCCGGGGATCGGCGGTTCACGATAGCGGAATTCAGAGGCGAAATCGACCTCGACCGGCAGGCGCGCGATTTGTTCGAACCAGTATTTCGCAGTCAGGCAGGCGTAATATGCTGTGCCACAGGCGACCATTGTGATCCGGTCAAAGGCGTTGAAGTCAAGGCCTTGATCGGGCAGTGAAATCTCACCCTTAGAGTTGAGATAGTGGCTGAGGGCCTCGCCGATAACGCCGGGCTGTTCGGCGATTTCTTTGGCCATAAAGTGTTTGTGGCCGGCTTTGTCCACGCGTGTTGTATCAAGGCTGATGGTTTTGATCGCGCGGTTGGCGCGCGCACCATTGGCATCAAATATTTCGACGGAGTTGCGCGTAAGGATCGCGTGGTCGCCTTCTTCGAGGTAGGTGATGCGGTTGGTCATGGGCGACAAGGCAATTGCATCGCTGCCCAGATACATTTCGTTGTCGCCATATCCAACAGCCAAGGGGGCACCCTTGCGGGCACCAATCATCAGATCGTCCTCGCCGTCGAACAGGAATGCCAGTGCAAACGCGCCGTGCAGGCGCGTCAGCGTCTTGGTGGCGGCTTCAATCGGGCCCAAGCCTTGGGACATATAGTGTTGCGTCAGCAAGGCCACGGTTTCTGTATCGGTCTCAGTAACAAATTGGGCACCAAGTTCGGCCAGTTCGACGCGCAATTCGCGAAAGTTTTCGATGATGCCATTGTGCACGACCGCCACGGGACCGGCCAGATGCGGGTGCGCGTTTGTAACTGAAGGTGCGCCGTGGGTGGCCCAGCGGGTGTGGCCGATACCGGACTTTCCAGCCAGCGGTTCATGGACCAGCAGATCCGACAGGTTCACCAGTTTGCCCACCGCGCGGCGGCGGTCAAGGTGGCCTTCATTGATCGTGGCAATACCAGCGCTGTCATAGCCGCGATATTCCAGACGTTTCAGCGCTTCTACAAGAATGGGCGCTGCTTCGTGCTGCCCAAGAACTCCAACAATACCGCACATAGTTAGCTGCCTCTCTGCTGTTTGGCCTTCTTGGCCTTCAACATTTCCAACAATTTTCGCGCCATGCCTGGTTTTTCAACCTGTGGCGCACGGGCCAACGCCAAGGCGTCGGCTTCTACGTCAGATGTAATGACAGACCCCGACCCGGTCATTGCGCCGTCACCAATATGAACAGGGGCGACAAGCATGGTATTTGACCCGATAAAGGCATTCGCACCGATATGTGTATGGTGCTTCATCACGCCGTCATAATTGCACGTGATTGTCCCCGCGCCAATGTTGGCTTTCGCCCCGATCGTCGCATCGCCGATATAGCTGAGGTGATTGACCTTGGCCCCTTCGGCGATTTGAGCATTCTTGACCTCGACAAAATTGCCGATACGAACATCTTCGGCCAATTCGGCACCGGGGCGCAGGCGGGCATATGGCCCGATGATGCCGCCACGCGAGACATGGCACCCTTCAAGGTGGCTGAACGCACGAATTGTGGCTCCGGTCTCGACGGTCACACCGGGGCCGAAAACCACGTTAGGTTCAATCACTGTGTCGCGACCAATATAGGTGTCGCGTGCAAAATAGACGGTATCGGGTGCCATAAGCGTTACGCCGTCTTCCAGCATGGCAGCCCGTGCACGGGCCTGAAACGAAGCATCGGCGGCAGCAAGATCAGCACGGGAATTCACGCCCATGGTTTCTGCCTCAGGGCAGGTGACAGAAGTGGCGCTCAAACCGCGTGTCCGTGCAATGCCAATGATGTCGGTTAGATAGTATTCTTTGGACGCATTGTCGTTTCCAACGGCATCAATCAGATCAAAAAGAAGGTCTGATTTGCAGGCAACAACGCCGCTATTACAGAGGGTTATGGCGCGTTCTTGATCTGTGGCGTCCTTGAATTCGACAATCCGGTCCAGGCTGCCGCCTTGCATCACCAAACGGCCATAGCGACCAGGGTCGGCTGCCTCGAATCCCAGCACAACAACATCATTTTGCTGCAGCGCGTCACACATCGCCTCAAGGGTTTCTGTCTGTACAAATGGTGTGTCGCCATAAAGAACAATCGCCGTGCCCTCAAAGCCTGCCAGCGCTTCGCGGGCCTGACCGACGGCATGGGCTGTGCCCAACTGCTCCTTTTGAACAACAACTTGGGCGTCGTCATCAAACGCCTCTGCCGCAGCGCGAACCAAGTCGGCACCGTGGCCCGCAACGACGACGGTTCGGGCAGGCGACAGGGCAGCACCGGACGCCATCGCATGTTCCAACAATGGGGCATGAGCGACAGTGTGCAGAACCTTGGGCAAATCCGATTGCATCCGCGTGCCTTTGCCTGCGGCCAATAGGATCAGTGCGACTTCCATATAAAATCTCTTTAATAAATTGACTTGGGCTCTCTTTACCTTGTTAGCGTTTATGCGCAAGTCTGGCAGCCATCAAAGATGATTTCGGGCTGCAACATCTCTAAGCAAAGGAACGCCGATGAAAACGGTTGTATTCGATCTGGACGGCACATTGGCGGACACCAGCGGTGATCTGATTGCAGCAGCCAACACGTGTTTTCGCGACATGGGGGAAGGCGATCTGCTGGATGCGCGTCTTGACGCGGGCACGGCGCTAAAAGGCGGGCGTGCGATGCTGCGGCTAGGGATGGAACGGTTGGACCGTGCGGGCGAAGAGATGACGATTGACCGGTATTATCCTGTCTTACTCAAGGCGTACGCCCAAGATATTGACACACACACCGTGCTATACCCCGGCGCTATGGACGCGGTTGAGGCGTTAAAAATCGCGGGCTACCGCGTGGCGATCTGTACCAACAAGCCCGAAGGATTGGCGCATACCTTGCTGACACGGCTAGGCATCCGGGATGCATTCGGGGCGATGTTGGGGGCCGATAGTTTGGCCGTACGTAAACCTGACCCTGAACATCTGTTTGAAACAACCCGGCGTGCCGGTGGTGATCCGGCGCAATGCTGCTTGGTTGGCGACACTAGCACCGACCGCAAGACCGCCGCTGCCGCTGGGGTGCCCTGTATTTTGGTGACGTTCGGCCCCTCTGGCGAGGATATGGCTGCCCTCAACCCCGAGGCTTTGCTTGAAGATTTCGCGCATCTTCCAGCCCTGGTGCCGACCTTGATCGGGGCCGCATGACTTTGCCAGAGGTATTCAGGGGCAGTTTCACCCAGCAGGAACCCATCCCCGATGACGCAATTGAGGCGGCGGTTGCTGTCATGCGTCACGGCAGGTTGCACCGCTACAACACGTTGGGCAACGAAATCGCTGAAACCGCGCTGCTTGAGCAAGGATTTGCGGCCCTGGTTGGGGCAAAATATTGCTTGGCCGTGGCATCGGGTGGGTATGCGATGGCGACTGCCCTGCGAGCTGTGGGCGTGCAACCGGGCGATAAGGTGTTGTCGAACGCCTTTACTTTGGCCCCTGTACCGGGGGCGATCGCTGCCGTCGGGGCTCAACCCGTCTTTGTCGATGCGACTGACGGGCTAGTGATTGATCTTGAAGATCTGAAGGGCAAGCTGGATCAGGCAAAAGTCTTGCTGCTAAGCCACATGCGGGGGCATATCTGCGATATGGATGCGCTGATGGCCTTGTGCGATGCCGCCGGTGTCACCGTGATCGAAGATTGCGCCCACACAATGGGGGCCGCGTGGAACGGTGTGCCGTCAGGTCGGCACGGGGCTATCGGGTGCTATTCGTGTCAAACCTATAAACACGTCAATTCGGGCGAAGGAGGGCTGTTGGTCACCGATGATGCGGAAATCGCCGCCCGTGCGATAATGCTGTCTGGTTCTTATATGCTATTTGGCAAGCATCTGGCCGGTCCACCGCCAGAGACTTTCGATAAGATCAAATATGAGACCCCCAACATATCAGGACGCATGGACAATCTGCGCGCAGCACTGCTGCGCCCCCAACTGCGCAACCTTGATGCACAGGTGGCGCGCTGGAACGAACGCTATTTCGCGGTCGAGACCGGATTGCGCAATACCCCCGGCTTAACCGTGATTGAACGGGCAGCAGGGGAAAGCATCGTGGGATCATCCATTCAATTTCTTCTGCAAGGCTGGGCACCAGACAAGGTTCGGGACGTCTTGGACTGCTGTTCTGCCCGCGGAGTCGAGTTGAAATGGTTCGGCGCGGAAGAGCCTGTAGGGTTTACCAGCCGCTATGACAGTTGGCGCTATGCCCCGTCAGCACCGCTGCCCAAAAGCGACGCTTTGCTCGCCGGGCTGATCGATATGCGTGTGCCGCTGACATTCAGCATAGAGGACTGCACTTTGATCGCCCGCATTATCCGTGAAGAAGTCAGCGCCGTTTTTCAACAAGCGTAGCGCAAGAAAGTATGGGCGTTGGAAAGCGCCCTTACTTCTTTGGATTTCTTGAGGCGAACTAGAACCGGATCGTGCCATGCTGGCCCATATCGGGTTTTTCGTCAGTAATGTGGGCCTTGGCGACTTGATACAAAAACGACAGGCTTCCGCCGGTTGCCCAAACTTCAGCCTCCAACAGGTCCATGCGCAGCAATTGGATGTCATCATCCTGACGTCCATCCTCGAACCAAGCGCCTGCAATGGCATTCCACAACTCGTCCAGCTTTGCAGGGTCGGTGACTGCTTGGACCTTGCCATCGATGCGCGCGTAAAGATGTTCGTCATTGCTGATGACAATATATTCCGCTGACGCGCCCGTCTGAGCTGTCTTTGCAAGATCGGTGCCATTCGCCGTGATAAACCACAGCGCGTTTGCATCCTTGTCGACATAATGGGTCATTGGGACAGCGCGCGCCTTGTCGGTGCCCAGCATGCCGGTGCGAATGTCTTCGATGCGGTCCCAGAATTCTTCTTTCAATGACGTATTCATTTCCAACGCGTCCTTTCCGACTAGTTCAATGTCCTAACGACGGTGTGGGGGATCGGGTTCCATTCGACTTGGATTTGCTTGACCGAATCCTCTGAGGGTGTAAAGTAATGAACAACTGTTCAATAAACTCTGGGAGGGGTCCATGTTCAACGCCAGCATGAAATTCGATTTGGGCGACGATGTGAATGATCTGCGCGATATGGTCCACCGCTGGGCGCAAGAGCGGGTCAAACCGATGGCCGCTGGCATCGACCTGAAAAACGAATTCCCACCAGAGCTTTGGCAAGAGATGGGCAGCCTTGGTCTGTTGGGCATGACCGTTGACGAAGAATTCGGCGGCACCGGTATGGGCTATCTCGCTCACACCGTTGCGGTCGAGGAAATCGCGCGTGCATCGGCGTCCGTATCCTTGTCCTATGGGGCGCATTCCAACCTGTGCGTCAACCAGATCAGCCTGAACGGTACCCCCGAACAGCGGGCAAAGTTTCTGCCGGGCCTGTGTTCAGGGACCCATGTCGGTGCGTTGGCGATGTCTGAACCGTCTGCTGGCAGCGACGTGGTGTCGATGAAACTGCGTGCCGAAAAACGCAACGATCACTATCGTCTGTCCGGCAATAAATACTGGATCACCAACGGCCCTGACGCAGATACGCTGGTCGTCTATGCCAAAACCGATCCTGAAGCGGGGTCCAAGGGGATCACCGCGTTCCTGATCGAGAAGTCGATGAAGGGTTTCACCACCAGCCCGCATTTCGACAAACTGGGCATGCGCGGGTCAAACACGGCCGAACTGATCTTTGACGATGTCGAAGTCCCGTTCGAAAATGTGCTTGGAGAAGAGGGGCGCGGCGTGCGCGTCCTGATGTCGGGTCTGGACTACGAACGCGTTGTGCTTGCCGGTATCGGATTGGGCATCATGGCGGCGTGTTTGGATGAAATCATGCCCTATATGGCCGAACGCAAGCAATTCGGCCAACCCATCGGCAGCTTTCAACTGATGCAGGGCAAGATGGCGGATATGTACACCGCGATGAACTCTGCCCGCGCTTATGTGTACGAGGTCGCCAAGGCCTGCGACCGCGGCGATGTAACCCGCGCAGATGCGGCGGCGTGCTGCTTGTATGCATCAGAAGAGGCGATGAAGCAGGCGCACCAAGCTGTCCAAGCGATGGGGGGCGCGGGCTATCTGTCCGACAACCCCGTAGGCCGCATTTTCCGCGACGCAAAGCTGATGGAGATCGGCGCTGGCACCTCGGAAATTCGCCGCATGCTGGTCGGTCGCGAGATGATGGGATCGATGGGGTGATGCTGGCCGTGAACTTGACAGCCAGCGCACCGGAGCAAATGCCAACGATACGGTTGATGTGATGAAAGGCCCGTTGCCAGGGCTAGATGCAGTCGACGCGTGGGATATCCCCGCGCGGTTGAACATGGCAGCGCAATGCCTTTCGCACGATGCGAGGCGGACCGCGATCATTGATCTGACGGGCGATACGCGGCGCGACGTGACCTATGGCGATCTGGCTGACATGACCGACGCTTTGGCGCGCGCTTTGACGCAACGGGTTCAGCCGGGCGACCGTGTTGGCGTCTTGCTTAGTCAAAGCCCGTGGTGTGCGGCTGCCCATTTGGCTGTTTGGAAAATCGGTGCAATATCAGTGCCTTTGTTCAAACTCTTCAAGCATGACGCGCTTAAGCCTCGCGTCAAGGATGCGGGCGTGACATTGGTCTTAACAGACATCGAAGGCCGCAAATTGCTGGGTGATCTGGCCGAGGCATGGTTGACGGACACCGTTGGCATCGCCGGCGACCCTGTACCCTTTTCCGACACCGGTCCCGACGATCCGGCGGTATTGATCTATACGTCCGGCACGACCGGCACCCCAAAGGGCGCGCTGCATGGCCATCGTGTTTTGACCGGCCACCTGCCGGGCGTATCGCTGAGCCACGATATTTTGGGCGAAACTGATGACTGCCTCTGGACCCCCGCAGATTGGGCATGGATTGGCGGGCTTTTCGATGTGCTGATGCCGGGATTGGCTTTGGGCGTGCCGGTGGTCGCGGCACGGATGGCCAAGTTTTCACCGCAAGAGTGCATCCGCATCATCAAAGATGGCGGCGTCCGAAACGTGTTCTTCCCGCCTACAGCACTGCGCATGCTCAAAGCAGCGGACGCACAGATAGAAAACCTACGCACCGTCGCATCAGGTGGCGAACCTTTGGGCGCGGAAATGCTGGCATGGGGTCAGAGGGCATTTGGCCTTTCGATCAATGAATTTTACGGCCAGACAGAATGCAACATGGTCGCGTCAAGCTGTGGCGTGTGGTTTCCTCCCCGTGCGGGGTGTATCGGTAAAGCGGTGCCCGGACATCAACTTGCCGTACTGTCCAAGGAGGGCGTGCCAACAACCGAGGAGGGCGATGTCGCGATCCGGCGCGGATCGGCTTCGATGATGCTGGGTTATTGGCAGCGCCCACAGGACACCGCAGATAAATTCCGTGGCGACTGGATGATCACCGGCGATCGCGGCATTTGGGAAAGTGACTATCTGCGCTTTGTCGGCCGCGAGGATGACGTAATCACCTCGAGCGGCTATCGCATTGGCCCTGCCGAGATCGAAGATTGCCTGATGACCCACCCGGACGTTGCCACCTGCGGCGTTGTCGGCAAACCCGATGCGGTTCGCACCGAAATCGTCAAAGCCTATGTAGTGCGTAAACCAGACAGTGCGGTGACCGCAGAGACCCTGCAAGACTGGTGCAAAACCCGTCTGGCCAATTATTCCTACCCGCGCGAAATTGCCTTTCTGGATGCCTTGCCGATGACCGTCACCGGCAAAGTCATCCGCAAAGACCTCAAGGCACTATCCATTCGTGAGCTGCACATATGACTGCTGCCACACCTACCCAATCAAGGAGACCCACATGAAGCTGACCTCGCAGGCGCTGCCCTCATCGACAGGCTTCAAAGCCAACGAAGCCGCCCATCTTGACGCGTTGCAGGCCGTGCGCAACGCGTCCGAGGCCGCCGCCTTCGGAGGCGGCGAAAAATCCCGCGCCCGCCATGAAAGCCGTGGCAAAATGTTGCCGCGTGAACGGGTGGCGAACCTGTTGGACCCCGGATCGCCATTTCTTGAAGTTGGCGGGCTGGCCGCACACGGGCTCTACGGTGGGGCTGCCCCTTGTGCCGGTGTGATCGCGGGCGTGGGGCAGGTGCATGGCATCGACTGCATGATCGTGTGCAATGATGCGACGGTAAAGGGTGGCACCTATTTCCCGATGAGCGTCAAAAAACACCTGCGCGCCCAAGAGATTGCCGAGGAAAACCATCTGCCCTGCATCTATCTGGTCGATAGCGGCGGCGCGAACCTGCCCAATCAGGACGAGGTGTTTCCCGACCGCGATCACTTTGGCCGGATTTTCTATAACCAAGCGCGGATGAGCGGCAAGGGCATCCCCCAGATCGCTGTGGTCATGGGCTCTTGCACGGCGGGCGGCGCTTATGTGCCCGCCATGTCCGATGTGTCGATCATCGTCAAAGAACAGGGCACCATCTTTCTGGCGGGACCGCCGCTGGTCAAAGCCGCAACTGGCGAAGTCGTGACAGCCGAAGACCTTGGCGGCGGGGATGTGCATACCCGTCTGTCCGGCGTGGCGGATTATCTGGCCGAAGATGACGCCCATGCACTGGCCCTTGCGCGCCGCGCGGTCGCCGGGTTGAACCGTGCCAAACCTGCGACCGTCCAGTGGCAACCAAGCGAAGAACCGGCTTATGACCCCGCTGAAATGCTTGGCGTGGTACCTGCTGATCTGCGCACGCCCTATGACATTCGCGAGGTCATCATGCGGTTGGTCGACGGCAGCCGTTTTGATGAATTCAAAGCTCGGTTTGGCGAAACGCTGGTCTGCGGTTTTGCCCATGTCAAAGGCTGCCCCGTGGGGATCGTCGCCAATAACGGGGTGTTGTTTTCGGAATCGGCCCAAAAGGGTGCGCATTTCGTCGAACTGTGTTCGCAGCGGAAAATCCCGCTGGTGTTCTTGCAAAATATCACTGGCTTCATGGTGGGCCGGAAATACGAGAACGAAGGCATCGCACGTCACGGGGCCAAGATGGTCACGGCCGTCGCATCGACCAATGTGCCGAAAATCACCATGCTGGTCGGCGGGTCATTTGGCGCGGGCAATTATGGCATGGCGGGGCGGGCCTATTCCCCGCGCTTTATGTGGACATGGCCGAATTCGCGCATATCGGTGATGGGCGGTGCCCAAGCGGCGGGCGTTTTGGCAACCGTCAAACGGGACGCGATCGAGCGTGCAGGCGAAAGCTGGAGCGCTGAGGACGAAGCCGCGTTCAAGCAGCCCACTATCGATATGTTCGAGGAACAATCCCATCCGCTTTATGCCTCGGCACGGCTGTGGGATGACGGTGTCATAGACCCGCGCAAAAGCCGCGATGTGCTGTCGCTGTCGCTGAAGGCCAGTTTGAATGCACCAATCGAGGATACACGCTTTGGCGTGTTCCGGATGTAAGGGGATCGCCATGACAAAAACATTACAACAGATCGTCGATGCCAACCCAGACGCGGAAACATTCCGCTTTGGCGACAACCCAAAGCTTTGCGCCGAGATCATCGCTTTGGTGCGTGGCGGCACCAAAACAGCCACCTGCGAAGCCGCGTCGGCCTATGGCGCGGGTGGCGATGCTTACCCCGAAGTGGGCCGCCGGGATATCGCGCTGAATTGGGATGGTACGCCCGCCTTTATGATCGAAACAGTCGAGGTGTCGACCCGCCGCTTCAATGAGATGGACGCCGAATTCGTCGCGGCACAGGGTGAATTCCGTGATCTGGACCACTGGCGTGCAAGCTACGAGGCTTATTTCAAACGGAACGGCGGGTTCGCGCCAGACATGAAGCTGATGTGCGAACGCTTCACTTTAATCGAGGATTACGCCGATGTTTGACACCATACTGATTGCGAACCGCGGCGAAATCGCCTGCCGTGTGATGGAAACGGCCCAATCTATGGGCGTGCGCTGTGTGGCGGTCTATTCGGATGCGGACAGGTCGGCCAAGCATGTCGCGATGGCAGATACGGCCGTGCATATTGGTGGATCGGCCCCTGCGGACAGCTATTTGCGCGGGGATGTGATTATTCAGGCAGCACTGGACACAGGCGCGCAGGCGATCCATCCGGGCTATGGCTTTCTGTCTGAGAACCCTGATTTCGTTGACGCAGTCGCGGCAGCGGGGCTGGTGTTTATCGGACCATCCGCAAAAGCGATCCGAGCAATGGGATTAAAAGACGCCGCTAAAGCATTGATGATAAAGGCGGGTGTTCCTGTTGTGCCGGGTTATCATGGTGCGGATCAGGACGATGGTTTGTTGGCGACTGAGGCGGACAAGATCGGCTATCCGGTTTTGATCAAGGCCGTTGCGGGCGGTGGCGGCAAAGGTATGCGTCTGGTCGAAGCGGCGGACGGCTTTCAAGCGGCATTGGACAGCGCGCGATCAGAGGCCAAGACCGCCTTTGGCAACGCCGACGTGCTGGTCGAGAAATTTGTGACCAAGCCGCGTCACATCGAGGTGCAGGTGTTCGGGGACGGCACGAACGCGGTGCATCTTTTTGAACGCGATTGCTCGCTTCAGCGGCGCCACCAAAAGGTGATCGAGGAAGCACCAGCCCCCGGCATGACAGCTGAGATGCGCACAGCCATGGGGCAGGCGGCGGTCACAGCGGCCGAGGCGATCGGTTACGCTGGCGCTGGTACAATCGAATTTATCGTAGACGGGTCTGACGGACTGCGCCCTGACGGGTTCTTTTTCATGGAAATGAACACGCGGTTGCAGGTCGAACATCCGGTGACCGAGGCGATCACCGGCGTTGATCTGGTCGAATGGCAATTGCGCGTCGCGGCGGGGGAAAGTTTGCCCCAGCAACAAGATGAGCTGGGCATTAACGGTCACGCCTTCGAGGCGCGATTGTATGCCGAGGACGTGCCAAAAGGGTTCTTGCCCGCGACCGGCACACTGACCCATCTGGAATTCCAGCAGGGGTGCCGTGCAGATAGCGGCGTGCGGGCAGGCGACACAATCAGCCCGTTCTACGACCCGATGATTGCCAAGATCATTGTGCATGGACCAACGCGGGAAATCGCCCTGTCCAAGCTGCGGTCGGCGTTGAAACATTGCGAAGTTGGGGGCACCGTCACCAACCTAGCATTTCTGGGCGCGCTGGCGGGGCATCAGGGGTTCGGCGAAGGCGACGTGGATACCGGGCTGATCGGGCGCGAGATCGACAGTCTGACCGTCGCACCTGATGTGCAGCCGCGACACGGGGCCTTGGCAGGCATGGCGGCTTTGGGTCTGCTTGACCCGGCAGAGGATGCGGGGTTCACCTTGTGGGAACCTTTGCTGCATCAGGTCGGCCTGACGTGGGGCGGCGAGGATTACCTATTGAAGGTGCAGGTAATGTCACCGACCAAACAGCTTTGGCAGGTGGACGGGACCGAGGTTACGGCAAGGCGTGTCGGGGGCGGCTGGCAAGTCGGCGGGCAAACTGCGGCCGCAGTCGCGGTGCATGCGGGGCAGGTCACTGTCTTTGATGGCTATGGTCTGGTGTTTGATGTCATCGATCCGCTGGCCCGCGCTGCCGGTGGTCATGGCGATGGCAATTTGGTCGAAGCGCCGATGCCGGGGCTGGTGCGCAGTGTTGATGCTGTCGTGGGGCAAGCTGTTGCCAAAGGGGACCGTCTGGCGGTGCTAGAGGCTATGAAGATGGAACACAGCCTGTTGGCCGCGCGCGATGGTATCGTGGCCGAAGTTTTGGCTGTTGCAGGCGATCAGGTCGAAGCAGGGGCAGCCCTTGTCCGGCTAGAAGCCGAAGCCGAGGAGGAAGCCGCATGATCACGCTGCATCATGCGGAGCAGACCCGCTCAATGCGCACGCTGTGGCTGCTGAACGAGTTGGACGTGCCGTTCGAGGTGGTCGTGCACCCGTTCGACAAATCCCTGCGCGACCCCAGCTATCTGGCGATATCGCCTGCAGGCAGGGTGCCATCCTTGGAAATCGACGGGCAAACTATGTTCGAGACAGGGGCCATCGGCGAATACCTGTGCGAACGGTTCAGCCCCGAGGGCCTTGGCCGGATGCCCGGTTCTGATGACCGGATGGCGTGGCTGGTTTGGATGCATTTTGCCGAAACGCTGTCACAGCACTGCGCGGCGCTGACCCAGCAACATATAGCACTGCGGGAAGACGCCATGCGCAGCCCGATTGTAATGAAGCTGGAAGCCGCTAGGGTGGTGAAATGCTATGACGCGATCGAAGCGCAGTTGGAGGGGCGCGACCATTTACTCAGCAGCGGTTTTACGGCGGCAGACATCGGAGTGGGGCAAGCGGTTTACATGGCGCAACATTTTGCCAAGCTAGACGCGCATCCACGGGTGGCTGATTGGTACGGGCGCATTTCCAGACGGGAAGGTTTCCAGAAATCACTGCCCCAAGGGGCACCATTGTTTGCGCAGACGTTTTTCGAACCTTGGCCGGTTGTGTAAGGCCGACGGCATTATCTTGAGTTTACTTGGCGAAATGAAGGGGAGGGACGAACATGGACAAAGGCGTTTGCGAGATTTTCGAAGTGGGGCCACGGGACGGGCTTCAGAACGAGGCGCGGGAAATTCCGGTGGCCGAAAAGATCGCGCTGGTCGATTTGCTAAGCCGGGCCGGGTTCTCACGGATCGAAGTCGCCAGCTTTGTCAGCCCGAAATGGGTGCCTCAGATGGCAGGTTCGGCCGATGTGTTGGCAGGGATCAAGCGCGCTGATGGTGTCCGCTATGCCGCGTTGACCCCCAATATGCGCGGCTATGAGGATGCAGTCGCTGCGAAGGCGGACGAGATTGCGATCTTTGCCTCGGCCAGCGAGGGGTTCAGCCAGAAAAACATCAATGCCAGCATCGAAGAGGCCTTTGAACGCTTCGCCCCCATTCTAGAAGAGGCACGGCATGTTGATATTCCGGTGCGCGGGTACGTGTCTTGCGTCATCAAATGCCCCTATGACGGCACCGTCTCCCCCGCAAAAGTTGCCGAGGTTGCGGACCGGCTGTTTTCGATGGGCTGTTATGAGGTGTCGCTGGGCGATACCATCGGTGCCGGCACGCCTGACAGTATTGCCAAGATGCTTTTGGCGGTGCGCGATGTCGTACCGGTTGGCCGTCTGGCGGGCCATTTTCACGACACCAACGGGCGGGCGATCGACAATATCGATGCGTCCTTGTCCATGGGTGTGCGGGTGTTTGATGCGGCTGTGGGCGGTCTTGGGGGGTGTCCCTTTGCGCCTGGGGCGGCGGGCAACGTCGCGACTGAAACGGTGAATGCGCATCTGACCGCGCTTGGGTATAAAACGGGCCTGGATCAGACCTTGATCGAGGAAGCGGCCGCAATGGCACAGCAGATGAGGAACGGCTGATGTTCGAGACGATAAGGCTCGAGACAGATCCACGCGGGGTCGCCACTTTGACATTGGCGCGCGAGGAAAAGCACAACGCCATGTCTGCGCAAATGATAGCTGAGCTGACAGAAGCGGCGGCGCAGCTTGCGGCAGATGACGCGGTGAGGGTCGTTGTCTTGACCGGTGCTGGCAAATCGTTTTGTGCAGGTGGCGATCTGGGCTGGATGCAGGCGCAGCGCGATATGGATGCGGCAACACGGTCAGCCGAGGCTGGCAAGCTGGCCGCGATGCTGGGGGCGTTGAATGCGCTGCCCAAGCCGTTGATCGGGCGGGTGCAGGGCAATGCGTTCGGCGGCGGCGTCGGCATGGCCGCGGTGTGTGATGTCGCCATTGGTGTGGATACCCTCAAGATGGGGTTTACCGAGACGCGGCTGGGCATCATTCCCGCCACGATCGGCCCCTATGTGTTGGCCCGCATGGGCGAAGGGCGTGCGCGGCGGGTATTCATGTCCGCGCGTCTGTTTGGCGCTGGGGAAGCGGTGGAACTGGGCCTGCTGGCGCGGATTGTGGCAGCAGACGACCTTGATGCCGCGATTGAAGCCGAAATCGTGCCCTATCTATCATGTGCCCCCGGCGCTGTAGCGGCGGCAAAGCAACTGGCGCGAGATCTGGGGCCAAGGATTGACGCCGAGGTTGTCGCTCACACCATCGCGGCACTTGCCGCAAGATGGGAGACTGACGAGGCTGCCGAGGGAATTGGTGCTTTTTTCGACAAACGCAAACCAGAATGGATCAAGGCTTGACCGCGACCCATACCGGGTAACCTCGGACGTTAACGAACCCCTGAGAGGGCATGATGCGAATTTTATTTACGGGCGGAAGCGGCAAGGCGGGGCGGCATGTCGTTCCCTATCTGATTGACCAAGGGCATCAGGTGTTGAATGTCGATCTTGAACCGCTGAACCATCCCGGCGTCGATAATCGCATCGCTGACATGACCGATGCAGGGCAGATGTTCGACGTCATGCAAAGCTATGCCAATCTGGGAGAACTGGAACTGGGCCGGGGTGTGCCGCGTTTTGACGCCGTTGTGCATTTTGCAGCAATCCCGCGCATTCTGATCCGGTCCGACAACGAAGTGTTTCGTGTGAACACACTTGGCACCTATAACGTCATTGATGCCGCGCTAAAGGCAGGGGTGCGCAAGGTGATCTTTGCTTCCTCCGAGACGACATACGGCATCTGCTTTGCCGATGGTGAGGTGAAGCCGCAGTATGTTCCGGTGGATGAGGCGCACCCGACTGTCCCGCAAGACAGCTATGCCATGTCAAAGGTCTGCAACGAAGCGACAGCGCAGAGTTTTCAGGCGCGTACCGGGGCTGACATTTATGGGCTTCGAATCAACAACGTGATCGAACCTGATGAATATGCGCAAATTTTTCCCGACTTTATTGATGACCCGGACCAGCGCCGCCGCAATATCTTTGCCTATATCGATGCGCGCGATCTTGGGCAGATGGTGGCCCGCTGTCTTGAGACTGATGGGTTGGGCTATGAGGTATTCAATGTTGCGAATGACGATCACTCGGTGGACCGGACAACGTCGGACCTGATAGCGCAGTATTATGCAGGTGTCCCGCAAACCCGCGATATGGGCGAAAACGAGACATTCTTTACCAACAAAAAGGCGCGCAAGCTGCTTGGCTTTGCGCCGGAACATAGCTGGCGGGATTATATCGACGCGGCTCGGAATTAGGCAGCCGTACAGCCGGTGATTGGCCCGCAGTGCAGCGGTGAAACGGAACGCTTCAAATGTGGCGGGTTCGGTTGACCCTGACGAGGCAGCGGAGTAAACCCCATTCAGTTAGGTTTGCCGCCTGACAGGTAAGGCGCATAGCCGCGCCACATACGCAAAGGAGCTTCCCCTTGGACGAGATGATGCGGGAATACCTGCCGATCCTTATTTTCTTGGCTGTGGCCATTGGTCTTGGCCTTGTTTTAATGTTGGCTGCCGTGGTGATCGCGGTGCGCAATCCGGACCCGGAAAAAGTATCTGCCTACGAGTGTGGCTTTAACGCATTTGACGATGCGCGGATGAAATTCGACGTACGGTTCTATCTCGTGTCGATTCTTTTTATTATTTTTGATCTCGAAATTGCATTTCTCTTTCCCTGGGCGGTCGCCTTTCAGGATGTGAGCATGGCAGGTTTCTGGTCGATGATGGTTTTCTTGGCCGTGCTGACCGCCGGTTTTGCGTATGAGTGGAAAAAGGGAGCATTGGAATGGCAGTAGCAGCCGCCGGGGCCAATGTGGCCGGGATGGACCGCGATGTGGCCACCCAAAACCTGAACAAGGAACTGCAAGACAAAGGGTTCTTGCTGACCTCGACCGAAGATTTGATCAACTGGGCGCGTACTGGATCGTTGCACTGGATGACATTCGGTCTGGCGTGCTGTGCTGTCGAAATGATGCACACCTCGATGCCGCGTTATGACCTTGAACGGTTCGGCACAGCGCCACGTGCATCCCCGCGCCAGTCTGATCTGATGATCGTGGCGGGCACACTGACCAACAAGATGGCACCGGCCCTGCGCAAGGTGTACGACCAGATGCCCGAGCCGCGTTATGTGATCTCGATGGGATCGTGCGCCAATGGCGGTGGATATTACCATTACAGCTATTCTGTGGTGCGTGGCTGTGACCGGATCGTGCCCGTCGACGTTTATGTACCCGGCTGCCCCCCTACGGCAGAGGCGCTGTTGTACGGCATCATGCAATTGCAGCGCAAAATGCGCCGCACCGGCACAATTGTTCGCTAAGGGGCTGATATGTCAGAACAACTGAACGAACTGGGTTCCTACATCGAAGCCAAACGTCCCGACTGCATCTTGGGCTGGGATATTAACTTTGGTGAGTTGAACATGGACGTGACCCAAGCGAATTTGCCGGGACTCGTGGAATTCATCAGAGGCGACGCAACCTGCCGCTTTACGTCGCTGGTTGATATTACCGCCGTAGATTACCCTGGCCGTGCGAAACGGTTCGACGTGGTTTACCACTTCTTGTCGATGTTCCAGAACCACCGGATCCGCCTTCGGGTCGCGGCCCGCGAAGAAGACATGGTGCCGTCGATCGTCGATATCCACCCGTCAGCCAACTGGTTCGAGCGTGAAGTATTCGACATGTTCGGTATCCTGTTCGCAGGTCACCCGGATTTGCGCCGCTTGCTGACTGACTATGGTTTCCGCGGCCACCCGCTGCGCAAGGATTTTCCGACCACGGGCTATACCGAAGTCCGCTATGACGAAGTAGAAAAGCGCGTTGTATATGAACCTGTGTCCCTCGTTCAGGAATACCGCCAGTTCGATTTCATGTCACCGTGGGAAGGGGCCGAATACATCCTTCCGGGTGACGAAAAGCAGGAGGCCAAGTAATGGGTGGCATCTGGTGGTTTATACTTTCAGCCCTGACAATCATTCCGATGGTCCGGCTTTTGCCGTTCTTCGGGATCAACAAATACTGGTCTGTGGCCTGCGTTGTCCCCTTTGGCGTCATAGCCTTGCTGTGGTGGATGGGCGTCAAACTGGCCGAGTTGGAGCGTAAATGATGGACGGTACCAAAGGTTTCGAAGACGCCCTGACGGGCGAACAGAAGATCCGCAATTTCAACATTAACTTTGGCCCGCAACACCCTGCGGCCCATGGCGTTTTGCGTCTGGTGCTTGAGCTGGACGGCGAGATTGTTGAACGCTGCGACCCGCATATTGGCCTGCTGCACCGTGGCACTGAAAAGCTGATGGAAAGCCGGACCTATCTGCAAAACCTGCCGTATTTCGATCGGCTGGATTACGTGGCCCCGATGAACCAGGAACATGCTTGGTGTTTGGCGATCGAAAAGCTGACCGGCGTCGAAGTTCCCCGCCGCGCATCACTGATCCGCGTGCTCTATTCCGAAATCGGCCGTATCCTGTCGCACTTGCTGAACGTCACCACGCAGGCGATGGATGTGGGCGCTTTGACGCCGCCGCTTTGGGGTTTTGAAGAACGCGAAGATCTCATGATCTTTTACGAACGCGCCAGTGGTGCGCGTCTGCACGCGGCCTATTTCCGCCCCGGTGGTGTTCACCAAGATCTGCCGCCAGCTTTGCTGGACGATATCGAAACGTGGTCGCATAAGTTTTTGTCCGGATTCATGGTCGATATCGACGAATTGCTGACCGAAAACCGTATCTTTAAACAGCGCAATGCCGACATCGGCGTTGTCACGGCGCAAGACATCCAAGATTGGGGTTTTTCGGGCGTGATGGTGCGTGGATCCGGCATGGCGTGGGATTTGCGCCGCGCGCAGCCCTATGAATGCTACGATGAGTTTGAGTTCCAGATCCCGACCGGTGTGAATGGCGATTGCTATGACCGCTACCTCGTCCGCATGGAAGAGATGCGTCAGTCGACCTACATTATCCAGCAGGCCATCGCGAAACTGCGCGAACCCGAAGGGCAGGGCGATATCTTGGCACGGGGCAAGATCACACCGCCCAGCAGGTCCGCGATGAAGACCGACATGGAAAGCCTGATCCATCACTTCAAGCTTTATACCGAAGGGTTCCACGTTCCCGCCGGCGAAGTCTATTGCGCGGTTGAAGCGCCCAAGGGCGAATTCGGTGTGTATCTTGTCGCCGACGGTTCCAACAAGCCCTACCGCGCAAAATTGCGCGCGCCGGGGTATCTGCACCTGCAAGCAATGGATTACTTGGCCAAAGGCCACCAGCTGGCGGATGTTGCGGCGATCATCGGAACGATGGACATCGTCTTTGGCGAGGTCGACCGTTGAGCCGACCCGCCGTTTTCATTTTGCCAAATAAACTCCCGCCGGAGGCACCTGTCGTCTCTGCCAGAACGAAAGCCTGACCTGATGCTGCGCCGTCTACACCCTGACCAACCGACAAGCTTTGCCTTTACCCCCGACAATCAGGTATGGGCCGAAGCGCAGATCACGAAATACCCCGAAGGCCGTCAGGCCAGCGCGATTATCCCGCTTTTGTGGCGCGCGCAGGAACAAGAAGGTTGGCTAAGCCGCCCTGCGATTGAACATGTTTCGGAGATGCTGGGCCTTGCCTATATTCGTGGTCTTGAGGTCGCGACATTCTATTTCATGTTCCAGCTTCAGCCGGTGGGCAGCGTTGCGCATATTCAGGTATGCGGCACTACCTCCTGCATGATCTGCGGCGCAGAAGACCTGATTGCGGTCTGCAAAGACAAGATCGCTGCTAAGCCGCATGAAATCAGCGCCGATGGTAAGTTCTCGTGGGAAGAAGTCGAATGTCTTGGGGCCTGTTCAAATGCGCCTATGGCCCAGATCGGCAAAGACTATTTCGAAGATCTGACCACCGACGGTTTTGCCGCGATGATCGACGATCTGGCAGCGGGCAAGGTGCCTGTTCCGGGTCCGCAGAATGGCCGCTATGCCTCTGAGCCGTTGTCGGGATTGACCAGTCTCAAGGAATACGACAGCGGCAAGACCCAATATAACGCCAGCGCCCAGTTGGCCGTCGAGATCGGTGACAGCATCAAGCGGATTGACGGGACAGAAGTCCCTTTTACCGCACCTTGGCAAGGCAAAGATACTGGCAAAAAATCTCCCAAGGCAGCCAAGCGCGATGATCAGATGCCCCCTGCTGGCCCCGATGGTGCACAAGGCGGCCGGACCCCGGCAGAGCAAGCGGCACCGCGTGATGTAGGTGACAGTTCGGACAAAAAGTCAGAAGCTCCCGGCGAAGCAAAGGGTGTCGAGGCGATTGCCAAGCCTGCTCAGGGCAGCGTCGCACCTGCGCCCAAGACACCCAAGTCCAAGCCAGGTATTGCTGCCTCGGCCGAGAAAAACGCAGAAGCTGCCGGTACAAAACCTGCAACACTTGACGCGCCACGGGGCGGAACTGCGGATGATCTCAAGCTGATCAAGGGCATCGGTCCGAAGCTTGAAAAGCTGGTCAACTCACTGGGTTTCTTCCATTTCGATCAGGTCGCCAACTGGAGCGCAGATGAACTGGCATGGGTTGATGAGAACCTTGCAGGGTTCAAGGGGCGTGCCACCCGCGATACTTGGGTTGCACAGGCCAAAAGGCTGGCAGCAGGCTATGAAACAGAATTCTCGTCCCGCGCCAAAAAAGATGGTATCTAACAAGCATAATAGATCATCTTGAATGGCAGCAAAGGGACGAACATGACAATTTTGACAGAAAAAGAGCAATGTAAACAAGGGTGCACACGTTGGGGGGCTGGTATCGGCCTTGGTGCAGCTATCTTGTTTTGGCTGATCTTTGGATGGGGCTTTTTCCTGTCTTTGATTCTCGGCGTCATCTTTGGTGTGGCCGCGTTCTTCGTTCTGTCAAATATGTGGTGTGACAAGATTTCTGATGCACCTTTAGCTACTTCTGCGCCGACCTCTAGCGCAGCAGCTTCCGGAACTCCTGCAAAGGCAACCGCCGCACCTGCAAAGACAACCGCACCAGAAGCAACAGCTGCAAAAGAAGCACCTGCCACTCAGGCACCTAAGTCCGCTTCGGGTGGGAAAGCATCTGCTGATGTTGGCGGTGCCGCAACAGAGGCGACGGCAGGCACATCCGCTGCCGCAGCATCGGAAAAATCCGTGTTTTCTGGCATGAAGCCAAGTGCGCCGTTGAAAGGTCAACAAGAACTGGCCGGTCGCAAAGGCACCTATAAATACGAAGCGCCCAAGGCCGAAATAGTTCCGGTCAATAAGGCAGCAGCGCCGAAAAAGGCCGCTGCACCGAAAAAGAATGCGGCCAAACCTGCTGCACCTGCTGCGGCACCCACAGCGCCAGCGACATTTGTGGATGTCCCTGCGGACACAGTCGAAAGCCAACCCGAAACACTGACGAAAGCACGTGCCGGTGGCGCGGATGACCTGAAGCTGATCAGCGGTGTGGGCCCTAGGTTGGAACAGACCTTGAACGAGCTTGGGTTCTATCACTTTGACCAGATCGCCAAATGGGGTCCGCAGGAAATTGCGTGGGTTGACGCACGGGTTCGCTTTAAGGGCCGCATTGCGCGGGACAACTGGATGGGGCAGGCGGCCACTTTGGCCGCTGGCGGTGAGCCCCAAGTCGCTGCCCGCAAACCCAAAACCTAAAACCGGATATGGTGTCTGACAGATGACCGAAGAAGAAAACATCGCACTTGCCCGCAAGGGTCGGATGGTGGCGTTGGTCATTGCAGGCACCATGTTGCTTTGGATCGCGGTGCAGTGGATTGCACCGCAATTCGGACTGCCTGGGCGCTATGCTTTGTTGTTCGATTTTGCGGCTTTGGGTGCCCTGATCTGGGCGATGATTAATATCTATCAGATGCGCAAAGCCCGCGCGGCAAGCCGTAACGAGTAAAAGAAAACGCGGTACGCCGCACAAGAATAGAACAGTAAGCGCAGCAGTGCTGCGAGACATAAAGGGAAGCGACATGCTCCAGGATCAAGACCGCATCTTTACCAATATCTACGGTATGCACGACCGGACGCTGAAAGGCGCGCAGGCGCGTGGCCATTGGGATGGTACGGCGAATATCCTGAAGAATGGCCGTGACTGGATCATTGACCAGATGAAGACATCGGGCCTGCGTGGTCGCGGTGGCGCGGGTTTCCCGACTGGCTTGAAATGGTCGTTCATGCCCAAGGAAAGTGACGGCCGCCCAAGCTATCTGGTGGTGAACGCGGATGAATCCGAACCGGGTACCTGTAAAGACCGCGAAATCATGCGTCATGATCCGCACACGCTGATCGAGGGTTGCCTGATCGCCAGCTTCGCCATGCAAGCCAACGCCTGCTATATCTATATTCGCGGCGAATATATCCGCGAGAAAGAGGCGCTTCAGGCCGCGATTGATGAGGCCTATGATGCAGGTCTGGTTGGCAAGAACGCCTGCAAATCCGGCTATGATTTTGACATATACCTGCACCACGGGGCAGGTGCTTATATTTGCGGCGAAGAAACCGCGCTGCTGGAAAGCCTTGAGGGCAAAAAAGGCATGCCGCGCATGAAGCCGCCATTTCCGGCGGGGGCTGGACTGTATGGTTGCCCGACCACGGTGAACAACGTTGAATCGATTGCTGTTGTGCCAACAATCCTGCGCCGTGGGCCCGAGTGGTTCTCGAGCTTTGGTCGTCCCAACAATGCGGGTACCAAGCTGTTTGCGATTTCGGGGCACGTCAACAACCCTTGCGTCGTTGAAGAGGCGATGAGCATCGGTTTCGAGGAACTGATTGAAAAGCATTGCGGCGGTATTCGCGGTGGTTGGGACAATCTCAAAGCAGTCATTCCGGGCGGGTCGTCTGTACCGATGATCCCCGGCGCGCAAATGCGTGATGCAATCATGGATTTCGATTACCTGCGCGAGCAGCGGTCGGGTCTGGGCACGGCTGCGGTTATCGTCATGGACAATTCCACCGATGTGATCAAAGCGATCTGGCGTTTGGCCAAATTTTATAAACACGAAAGCTGTGGCCAGTGTACGCCATGTCGCGAAGGCACCGGCTGGATGATGCGCGTGATGGACCGTCTGGTGACAGGGGATGCCGAACCCGAAGAGATCGACATGTTGCTGGATGTCACCAAGCAAGTTGAAGGTCACACAATCTGTGCCCTTGGTGATGCCGCCGCTTGGCCAATCCAAGGCTTGATCCGTCACTTCCGTGACGAAATCGAAGACCGTATCAAGCACAAGCGCACCGGTCGCGTCAGTGCCGTGGCGGCGGAATGATCATGGAAGCATTTGCCGCCTATAGCCACGCAATTACATCCCTTGCCCTTTGGGCGCTGCTGATCAGCGTCCTAGGTGCGTTATCGACCCGTGGGCGCACCCCAGAAAATCGGTGCGACTGTGGCAAGCCCAAGCGTAATTACGACGATCCTTGGTATCGCAGTGAACGTGCGTTCATGAATGCCGTTGAAACATCCGGCCCGTTCATCGGGGCAACTGTTGCGGCCATTCTAATCGGTGCGTCGCCCTTCTGGGTAAATCTATTCGCGTCGGCCTTTATCGTCGCGCGCCTAGCTATGGCGTTCGTCCATATTCGCACAACGCATCAACCAGCGCGGTCACTGTGTTTTGTCGCGGGCCTGATTTGCATACTAGCGTTGATCATCATGACGGTCGTCGCGGCATTCTAGGCACGCGTGACTTTAGAGCCGTTTTGGCGAAGTAAGGGGTGCCGATGGGTTTTATCCGTAATATCTGGGACGGTCTGCTTAGCCTTGCTGCGGCTTTGGTTACTTTCGCTGTTTTCGCGACACCCGTTTGGGCCACGCATCAGGCGATTTCCGCCAAGATAGTGCCGATCTGGACATATCTTGCTTTGGTCGGGTTGATCTATATCGGGGGTAATCTGGCAATCGCATTTCTGCGCAAAGCATTGGACGGCGTGGCCCCCTTGCGCGATCGGAGACGGCGATGAAAGACATGTATCTAGCCGAGCTGAACGTCGGACGGCTTTTGTCCCCCACGGATGACCCACGTGTAGCCGAATTTATGGAAAACCTTGACCGGATAAATGGCATGGGCAAACGGATGCCCGGTTTTGTCTGGATGATGGAAGGGTCGGGCAAAGCGGGAACGGGCAACACAGATGCCAAGATCGGCGGTGACCCGCAGCATGTGTCAAACCTGACGGTCTGGGAAAATGTCGAAACCCTTGAGCAATTTGTTTGGGGCACTATTCACAAGCAATTCTATGCGCGGCGCACCGAATGGTTCGAGGTTCTGGGAAAGACGCATTTTGTAATGTGGTGGGTGCCAAAGGGGCATCAGCCTGCTTTGGAAGAAGCACTGGCACGTCTGGACCATTTGCGCGAAAACGGCGACAGTGACCATGCGTTCGGCTGGGCGCATCTGAAACAGGCAACGCGCTGGCGCAGCGACGGTTGCCAGGCCACAGCGGCGGAGTAAGAAGATGAAGTTTTTAGTAGTTATTTGCACGGTGGCCGCGGTCTTGGCTGGCTGTACGGCCCAAGAGGACAAGATTGCCTTTGACGGCAAATATTTCAGAACCAAGCTGAGCAAAGTTGACGGTCAACGTGACGTGTTCACGCTGTTGGTGAAAAACGCCTCGCAGTCGATCGACGGAGCCCGTGAGGCCGCCCGTTATGAGGCGACGGTGTATTGTGTGAACACCTATGGCAGTTCTGACATTATGTGGGCTGTGGGCCCTGATGCTCCCGCCGAGAATTTGCGCCTCAATGGTGATAGTTTGACCTTTTCTGGGTCTTGCCCTTCTTGACGGATTGAGCGACACACCGGATGCAAATGGCTGATTTCGGGATGTTATTGCATAACAACGATGTCGGTTCCCATATGCAGACGGGGCATTCCGCCCCCTGCATGAGGAGATGAAGATGCGTAACGTATTGATTGCCGTGATATCTGTGGCGCTGCTGGCCAGCCCCGTCGCCGCCAAACCGCCGCTGCGTGATGTGGCCGCTGTTGATGGTGCGCTTTTGGATATGGGACTGGCTGATAGGATTCGTAAGGAATGCCCTGATATCTCGGCGCGAATGATCCGGGCGATCAGTTATTTACATAATATCCAGCAGACTGCGCGGTCTTTGGGCTATACAGATGCCGAAATTGATGCATATCGGAAAAGCCCTGAAGAAAAAGCGCGCATGAAAGCCCGTGGTGCTGCATATTTACAGGCGAATGGGGTCGATACTTCGGACCCGCAAAGCTATTGTGCGCTTGGGCGTGCAGAAATCCAAAAATCGAGCCGTATCGGTTCGTTACTGAGAGCGAAATAAGCATATGAGCGATATCCGCAAGATCATCATTGACGGTAAAGAAGTCGAAGTCGAAGGGGCGATGACTCTTATTCAAGCGTGCGAGGAAGTCGGCGTGGAAATTCCACGTTTCTGCTATCACGAGCGTCTGTCGATTGCAGGTAACTGCCGGATGTGTCTTGTCGAAGTCGTGGGCGGCCCGCCCAAGCCTGCCGCGTCTTGCGCGATGCAGGTCCGCGATTTGCGCCCCGGTCCCGAAGGCCAGCCGCCCGTCGTAAAAACCAACTCGCCCATGGTCAAAAAGGCCCGCGAGGGCGTAATGGAATTCTTGTTGATCAATCACCCGCTGGATTGTCCGATTTGCGATCAGGGCGGCGAATGTGATTTGCAAGATCAGGCCATGGCGTACGGCGTCGATTTCAGCCGCTACCGTGAACCCAAACGCGCGACTGAAGACCTTGATCTGGGGCCATTGGTCGAAACCCACATGACGCGCTGTATTTCCTGCACCCGTTGTGTGCGCTTTACTACTGAAGTTGCGGGCATTCACCAGATGGGCCAGACGGGCCGTGGTGAAGACGCTGAGATTACCGCATATCTTGGTCAGACGCTTGATTCGAACCTGCAGGGCAACATCATTGATCTGTGTCCCGTCGGCGCTTTGGTGTCGAAGCCATATGCCTTTACGGCGCGGCCATGGGAATTGTCCAAGACCGAATCCATTGATGTGATGGATGCGCTTGGGTCGAATATCCGCGTCGATACCAAAGGTCGCGAAGTCATGCGCATGTTGCCACGCAACCATGATGGCGTAAACGAAGAATGGATTTCCGACAAAACGCGTTTCGTCTGGGACGGTTTGCGCCGCCAACGTCTGGACACGCCCTACATCCGCGAAAACGGCAAGCTGCGCAAAGCAGAATGGCCCGAAGCACTGGCCGCTGCCGCTGCTGCGTTGAAGGGTAAAAAAGTCGCCGGCTTGATCGGTGATCTTGTGCCGGTTGAGGCCGCATTTGCCTTGAAGCAGATGATTGAAGGGCAGGGCGGTGTTGTTGAATGCCGCACCGATGGTGCGAAACTGCCAGCGGGCAACCGGTCGGGTTATGTTGGCACGGCCACTATCGAAGACATTGATACTGCGAAAGCGATCATGTTGATCGGCACGAACCCCGCCGTCGAGGCACCGGTTCTAAACGCACGTATTCGCAAGGCTTGGTCACGCGGTGCCGATATCGGTCACGTTGGTCCAGCCGCTGATCTGACCTATGATCACGCGCATTTGGGTGACGGCCCATCGGTTTTGACCGACTTGCTTAAGCGTGACCATTCCGATGTCGCGGAAAAGCAGTCTATTATTATTGTCGGTATGGGGGCATTGGCCCGCGAAGACGGTTCCGCGGTTCTGGCATCTGCGATGGCGTTGGCCGAAGCAACAAAATCAGGCTTTATGGTGCTGCACACTGCCGCTTCTCGTGTCGGTGCGATGGATATCGGTGCTGTCACTGAGGGTGGCGTTGGTGATGTCGTGTCTGCCGACGTGGTGTATAACCTTGGTGCAGATGAAGGCGATATTCCTGCAGGTCCTTTCGTGATTTACCAAGGTTCGCATGGCGATCGTGGTGCACATCGCGCGGATATCATCCTGCCAGCGGCCGCCTATACCGAAGAAGCCGGGCTTTTTGTGAACACAGAAGGGCGTCCACAATTGGCCGCTCGGGCCAGCTTTGCCCCCGGACAGGCCAAGGAAAACTGGGCCATTCTGCGCGCGCTTAGCGCCGAGATCGGGGCAACGCTGCCGTTTGATTCTTTGGCTGCCCTGCGCAAAGTGCTGGTCGCTGATGTACCACATCTGGGCAAAATCGATGAAGTCGCTGAGAATGACTGGACCCCGTTGGCACAGGCCAAAATGGGCAATGCTGCATTCCAGCCAGCTATCGCTGATTTCTATTTGTCCAACCCAATCGCGCGGGCCAGCCAGTTGATGGCAGAGCTTTCGGCGAATGCCAAAGCCCGTCGCGAAGCGCCCTTGGCGGCGGAGTGAGGGTTTTGGGAATGATGATGTTCCCTGCAATCTTGGCTGGCTGCGAAGCGCAGGTGCCCATGGCAGAGGATTTTATTCCCGACTACCAAGGCGTAGAAACCAAGTTGCTTGACGGCGACTTGGTTCAGTTCAACGTGGCAATGACCAAGGCGCGGTCAGCTGAGAACGTGGCAGAATACGCAGAATGTGCGGCGGCGCGGTATACTTTGATCCGAGGCTTTGGATTTGCCCGCCACGTGCGCACAAATGTTGAGATCGTGGGTGGCGTCTGGCACGCAGATGCTGTTTACACCATCTCGCCAAGCCTGCCACGGGGCTTGAAGACAATTGATGCCGAAGTAACCGTGCAAAATTGCATGGAACGCGGCATACCGACGGTGTGAGGACCTATGGCTGACTTCTTTTTTAACACCACGCTTGGCACGATCCTGCTGATAATTGGGCAGATTCTCTTGATCGTGGTTCCTTTGCTTCTGGCACTGGCCTTCCTTATGTATGCAGACCGCAAGATCTGGGCGAGCGTTCAGTTGCGCCGGGGTCCGAACGTGGTTGGTATTTATGGATTGCTGCAATCCTTTGCGGATTTCGGCAAGTACATCGTGAAAGAGGTCGTCGTGCCAGCGGGTGCCGACCGGGCTGTGTTTTTTATGGCCCCGATGGTCAGTCTGGTTATGGCACTGGTCGCTTGGGCGGTGATCCCGTTCAACGACGGTTGGGTGTTGTCCGACATCAACGTGGCCATCCTGTTCGTCTTCGCGGTTTCCTCGCTCGAGGTATACGGCGTGATCATGGGCGGGTGGGCCTCTAACTCCAAATATCCATTCTTGGGTAGCTTGCGCTCTGCCGCGCAAATGATCTCTTACGAGGTCTCAATCGGTTTGATCATCATCGGTGTAATTATCTCGACCGGGTCGATGAACTTTAGCGGGATCGTTGCAGCACAAGACAGTAACTACGGACTGTTAGGCTGGTACTGGTTGCCCCACTTTCCGATGCTGATCCTGTTCTTTATCAGTGCATTGGCTGAAACCAACCGCCCCCCGTTCGATCTGCCCGAAGCGGAATCCGAATTGGTGGCCGGGTATCAGGTTGAATACTCATCCACTCCATTCCTGCTGTTCATGATCGGTGAACTGGTGGCAGTTGTATTGATGTGCGCACTGATTTCGCTGATGTTCTTTGGCGGTTGGTTGTCCCCGATCCCGGGCTTGCCTGATGGCATCTTCTGGATGATCGCAAAAATGGGTTTGGTGTTCTTCTTCTTCTCCTTGGTCAAAGCGATCACGCCACGCTACCGTTATGACCAGCTGATGCGTTTGGGCTGGAAGGTATTCCTGCCATTCTCGTTGTTCTGGGTAGTTTTCGTGGCATTTGCGGCAAAATTCGAATGGTTCTGGGGTGTGTATGCACGCTGGACAGTAGGGGGCTGATCCGATGACAGACTACACCCGTCACGCCAAGTATTTCCTGTTGCAGGACTTCTATCACGGTCTAAAGCTGGGTATTAAGTACATGTTTAAGCCCAAGGCGACCATCAACTATCCGCATGAAAAGGGGCCTTTGTCCCCGCGTTTCCGCGGTGAACATGCGTTGCGCCGCTATGCGAATGGCGAAGAACGCTGCATTGCGTGCAAATTGTGCGAAGCGGTTTGCCCTGCGCAAGCGATTACGATTGACGCGGAACCTCGTGAAGATGGCAGCCGTCGCACCACGCGGTATGACATCGACATGACGAAATGCATCTACTGCGGTTTCTGCCAAGAAGCCTGCCCCGTTGACGCGATTGTCGAGGGTCCGAATTTTGAATTCTCGACCGAGACGCGCGAAGAGCTGTATTACGACAAAACCAAATTGCTTGAAAACGGTGACCGCTGGGAAGCCGAAATTGCACGCAACCTTGAGATGGATGCACCTTACAGATGACCAATTCCTCAAATCCCTTCGAAGATATGATGCGTCAGATGCAGGAAATGGCCAAAGCCTTTCCGGGGATGGATGCGTTTTCGCCCAAAGGTTTCGAGGCCATGATGGGCAAGATGCCCAAAGACATGATGGAAACGTTCTTTGGCAACACGCTGAACCCCGACGGGTTGGATGCCAAAACGCGGATGCTGCTAACGATTGCGGGTCTGACCATGCAGGGTGCCCAAAATGACATCGCGTTGAAGCAGGCCGTGATCCACGCCATCGAGGCGGGCGCGCACAAGCAGCAAGTGATCGATACGATCGGACAGATGGCGGTTTTTGCCGGGCTCCCTGCCATGACCCGTGCGATGCAAATCGCGCAGGCGGTGTTGGATGACAAGGAAGGTGACGCATGAGCGTATTTGCATTTTATCTTTTTGCAGTCAGCGTGATTGCAGGCGGGCTTTTTACCGTTATTAGCCGCAACCCGGTGCATTCGGTGCTTTGGCTGATCCTGTCATTCCTAAGCGCTGCCGGATTGTTCGTGATGCTGAACGCTGAGTTCGTGGCGATGTTGTTGATCATCGTTTACGTGGGGGCGGTTGCGGTATTGTTCTTGTTCGTAGTGATGATGCTGGACGTTGATTTCGCTGAACTAAGGGCAGAAATGGCACGCTATATGCCGCTGGGGCTGTTGATCGGGTTAATCGTGTTGATGCAGTTCGTGATGGCCTTTGGCGCATGGGATGCAAATGCCGCCGCGGAAGGGCTACGTACGCAGGTGGTCACAGACGAGGTGCAGAATACCGCTGCCTTGGGTTTGATCCTGTATGATGAGTATTTCCTGCTGTTCCAACTGTCTGGTTTGATCCTGCTGGTCGCGATGATTGGGGCGATTGTGCTGACACTTCGCCACCGTGTCGATGTGAAACGCCAAGACGTGGTGGCGCAGATGATGCGCGATCCGGCCAAGGCCATGAAATTGAATGATGTGAAACCGGGGCAGGGCCTGTAAGGGCTGCCCGAACAAGGATATGACCCATGTCGAGAACTACTATTGTTGTGTTGGTTGTCGTGCTGATTGTTGTTTTCGGCGGCTATAACCTCATCGGATAACGACAGGATCGGGGTGGAAACCCTGACCGCCAAGAACTAAAGAACGCCCGGAACGGGCACAGAACCGAGGGACGACATGATCGGAATTGAACACTACCTGACAGTGGCGGCGACGCTTTTTGTCATTGGCATTTTCGGGCTATTCCTGAACCGCAAGAACATTATCATCATGTTGATGTCTATCGAGCTGATGCTTTTGGCGGTGAACATTAACTTCGTCGCGTTCTCGCATTTCCTTGGCGATCTGGTGGGGCAGGTCTTTACCTTGTTTGTTCTGACTGTTGCTGCTGCAGAAGCCGCGATTGGTCTGGCCATTCTAGTCTGCTTTAACCGTAATCGTGGTTCGATTGCTGTTGAAGATGTCAACGTGATGAAGGGCTAAGACCATGGAAAGCATTATTCTTTTCGCGCCGCTTGTTGGCGCATTGATCACGGGTTTTGGCTGGAAGCTGATCGGCGAAAAGCCGGCCCAGTGGTTTGCCACCGCAATGTTGTTCCTGGCTGCCCTGCTCAGCTGGATCGTTTTCCTGACGTTTGACGGCGTAACCGAACATATCCAGCTGATGCGCTGGATCGAAAGCGGCAGCCTGTCGACAGATTGGGCGATCCGGATGGACCGTTTGACCGCCATCATGTTGATCGTGATCACTACGGTCTCGAGCCTCGTGCACCTATATTCCTTTGGCTACATGGCCCATGACGACAATTTCAAAGACAACGAGCCATATCGGGCCCGTTTCTTTGCGTACCTGTCGTTCTTCACCTTTGCGATGTTGATGCTGGTGACAGCGGATAACTTGGTCCAGATGTTCTTTGGCTGGGAAGGTGTGGGCGTTGCCTCATATCTCTTGATCGGTTTTTATTACAAGAAACCGTCAGCAAATGCCGCGGCGATCAAGGCTTTCGTCGTCAACCGCGTGGGTGACTTTGGCTTCATGCTTGGGATTATTGGTCTGTTCTATTTGACTGACAGTATCAAATTTGACGATATTTTCGCGGCTGCGCCCGAGTTGGCAAACACGACACTGCATTTCTTGTGGGCTGACTGGAACGCGGCGAACCTGCTGGCCTTCCTGTTGTTTGTCGGTGCCATGGGTAAATCGGCACAGTTGTTCCTGCACACTTGGTTGCCCGACGCGATGGAAGGTCCGACCCCTGTGTCTGCCCTGATCCACGCCGCGACGATGGTTACTGCGGGTGTATTCTTGGTCTGCCGTATGTCGCCACTAATGGAATTCGCACCCGAGGCGATGACGTTTGTCACCGTTATCGGTGCGACAACAGCTTTTGTTGCCGCCTCAATCGGTCTGGTTCAGACCGATATCAAACGGGTTATTGCGTATTCGACGATGTCGCAGTTGGGCTATATGTTCGTTGCTGCTGGCGTCGGTATGTACTCAGCTGCCATGTTCCACCTGCTGACCCACGCGTTCTTCAAAGCGTTATTGTTCCTTGGGGCCGGATCGGTCATTCACGGGATGCACCACGAGCAGGATATGACTAACTACGGTGGTTTGCGCAAAAAGATCCCGTATACGTTCTGGGCGATGATGATCGGCACACTTGCAATTACCGGGGTCGGTATTCCGCTCACACATATCGGTTTTGCGGGTTTCCTGTCCAAGGACGCTATAATCGAGAGCGCCTATGGTGCTGGTTCCATGTATGGTTTCTGGCTGTTGGTGATTGCCGCTGCGATGACCAGTTTCTATAGCTGGCGCCTGATGTTCCTGACATTCTTTGGCAAGCCGCGCGGCAACAAGCACACCCACGAGCACGCTCACGAAAGCCCGATGGTTATGTTGGTTCCGCTTGGGGTCCTAAGCCTTGGCGCGGTTTTGGCCGGCATGGTGTTTTACAACGGTTTCTTTGGCAAAGCGGAATACGTCGGGAAATTCTATGGTATCCCGATGACGGAAACGGCCGCAGCCGGTGATGCAAAGGTCGAGGGTGCCGAGGACAGTCATAGTGTAGCTGCAACTGAAGAAGCACCTGCCGAAGAGACGCATGCTGCAGCAGATGAAGGGCACGCTGACGCGGGCCACGGCGACGATGCTCATCACGGCCCCAGCTTTTCCGGCGCACCAGGCGAGGGGGCTTTGTATTTCGCGCCTGATAATACGGTACTTGAGGATGCACATTCGGTGCATTGGTTGGTCAAAGTCAGCCCGTTCCTAGCGATGCTGTCCGGTCTTCTGATGGCGCTGTGGTTCTATATCTGGAACCCAACGCTGCCCGGTCGCCTTGCGGCGAACCAACGACCGCTTTATCTGTTTTTGCTGAACAAGTGGTATTTTGATGAAATCTATAACGTGATTTTCGTCAAACCAGCTTCGGCCATCGGTCGGTTCCTTTGGAAGCGCGGCGACGGGAACGTCATCGACGGGATGCTTAATGGCATCGCCATGGGCATCATTCCCATCCTCACAAGGCTCGCGGGTCGGGCCCAATCTGGCTACATCTTTACCTACGCCTTCGCAATGGTGATCGGAATCGCAATCCTTGTGACCTGGATGACGATGAGCGGGGGGGCAAACTAATGGATCATCACTTGCTTTCCATCATTACCTTTATGCCAAGCTTTGCGGCGCTGATCTTGGCCGTATTCCTGCGGGGCAACGACGAAGCAGCAGCACGCAATGCGAAATGGCTGGCACTGATTACGACAACGGTCACCTTCCTGATTTCATTGTTCATCCTGTTCGACTTTGATCCGTCCAACACCGGATTTCAGTTCGTAGACGAGGCGAGCTGGATCATGGGTCTTAAATACCGGATGGGTGTCGATGGCATTTCGATCCTGTTTGTGATGCTGACCACGTTCATGATGCCGCTGGTAATCGCCGCCAGCTGGAACGTGACAACCCGGGTCAAGGAATACATGATCGCCTTCTTGCTGCTGGAAACGCTGATGCTGGGCGTGTTCATGGCATTGGACATGGTCCTGTTCTATCTGTTCTTCGAAGCAGGCCTGATTCCGATGTTCCTGATCATCGGTATTTGGGGCGGCGCGAACCGGATTTACGCCAGCTTTAAATTCTTTCTGTATACGTTCCTCGGCTCGGTCTTGATGCTGGTGGCGATGGTTGCAATGTATGCCGACGCGGGCACCACCTGTATTGGCGGTTGCGAGGTCAGCCTGCTGACACACACCTTTGCATCCGAGACATTCTCAATCGCGGGAATAACTGTGGTCGGCGGCTTGCAGACCATGCTTTTCCTTGCGTTCTTTGCCAGCTTTGCAGTTAAAATGCCGATGTGGCCCGTTCACACTTGGTTACCTGACGCACACGTTCAGGCCCCGACGGCCGGTTCGGTCGTGCTGGCCGCAATCCTTTTGAAAATGGGCGGTTATGGCTTCTTGCGGTTCTCGCTGCCGATGTTCCCGGTCGGGTCCGATGTGCTTGCATCGCTGGTGCTGTGGATGTCCGCGATCGCGATTGTCTATACCTCGCTGGTGGCGCTGGTTCAGGAAGACATGAAAAAGCTGATCGCCTATTCATCAGTCGCGCACATGGGTTTCGTGACGATGGGTATCTTTGCCTTTAACCAGCAGGGGCTGGACGGGGCGATTTTCCAGATGGTCAGCCACGGATTTATCTCGGCTGCGTTGTTCCTGTGTGTTGGCGTGATTTACGACCGGATACACACTCGCGAGATTGACGCCTATGGCGGTCTGGTGAACCGGATGCCTGCCTATGCGCTGGTGTTCATGTTCTTTACCATGGCCAATGTCGGCCTGCCGGGCACCTCTGGTTTTGTGGGTGAATTCCTGACCTTGATGGGGGTCTTCCAAGTGAACACATGGGTTGCTGCTGTTGCCGCAACGGGTGTGATCCTTTCTGCGGCGTATGCGTTGTGGCTGTACCGCCGCGTCGTTATGGGTGACTTGATCAAGGAAAGCCTGCGCACAATCACCGATATGACGACGCGCGAGCGTTGGATTTTTGCGCCGCTGATCGCCATGACCCTTCTTTTGGGCGTCTATCCGGCACTGGTTCTTGATATCATCGGACCTTCCGTTTCCGCCCTTGTTACTAGCTATGATACGGCCATGGAGGCGGCAGGTGCCGCCGTCCAGATGGCCTCAGAATAAAGGACCGCGCGATGATTTCCGCTGATCTGAATGTCATCCTGCCCGAAATAGTGCTGTCGCTGTTTGCGATCCTAGCCTTGTTAGGGGCGGTCTATACGTCAAAGGATAAAACCGGCACATTGCTGGTCTGGGCGACGTCGGCAGTGATGGTTTTTCTGGCAATCTGGATCGGGATGACCGGCACAGGCGAAACACGCATTGCCTTTAATGGTATGTTTATCGAAGATGGTTTTGCCCGCTTTGCCAAGGTGACGATCCTGCTAAGCGCTGCCGCAGTCCTGATTATGTCGAATGATTATATGCGGTCACGTGGTCTGCTGCGGTTTGAGTATCCTGTTTTGGTCGCTCTGAGCGTTGTAGGCATGATGATGATGGTCAGCGCCGGTGATCTGATGTCTCTGTATATGGGCCTCGAACTGCAATCGCTGGCGCTGTATGTGGTTGCATCCTTGCGCCGTGACAGCCTGAAATCGACTGAGGCAGGCCTGAAATATTTCGTTCTGGGTGCCTTGTCTTCGGGGATGTTGCTATATGGTACGTCGCTTGTGTACGGCTATGCTGGCACTACACAATTTGCAGGTGTCATGACCGTTGCGCAAACCGGGCAAACGTCTTTGGGGATGCTGTTCGGGATCGTATTCTTGATGTCGGGTCTGGCCTTTAAGGTATCCGCAGTACCGTTTCATATGTGGACACCTGATGTCTACGAAGGGGCCCCCACACCCGTGACAGCATTTTTCGCGACGGCACCGAAAGTCGCTGCAATGGCGTTGTTTGCACGTGTTATGCATGATGCGTTTGGCAATGCAGTAGCTGAATGGAGCCAGATCATCGCGTTGCTGTCGGTGCTCTCCATGTTCCTTGGGGCGATTGCCGCGATTGCGCAAACCAATATCAAGCGTCTGATGGCTTACTCGTCGATCGCCCACATGGGATATGCCTTGATCGGATTGGCCGCAGGAACCCAGTTGGGCGTCAAAGCGATGCTGGTCTACATGGCGATCTATGTGACCATGAACATCGGTACCTTTGCGTTTATCCTTAGCATGGAAAAAGACGGGCAGCCCGTGACAGATATTTCTGCGCTGAACATGTATTCCAAGCGCGCACCGGGTAAGGCACTGGCGATGCTGGTTCTGCTATTCTCGCTGGCTGGTGTGCCGCCGATGTTGGGCTTTTTTGCCAAGTTCGGTGTGTGGCAAGCGGGCGTTGATGCGGGTCTGATCTGGCTGGTCACGGCTAGCGCTGTGGCCTCGGCGATCGGTGCCTATTACTATTTGCGCATCGTGTTCCTGATGTATTTCGGTGAAGAAGGCGATGATCGTCTGGACAGTAGCAAAAGCGGTTTGCTGACTGGGTTCCTGATTGCCTCGGCTGTGATCATGGTGGTCGGTATTGCCAATATGTTCGGTGTCGAGGGTGCTGCCATTACGGCGGCGGCGACATTGGTCAACTGATCCGATGGTGGGCCCGGTGAGCGAGGGTGCCTCCGGCGGGAATGATTACGAACCAGAAAAGCAGGGTGCGTCGTGGCCAGATGGCTACGGTCGGCTAGTGTTTGAGAGCATTGATTCTACACTAAGCGAAGCGGCGCGGCGCGCGCCTGATTTAACGGGACCACTTTGGATTTTGGCCGAGGAACAGACCGCAGCACGCGGTCGGCGCGGCCGGTCATGGGCAACGCCAAAAGGAAACTTCGCAGGGACATTGATTATGCGGCGGGCCGAGGCACCCGGCGTTGCTGCTTTGCGTAGCTTTGTCGCGTCGCTGGCATTGCGCCGTGCCTTTGTCCGAGTGACGGGGGACGAAGGTCCCTTTGCCTTGAAGTGGCCGAACGATGTGCTGCTAAACGGCGGCAAGGTCGCCGGGATACTGCTTGAGACGATCGGGGATCATCTGGCGATTGGCATTGGCGTCAATCTTGCCCATGCGCCCGGTGTTGATCAGGTAGAGGCGGGTGCACTGCGTCCCGTGTCTGTGATCGGTGAAACCGGTATTTCTGTTTCACCCGCAGCATTCCTAGATGCGCTTGCATCGGAATACGCAGAGCTTGAGACACAATTTCTAACCTTCGGCTTTGCCCCGATCCGCAACGCGTGGTTGGCCCATGCGGCACGGTTGGGAGAGGAGATCGTCGCGCGAACAATGCGTGATGAGACACGCGGCGTGTTTGAAGATGTCGATGAAAACGGTAGTCTGATTTTACGGACCCCCAAAGGGCGGGTGCCGATCACCGCGGCGGATGTATTTTTCTAGAATGTGAGGGAGGGCCGTTCGATGCTTTTGGCGATTGATTGCGGCAATACGAATACGGTTTTTTCGATATGGGACGGGACCCAGTTCATCGGAACATGGCGCACCTCTACCGAATGGCAACGCACGGCGGACCAGTATTATGTTTGGCTAAGCACGCTGATGAAATTCGAAAAGGTCGAGGCGGACATCACCGACATGATCATAAGCTCCACCGTTCCACGGGTGGTATTTAACCTGCGCGTGTTGGCGGATCGGTATTTCCACACACGGCCCATCGTTGTTGGCAAACCTGAATGCAAACTACCGGTCGATGTGCGCGTTGATGCGGGCACCGCCGTGGGGCCGGACCGCTTGGTAAATACCGTCGCGGGCTTTGATCTGTTTGGCGGTGATCTGATCGTGGTGGATTTCGGGACAGCGACGACCTTTGATGTAGTCGCCAGTGATGGGGCCTATATCGGCGGCGTAATCGCGCCGGGGGTGAACTTAAGCCTTGAGGCATTGCATAATGCCGCTGCGGCCTTACCTCATGTAGATATTTCGAAACCGTTGACCGTGATCGGTACAAATACCGTGGCCTGCATCCAATCAGGTATTTTTTGGGGTTATGTTGGCCTCGTTCGTGAGATATGTGCGCGGATAAAGGCGGAGCGTGAACGCGAAATGCGTGTGATCGCCACCGGCGGGCTGGCCCCGTTGTTTCAACAGGCAGTGGACCTGTTCGATGCCTACCAAGATGATCTGACAATGCACGGCTTGACCGTGATTTATAATTATAACAAGGACACCGCTTAATCATATGAGCAGCGAAAGATTGATCTATCTGCCCCTCGGTGGGGCAGGTGAAATTGGCATGAATGCCTATGTTTATGGCTATGGGAAACCCGGCAAGGAAAGACTGATTGTAGTCGACCTTGGCGTTGCATTCCCCGACATGGACACCAGCCCAGGCGTGGATTTGATCATCCCCGATATCGCTTGGCTGGAAGAACGTCGCAACCAGATTGAAGCCATCTTCATCACCCACGCGCACGAAGACCACGTGGGCGCGGTTGCGCATACCTATGACCGTCTGCGCGCACCGATTTATACGCGGAAATTTACCGCCAACATCGCCAAGCGCAAGATGAGCGAATACAACCATCCCGATGACGCGATTACGACCGTGGCATCGTGGCCTGCAACGACCACCGTCGGTCCGTTCACGGTTGGCTTTTTGCCGATGTCCCACTCGATCCCTGAATCGTCTTCCCTTGTGATTGACGTGGCCGGCGACCGTTTGATCCATTCGGGCGATTTCAAAATCGACGTGACACCGGGAGTGGGCGAAGCCTATGATCCCGAGCTTTGGGCCGATGTGTCCAAGGGCGGCGTCAAGGCGTTGATCTGTGACAGTACCAACGTGTTCTCGCAGACCGCAGGCCGGTCCGAGGCGACCGTTGGGCCAGAGATTGAAAAGCTTTTGGGTTCAGCGCAAGGCATGGTCGTCGCGACGACGTTTGCGTCCAACGTGGCAAGGGTGAAGACCCTTGCGGATGCGGGTGAACGGGCCGGGCGGTCGGTCGTACTGCTGGGGCGCGCGATGAAGCGGATGGTTGAGGCCTCGCTTGAGACGGGTGTGATGAAAGACTTTCCGGCGGTGATCAGCCCCGAGGAGGCCCGTGGCGTCCCTCGTGAAAACCTGATGCTGCTGGTGACCGGATCGCAGGGCGAACGCCGTGCAGCGTCGGCACAACTGGCGCGTGGGAAATACATGGGTCTTGAGATGAAGGAAGGGGACATGTTCTTGTTCTCGTCCAAGACCATCCCCGGCAATGAGCGTGGCGTGATCAGGGTGATGAACGCGTTCTCTGAAATGGGCGTTGATATTGTTGACGACAGTTCGGGCCTGTACCACGTTTCGGGCCACGCTAACCGTCCTGACCTTGAGACGTTGCACGATGTGGTCAAGCCGCAGATCCTGATCCCGATGCACGGCGAACACCGTCACCTGCGCGAGCATGTGAAGATCGCCAATGCCAAGGGCATGAAGGGCGTTTTGGCTGTAAACGGCATGATGATTGACTTGTCTGGTAATGAACCCAAAGTCGCAGAATATGTCGACAGTGGGCGTACTTACCTGGATGGCTCAACCCAGATTGGTGCGATGGACGGGGTCGTCCGCGACCGCATCCGTATGGCACTCAACGGGCACGTTACTGTCACCGTCATTATGGATGAAAACGACGAAGCCTTGGGTGACCCCTGGGTCGATGCCATGGGCTTGCCCGAACAGGGCCGTTCAAAAGCGTCGCTTGTTGAGATCCTAGAGGCTGATCTGGGTCAGTTCCTTGGCCGCGCCAACGCAAAGACGCTGCGCGATGATGATAAGCTGCATGATGGCCTCAAGCGTGTCGTGCGTCAGTCGGCCAACGACGAGATCGGCAAAAAGCCAGAAGTCACGATAGTGGTCAGCCGTCTAAGCTGATCGTCTGAAACTACTGCGATTGCGCCGCGTGGATCGAAGGGTCTGCGCGGCGCTTTTGTTTGTGCTGGTCCGTTAAACGAAAAAGGGCGCAAGGTTTCCCCTGCGCCCGTTTTTTAGAATACCTGCCGGCGGTTAGTCGCGGCGCTCTGCAAAGCTGAGCCCGATAAACTCGGGGGTATGTTCGCCCAGACCGACAACTTTATTATCGTTGCGGTTGTTCTGATTACGGTTGTCGTTGCGGTTGTCGTTCCGATTGCTACCACGCCCGCCGCGACGATTCTGCTGTTGCTTGTCGTCTTGCGGTTTTTCTTCTGGCGCAGCTGCTTTTGGCTCGGGCTGCTTCTCGGCGGTCATCTCTGGCGTTGCTTCCGGCTTTGGCGCGTCAGCCGCACCGCTTTCGTTTTCAACCTTTGCAGAATCAGGCTTTTTACGGCTGCGGGTCCGCGTGCGCTTGGGCTTTTCTTCCGTCGGGGCGTCGTCCTGCGTTGCGTCTTTGGGTGCAGGTTTATCAACCCTGGCTGAGTCCTTAGCCGTATCCTTGACCGGCTTTGCAGCGGGCTTATCGCCCAGCGGATTCTCTAACCGGGGAATCTCGCGTTGAACCAGACGTTCGACATCAGCAAGATTTTTTTCATCCCGTGGAACACAGATCATAATCGCCTTGCCATCACGACCGGCGCGGCCTGTACGGCCAATGCGGTGTACATAGTCCTCGGCATGCGAGGGGACGTCAAAGTTGAAGACATGGCTGACTGACGGCACATCAAGTCCGCGCGCAGCCACATCCGACGCCACTAGGAAACGCAATTCGCCGTTGCGGAACCCATCGAGGGTCTTGGTGCGCTGGCTTTGATCCAGATCGCCGTGGATCGGCGCGGCGTCATAGCCATGCTTTTTCAGGGACTTTGCAACGGTGTCTACATCCATCTTGCGGTTACAAAAGATGATTGCGTTCGTGCATTTGTCGCCTTCGGCGTCGATGAGCGCCCGCAAAACGTTGCGTTTTTCAGTGGCTTCGCGGTCCTTGCGGGACGCGGTCAACATCAGCACGCCTTGTGTGATGTTCTCGCCCGTGGTGGCCTGACGTGCGACTTCGACACGTGTGGGGTTCGACAGGAAGGTATTGGTGATGCGCTCAATCTCGGGGGCCATGGTGGCCGAAAAGAACAACGTCTGACGGGTGAACGGCGTCATCTGGAAGATGCGTTCGATGTCAGGGATGAACCCCATGTCCAACATACGGTCGGCTTCGTCGACGACCATGATTTTCACGTCGGACAAGATTAACTTGCCGCGCTCGAAATGGTCGATTAGGCGGCCGGGAGTGGCAATCAAGACGTCCACACCCTTGTCGATCAGCTTGTCCTGCTCGCCAAAGGATACGCCACCAATCAGCAGCGCCTTGGTCAGTTTCAGGTGCTTTGAGTAAGTGTCAAAGTTTTCGGCAACCTGTGCGGCCAGCTCGCGTGTCGGGCATAGAACCAAGCTGCGCGGCATACGCGCACGCGCACGGCCACGGGCCAGCATTGTGATCATTGGCAGGGTAAAGCTAGCTGTTTTGCCAGTACCGGTCTGGGCGATTCCCAAAACGTCTTTGCCTTCAAGGGCAGGGGGAATGGCACCTGCCTGAATAGGTGTGGGGCTTTCGTACCCGGCCTCTTCGATGGCCTTAAGTACTTTAGGATTCAGATTAAGATCAGAAAATTTTATCATGTGTGTCCGGTCATAGCGGACGTATCATTGGCCCGCGGCAGCGTTCATATCGGCCCGCATGGCCCAAGGGGCGGAGGAACTCCGCGACATGTTCAGCACCCATTAGCAAGAACTCCGGCTCAGGTCAATTAGATGCGCTAAAGCCCTGTGAAGTCGGGGAAATGCTCGCGCAGATGTGACGCAAGCTCCAAATCGGCTTCGTGCAGTAATCCGTGCGCTTGCAGGCGGGCGCGCAAGACGGGGGTGTCCGCGCAAACTTCGTCGAAAAATGCCCGCAATCCGGCGTCTCCGGCTTCGGCTTCGATCATCCCGAAAAGGTCATGCATGGAAAGCCCGCCTTTTTCATATGGTTTATTTGGGCCCAGTTCGGCGCGGTAGCTGCCCTTGGTCACTCGGTAGCGATAGGAGGCGATCCAGTCCTCCCATGATTTTGCGTGGGCATGGGCAAGGTCAATTCCGGCTTGGTGGTCGTGACAGGCCAGCATTTCGCCGTTCTGAAAAGCATTGTGGATGCGAACATGAATATCCGGCAGACCCGTGCGCACAAAAATCTTGCCTGCCAGATGACTTAAAAACCCGCCCCTAAGATAGGCACCGTACGTGGGGTAAAGTTTGGTCATAATGCGGGTTCGGTCGGGGCCGTTGTGTACAAAAGCCTTAAATGCAGACGGTGTGCCGGAAAGCTGCTCCATCGGGCGAATCCGCGTTGCGGGCGGGTCGACAGGGCGTTCGGCCAAGATGTCGGCAATTGGGCGTTCGGCGACCAGAAATTCGTCGACGTCCATGTGGATCAGCCAGTCCACCTCGGCGCGGCGGTTATAGGCGTGGGTGGCATTGGCGGTTTGCCGCATCTGATGGGTGTCGGGGCGGTTACGCTTGCGCTGTTTCCAGTATTTGTCGTCACAGGTGGTTACGCGGATTTTCGGATGCGCGTTGAGATGTGCAAATGCCTGCGGGTTCGGGGCATCAAGATATATGTAAATGCGGTGCGCGCCAGCACTTAGATGATAGGCCGCAAATTGCAAAATCTCTTCTGCAGGGGCCAGTATCGTGGCCACCAGTCCCCAGGTCGCACTCATGCGCGGCGGCCTTGGCGTTTGATGTCTTGGACACGGCCAAATATGCTGCGCGGGTCTCGCATCACCAGTCGCAACATGGCAAAACCGAGGGGCCGGATGGTCGCATCGCGCTCGCATAATTGCCAGATGCGGGCCAACATGATGCGGTCCAAATCGCCCCCTTTGAAGGAATAGGGGGCGAGCCCCAACGCCATAGGAAAACGTTTGCGTCCCTCAGCGGGACGAAAAGGGGTGCGACCCGGTTGGCCTGAAATGCGGCGTTCACTGTCGTGCAGTTTGATCATATCAAACAGAATAGACAGCGCCATGCCTGCCGCCCGCTGGTCGCCAGTTGTTCCCACGTCCGAGAATGTCGTGGCAGCAGAAATCATCCAGCGCGATGGAACCAGCTTTACAAATTCAGCGCCGTGTTCAGCCCAGATGCGGTGGAACAAGGTCACCGCTGAAGCAGGTGGATCATTGCGGCGGGTGATGGCGATCAGCAGGGCATGGAGATGGTGAATTTCGGCCTGACCTTGAAATTCTTCCTGCAGTTCCAGCGCTTTGCGCTGCGCACTAAACCGTTCGGCGTCCTTGAAAGGCATGGGCGGCGGCGGTAAAATGCGGTCGAACATTGGAGAAAGGTCAATATCCACAGGTGGCAGCACATCGGCCACATTGTCGAACCTGCGTTGGCGGCGTTCTTGTACGCGCAGGAGGCCGGCGAACCCACCGTGATAGAGGTCGCCGTCCTCGCTCATGCTGCCGATACCCTAATCACACCATCATTTCCTTGGTCGCGGTGAGGCGAACATCAGGATAGTCACGGTCGACACGGTCAATATCCCACTGCAACCGCGTCAGATACACGACATCGCCGTCATGGTCGTGCGCGATATGCTGTTTGTTGGCTTCCGTAAATTTATCAACGGCTTGGCGGTCACCGTTCACCCAGCGGGCCGAGGTGAACTGCGATTGTTCAAACCGCACGGGCAGACCGTATTCCAACTCAATCCGGCTGGCCAGAACCTCGAATTGCAATTGCCCGACAACACCCACGATAAAACCGGAGCCGATTGAAGGTTTGAACACTTTTGCTGCACCTTCCTCAGCAAACTGCATCAGCGCCTTTTCAAGGTGCTTTGATTTCATCGGATCGCCCGCGCGCACGCCTTGCAGCAATTCAGGAGCAAAAGACGGGATACCAGTCACGCGGATCGCTTCGCCCTCTGTCAATGTGTCGCCGATGCGCAATTGGCCGTGGTTGGGAATGCCGATAATATCACCGGCCCAGGCTTCTTCGGCCAATTCACGATCGGCCGCCAGAAACATAACTGGATTGGTGACGGACATTACTTTTTTCGTCCGCACATGGGTTAGTTTCATGCCGCGGGTAAAGTGGCCCGATGCAAGACGGACAAAGGCAACACGGTCGCGGTGCTTGGGGTCCATGTTGGCCTGAACCTTGAAAACAAAGCCGGACACATTCTTTTCTTCGGGCAGAATTTCGCGCGGTTCGGCTTTTTGAATCTGCGGTTCGGGGCCATAGGTGGCGATGCCGTTCATCAGTTCCTTGACGCCGAACGAATTGATTGCGGATCCAAACCAGATGGGGGTCAGGGACCCTTCGGCCATTAAGGCAGCATCCAGTGGCGGCATCAATTCGCGGACCATCTCAAGATCTTCGCGCAGCTTCTCTAGCAAATTCGCGGGCACATGTTCGGCCAGTTTCGGGTCGTCCAACCCTTCGATGGCGATGCTTTCCGACACTTTGTTGCGGTCGGCACGGTCCATCAATTCCAGCCGGTCGCGCAGGATGTCATAGCAGCCAATAAAATCACGGCCCACGCCGATGGGCCAGCTGGCGGGGGTTACATCAATGGCAAGGTTTTGTTGGATTTCGTCGATGATTTCAAACACATCGCGGCTTTCGCGGTCCATCTTGTTACAAAAGGTCAAGATCGGCAGGTCGCGCATGCGGCAGACCTCGAACAGCTTTTGCGTCTGGCTTTCGACACCTTTGGCACCATCAATCACCATCACGGCCGCATCCACTGCGGTCAGGGTGCGGTAGGTGTCTTCGGAAAAGTCCGAGTGGCCGGGCGTATCGACAAGATTGAAGCGGTAATTCGTGTCTTTCGTCATAAAATCAAAGGACATGGCCGATGCCGAGACCGAAATGCCACGGTCTTTTTCCATCGCCATGAAATCTGACCGCGTGCGGCGCGCTTCGCCCTTGGCGCGGACTTGGCCCGCCATCTGGATCGCTCCACCGAACAACAGGAATTTTTCTGTCAGTGTGGTTTTGCCCGCATCCGGGTGCGAGATGATCGCAAAAGTGCGGCGCCGGGCGATTTCGGCGGGCAGTGCGGGGCGGTTTGAGGGGGTATCTAACATGGATTGGCATATATCCATGCCCACTGACACGCGCAAGTGTGGGCTAGGCGGAGCCAGCGCAAATTGTCTGCGAGTTTTACGTCAAGTGATATAGAATGAGTATGACGTAACACTCAGGGAGAGGGAAAATGGAACTCAAAGACATAGCCGCGGAATTGGTGGCGGGATGCCGAGAAGGGCGTGAGGTAGAGAACTTGGACCGGTTGTATGCGGCCAATGCCGTGTCGGTCGAGGGGGCTGATCATGGAAACGGGCGCGAAACCAAAGGGTTGGATGGCATCAAGGGCAAGCACGCCTGGTGGGACAGCGCGATGGAGGTCACGCGCCAAGAGGTCAGCGATCCGAAAATACACGGCGATGACCGTTTTGCAGTGATCTTTGATGTGGCCGCGCGCGAAAAAGAAAGCGGCAAGGAAATGGCGATGCATGAAGTTGCGATTTACCACGTTGCAGGCGGCAAAATCGTACGCGAGGAATTCTTTGGCTAAGATGTGCGCGTAAGTTAGCGCATGCTGGCCTTGCGCAGCAGTTCTGCCGCATCAGGGCGGTCGAGCAGGGGTTCGCTGACATCCAACCCGTCATGGCGGCGGTCGGAATGGCCGGGGATCACGTCGCCCATCGCGTCCGATAACTCTTGTGGGAGTACGGCTTTGGTCCGGCTGTCGATCAGCATGGACTCAGCCGCGATCCCTTCGGCATAAATGATCTGGTGGCCATCAAAAAGCAGCTGAAAATAATCGACAAAGCCGCCATCCTGAACGCGCACGCTGTCGCCGTTTACCAGATGGCGTGCCTTGACCAAAAGCTCGGACCGGCCGGCACCCAGATGGTCTTCGCGTTGATAGATGAACAGGCGATGGTCGGGGCTGACAATCAGATCGTTGGCGTTGTTCAATGTGCCTGCGGATATGCAGATTGGGGCGAATTCGCCCACGGCACGCACGGTCGTCTGGCTGATCCAGCGCACTTCTTTGATCCCGTCATCGCGGGTCAGTACGCGGTCGCCAACCTTAAGTTCTTCGATCGGGCGCTGTTCGCCGGACGCCATTGTAATATGGGTGCCACGGGTAAACGAGACACAGGCGACCTGCGCAAATTTCTGGTGTGCCGTGGTTGTGTCGATTCCCACCAACCGGTACTCCAACCTTGAGGACAGCGCGCTGAGCGGAACGACATAGATTTCCTCGGCGTGATCGTTTTCGTCCACTTCAACCAGAACAATCGCGTCGGTCGTTTGCCCGTCGGGCGACATGAAGGTCAGCGCACAATCCAGATGCAGCCGCGCACCGGGGTTGCCGACCTCGGTATCGGGGGCGATTTCGAACGCATTCTCGGCCGACACCAGCATGGATAGCCGTTGCTGGGTTGATCCATAGGTCAGTTCGTAAACGTCATCCAACAATAGCTCGGAGGCAAAGGATATGGCATCGCCCATATTGGCCCCATCCGTCGCAACAAGCTGTGCTGCAGGGTAAACCGGCACACTTTGCGGAGGAGTTTTGCGGTTGGGGAGCATGTCGGTTCTAGCCTTTATGGTCAAGCTTCGCGTCGCTTCTTTAGATTGAGATAGGATTGTGGCCGGAAGGGGTCAAGCCTTGGGTCTTTTGCTGGCAATGCAAACGGCAAGAATGATAGGATGCCTTTGAAATAATGAGGGAATTAAAATGGATCTGGGAATCAAAGGCAAACGGGCGCTGGTGTGCGCATCATCAAAAGGTTTGGGGCTAGGCTGTGCAGAGGCTTTGGCCGAAGCTGGCGTTGGTCTGGTGATGAACGCACGGGGTGCCGACGCGCTTGAGGCCGCAGCGGAGCGGATCAGGCAGGATTACGGCGTGGAGGTCACCACAATCGCCGCTGATATTGCCACCGAAGACGGCCAGAAACTGGTGCTGGATGCAGCAGGTCAGATCGACATTCTGGTCAACAACGCGGGTGGCCCGCCCCCCGGCATGTGGCAAGACTGGGACCGTGACGATTTCATCAAAGCGCTGGACGCCAATATGCTGGCCCCGATTGCGATGATCAAAGCGTTGGTGCCGTCTATGATGGACCGGGGATGGGGGCGCGTGGTGAACATCACCTCGCAGTCCGTGCGCGCGCCCATCGGTGTTTTGGGTCTTAGCAATTCCGCCCGCACCGGGTTGACCGGCTATGTCGCGGGTACTTCGCGTCAGGTGGCGGGCAAGGGCGTGACCATCAACAACCTGCTGCCAGGCATCCACGCGACAGACCGTGCTGATGCGCTGGACGGCAATGTCGTCAAGCAAAAGGGGATCACGTTGGAAGAAGCGCGGACCGAGCGGGCGCAAGGTATCCCTGCGGGACGTTATGGCACCCACCATGAATTCGGTGCAGCCTGTGCGTTTCTTTGTTCCCAACATGCGGGTTTCATCGTGGGTCAGAACCTGCTGCTGGATGGCGGCGCGACCAATCTAACGATGTAAGCACCTCCCAAGGCGGCGAAAGGGCCATACCCGAAAGCCCGCGCCGCCTTGATACCGGCGATTACTTCAACTGTTCACAATTGCGACAAGCAGCGTCTGACCAGATGGTGTGGGGCCAAAGCCTCGGCTAGGTCTTGGCACAAGCTTGAAAAAAGGTAGCCCCGTATGAACCCCACCATCCTGATCGCCGTTTTCGGTGCCATTGTCGTGGCTAGCCTGCTGGTCGCACCGCGTCGCGCGTCAATTGAAGGGTTCTTTGGGGGCGTCACACCTGCGGGCCGTGCGCCCGGTCTTTGGACCCTTGTGTTAAGCCAGGTCACCACATGGATATTCGCACGCTCCCTTATGAATGCGGCTATATTGGGTTACTACTACGGGATCGCAGGTACTTTGGCCTATGCAACCTATTACGGGTCGTTTCTGACGGGTGGCTTTATCGTGGGACGCCTGCGCGAGAGCGGGTCAATGTCGGTTCAAGACTGGCTTGGCGCGCGATTTGGCGCGGCGGGAAATGGTGCCTATAATCTGGTGGTTGCCCTGCGCCTTTTGTCCGAAGTCTTTGCAAATTTGCTGGTTGTCGGATTGATCTTTAATGCCGTGTTGGCGGGCAGTGGCACGGCCGCAATTCTGGTCGTTGCAGTTGTCGGTCTGGCCTATTCTGCGTGGGGCGGGTTAAGCGCGGCATTGCGGACAGACGTTCTGCAAATGGCGGTGTTTCTGGTCGTCTTCGGCGTGGCCTTTGTGTTTCTGGTCGCCAGTCCCGGTTTCGATCTCGGCGCTGTTGTTACGGCGTCGGGCACAGCGGGCAGCTATAACGGATGGGTTTTGTTGGCGGTCGCATTGTTGCAGGTGTTCTCGTACCCTGCACATGATCCTGTGATGATGGATCGCGGGTTTATCGCTGACAAAGATACGACGCGTCGGTCCTTCATTCATGCATTCTGGATATCGACGCTGTGCATCATCGGTTTCGGCTTTTTTGGCATTCAGGCCAGCTTGTCGGGCGCGGAATATGAGGGTGAATTGATCGGCACATGGGCAAAGATGTTCCCCGCTTGGGTGTTTGGCGCGCTGATGATTTCATTGCTGGTATCTGCCCTTAGCACGCTGGATTCCGCACTGTCATCCGCCGCAAGGCTGGTGGTCGAGGAATTGAAGCTGGCCCCCCGCAGCCTGAACGGTGGGCGGGTTGTGATGGTGGTCTTTATGGCCGCAGGTGCGGCGCTGACCTTGTGGGGCAATGCGACGTTGTTTGATGCGGTTGCCGTGTCGGGCACGGCATCGATGTTCCTAACGCCGGTGTTGATCGTAGGGCTGGTGATGGGCCGCCAAATTGCGCAATGGTCTTACCTTGTTGCCTTTGGCGCGGCGATGTTGGGGGCAGTTGCCTATTTTGGTCGCGCTTGGCCTTTGTTCGCCGTGAACTTGCCGGACGGTCATAAGTACGAACAGCTGCTGGTGATCTGTGCTGTCGTTTTGGTCGCAGGCTTTGCAGCGGTGCTTGCGGGCGCGCGGCGGGGCTGATAGCGGTCGTACCCGAGCGAATTGATCGGATAAGACTGCAGCACATGACGGAAATCCAGCCTCGGCTTGAAATCAAACACCTCAAGCGCACCTACGGCGGCCGCGCTGTTGTCGACGACGTCAGCCTCAAGATCATGCCGGGGCAGGTGACTTGTTTGCTTGGGCCCTCGGGCTGCGGCAAATCCACCACCTTGCGGATGATCGCGGGCGTCGAGATGCAAGACAGCGGCACAATCCATGTGGACGGCAACCTGATCTGCGACACCGTTTTCCGCATCCCGCCAGAGCGCCGCGAGATTGGCCTAATGTTTCAGGACTTTGCCCTGTTCCCCCATCTTAGCGTTGCTGGAAATGTGGGATTTGGCCTGAAATCCGGCACCAAGGCTGAGCGCCGCGCGCGGATCGAAGAACTGCTTGAGCGGGTTGATCTGCTGCGGTTTATTGACGGCTATCCCCACCAATTGTCGGGGGGCGAACAACAGCGCGTGGCACTTGCCCGCGCCCTTGCCCCGCGCCCCAAGATCATGCTGATGGACGAGCCATTTTCCGGCCTTGATAACCGTCTGCGCGATGAAATTCGGGATGAAACGCTTGGTATCCTCAAGGAGGAGGGGACCGCCGTCTTGTTGGTCACGCACGAACCCGAAGAGGCGATGCGCATGGCTGACGAGATCGCCTTGATGCGGGATGGTAAGATCGTGCAACAGGGCGCGCCCTACAACGTATACACACGGCCGATCGACCGCGCGGCGGTCTCGTTCTTCTCTGATGCGAATGTGCTGCGGGCCGAGGTATCAGGTGCGTTGGCGCAAACCCCATTCGGTCGGTTTCTGGCCCCGGGTGTGCCGGACGGCACGCAGGTCGATATCGTGTTCCGTCCCCAGCATGTTCGGATCGATTTCGACCGGGCGGGCAAGGGACCACTGCCAACGGCAACAGACGGCACAGCGGCACGCGCGATCGTTTCACGGGCGCGGTTTATGGGCAATGAAAGCCTTGTTGAATTTGTGATGGATCATGACGGCAGCAGCCTGCGCGCCACGGTACCGAACGTGTTTCTGCCAAAACCCGGCGCAGTCATGTGGCTAACAATCCGCCGCGACCGCTGTTTCGTGTTTCCGACTAGCTGAAAGGGCATCTTATGCAGACGTTGATGGTTGAATTCGGAATGGGGTCATCTTTGCGCCGTGCCGATTATACGCAGGCTGCTGAACGGGCCGTGCGCGATGCACTGTGGCATAATTCGATCAATTTGGCGGAACTGTTTGGCTTTGACAAAACCGCGATGAAGATCACGCTGGATGTGGGCGTACAGCAGCCCGATCAGGTGGATGTCGAAGTGCTGCGGGCCGTGTTCCCCTACGGCGATGTCACGGTGAACGTGAAGCGCGGCGGGTTGGACGTTCCGCGCCCCGAGGGCGAGGGCAACCCCACGATCATGGCGAATGTGGCGCTGTCCGTGGCCTTTGATATGGAGCGGACAGATGACTGAACAGCGCATTATCATTGAGATGGGCATGGGCAATGACCTGCACGGTATGGATTATACCAAGGCCTGCGCCCGCGCGATCGAAGACGCGTTGCGGCATTCATCCTTGCCGTTGTTTGGTGTGCTGGAATTGACCCATGACGCGATGCGCGTGCAGGTCACTGTGGCAGTACAGGAACCCGAAAAGGTGGATATTGACGCATTGGTGGCCAAGCTGCCGCGGGGCCGGGCAAAGGTGCGTGCGGTATTTGGCGGGCTGAATGTGCCAAGTGGGGACGAGGTGATTGTCGTCGCGCAGGCCAGCGTAGAAGCGTTTTTGCCCCACCAGGACGGTTGGCGGTTGCGGGACGTGTCGTAGAAAAGATTATATGCCTCCGACGAGAATTCTTCCATTTTGAATTAGACCCTTGGGGTAAAAAGCTCGGGCAGGGCTTCCGCACTTTCGATCAGGTCAAGGCGCAGGGCGATCTGAGCATTCTGGGTTTCGTCCCAGCCTTTCAGTACCCAGCTGCGGGCTTGGTGCTGAAGGGATGCGGGATGTAGAATCAGACTGCGTAGGGTCGCGTCTGGGCTGTTGTAGATAAGCTTGAGCTTTTGACGGGCACGGATCGCGGCGCGCAGGATGGGCAGATGCCCCATGCCACGTGCGGCATTTGCAAAGGGATGTTCGATCTGTTGCCAGTCGGTGGCGGGGTTTGATCCTTCAAGCGGAAGACTTGCATCAATCTTGGCCGCCAAAGAGGTCGCCGCAGATTTAAGGGCAGGGTCCGTAGTCTCCAATACGATGGCCAGCGCGAGTTGCAGCGCCTCGATTTCGGGGTCGGTCAATGTAAGCGGTGGCAATGTGGTCGCGGGTTCCAGCCTGTAACCTGCACCCCGTGTGCCTGTTACGGGCACCCCCGACGATTGCAGCCGACCGATGTCGCGATAAAGCGTGCGCAAGGAAACGTCCTGCGCTGCGGCCAGATCCTCGGCCCGGTGCAGAGCGTCATCGCTTAAGGTATCAAGCAAGGCAAATAGGCGGTCAGAGCGGTTCATGTGGCTTTGTGCCATAGAAACGCGGGGCTGCCAAGGTAACTGCCAAAAAGCTGTCAGTTGTTGAGCTGAGACCGAAGCAGTCATAGAAATCTGGCATAAATAGCTAGGCTAGGTTGTGTTTCCCTCTTCAAGCCCGCCGCCGTCAGACATAAACAGAACGGGAATTGGACGTGCGAAGTGCGTTCGCCTGCTTTGGATGTGGAGAAACTTATGTTTAATAATATCGGCCTTCCCGGCCTTCTGTTGATAGCTGTCGTTGTGCTTGTTCTGTTCGGGCGCGGCAAGATTTCAAGCCTGATGGGTGAAGTTGGCAAAGGCATCACCAGCTTTAAAAAGGGTATCAGCGAAGGCGAAGAAGACATCAAAAACGCCGACGACGACACTGCTGAGCTGTCTGACGAATCCCCCGTTGTGACCGAAATCAAGACCGACAAGGACAAGGTGTAACCCGCCATGTTTGATATGGGGTGGTCGGAGTTATTGGTCGTAGGCGTCGTTGCCTTGATCGTGGTGGGGCCCAAGGACCTGCCTGTCTTGTTTCGCAAGGTGGGTCAGTTCGTGGGCAAAGCTAAAGGTATGGCGCGCGAGTTTAGCACCGCAATGAATGACGCGGCGGATGACACTGGCATGCGCGAAATATCGTCGGGGTTGAACAAATCGCTTAAGGCGGCGACCAATCCGCTGGGCACCGCAATGGACGAGGTCAAATCTGCGACCAAATCACTGACTGATATCAAGCCTGATAGTGAGACCGGGAAACTGGCGGCCAAGCGGGCGGAAGACTCTAAAAAGGTGCAGGCTGTGCGGGACCGTACCATCGCGGAGCGCAAACAGCGTGAGGCCAAAGAGGCCTTGGCCGCAGCGGATGCGGAAGTGTCAAAGCTAGCCAAACCTGCGGCACCTGTTGCCAAGGCGGCCCCCGCCAAGAAAGCAGCGCCGAAACTTGCGGCGGCGAAAAAATCACCTGCCAAAAAAGCTGTGGCCCCGAAAACTGCGGCTGCCAAAAAGCCGGCTGCAAAGCCAGCAGCCAAGAAACCCGCGGCTAAAAATCCGGCGGCAAAAAAGAGTAAAACATGAGTGCTTCTGACGATATCGACGACAGCGCCGCCCCGCTAATCGAGCATCTGGCAGAGCTGCGCACGCGGCTGATCCATTCCGTGATCGCGTTTATCATCGGAATGGTGATCTGTTTTACCGTTTGGAATCCGATCTTTAACTTTCTGACCCATCCGCTGTGTTCGGCCATGGCCGAGCGGGGCCAAGAAGATTGCGGCCTGATCCTGATCAAGCTGCAAGAGGGTTTCTTTGTTGCGATTTCTATCTCGCTCTTGGGTGGCTTGGTGCTGGGTTTCCCTTACATCAGCTACCAGCTTTGGCGGTTTGTGGCACCGGGGCTTTATAAAAATGAAAAGGGCGCGTTTCTGCCGTTTTTGATTTCCAGCCCTTTGATGTTCTTCTTGGGCGCGGCGTTTGCATTCTATGTCGTCACACCCTTGGCGTTCGATTTCTTCCTTGGGTTCCAACAAGCGGGTACTTTGGTCGGGGATTCTGGTGCAGATGGCAAGGGTATCGCGGCGATTGCCTTTCAGGGGTCAGCGCAAGAATACCTAAGTCTGACGATTAAGTTCATCGTAGCTTTCGGGCTATGTTTCCAGTTGCCGGTTCTGCTGACATTGATGGGCAAGGCCGGGCTGGTCAGTGCCGAGGGCCTAGGCAATGTGCGTAAATACGCTGTCGTTGGCATCTTGATTCTGGCCGCATTAGTGACGCCACCAGATGTGATAACGCAGGTTATTTTGTTCGTGGTGGTCTATGGTCTTTATGAAATTTCGATCATGTTGGTCCGCCGCGTTGAACGTAAACGTGAAGAGAAACTGCGCGCCGAAGGGTATTACGACGACGAATACGAAGATCCCATGATGTCGAATTTCGACGAGGACGACGACAAGTGATTGATGACCCATTGGACCGCATCGCAGCGGCGCTCGAGAGGATGTCTCCGGTGCCGCTGAAAGCCCCCGATTTCGACGCGGCTGGTGCCTTTGTCTGGCACACGGGACCGGACCATTTGATGCCCGTTCCCAAGGTCAGCAAGATCAATCTGGACCTGCTGGTGGGGGTTGATCGTGCGCGGGACACGTTGCTGGCTAACACCACTCAGTTCGCCGCAGGGTTGCCTGCAAACAACGCCCTGCTTTGGGGTGCGCGGGGGATGGGAAAATCCAGCCTTGTCAAAGCAGTACATGCGCATGTTCAAGCAACACACAGCGCGTTGCGCATCGTTGAATTGCAGCGCGAAGACCTGCCGTCGGTAGGCCGTTTGTTGGGCCATCTACGCACTGCGCCGTATCGATTTATCCTGTTTTGCGACGATCTGAGCTTTGGCAATGATGACGTGCAGTACAAGTCGCTAAAGGCTGTCTTGGACGGCGGCATTGAAGGGCGGCCTGATAACGTCGTTCTGTATGCAACGTCGAACCGGCGACATTTGATGCCGCGTGACATGATCGAGAACGAGCGCGGCTCGGCGATAAACCCTGCAGAAGCGGTCGAGGAAAAGGTTTCACTGTCGGACCGTTTTGGACTGTGGCTGGGGTTCCATGCCTGCGACCAAAAGCAATATCTTGAGATGATCCGAGGCTATTGCAATGCCCACGGCGTCGAGATTGACCAAGGGACGCTGCACTCTGAAGCAATCGAGTGGCAGGCGACGCGCGGATCACGGTCGGGGCGTGTGGCGTGGCAATATTTCGTTGATTTGGCTGGCCGTCGGGGCATTGCGCTGTAGCAGTGCCTTTTGTCAGGCCGAAATTGCTAATCGCAAACTAATCTTTGCAAGCGTCCCATGAATTGGGTCGCTTGCAAAGTCGCCAGACCAATATTTGATCAGTTCAGGTAGGGCGTTGGATCGACGCTGTCAAAGCCGTTGCGCACTTCGAAGTGGACGAATGAATTATCGCCGCTGCGCAGTTTGGCGATGGTTGTTCCCTTTGAAACACTGTCACCTTTTGCCACGCTGACATTCGCGACATTGGCGTAGACCGTCAACAAGTTATCAGGGTGGCGGATCACGACAATCGGCACACCCTCAGCGCTTTTTGTGATCGCAGCGACAGTACCGCTATCGGCAGCCTTCACTGCGTCACCGGGGGAACCTTTGATGTTGATCCCCTCGTTTTTACCTTTGGAATAAGCACGGATAATGCTGCCCTGAACGGGCGGCGTCATGCGGCCAGAAGAAACTGGCTTTGTGGTTTTGCCAACATCCGCAACTGGCTTGGTTGCTGCGGTCGTTGCTGCGGGCTTTGGCGCGGCCTCAACGGGAGGAAGCGGCTTTGCGGCACTGGGTGGCGTAGGTGTCGGCGATCCCGCACCAGGAAGCGTTGTTGCCGCAACCGTGGCGGTGGCTGCCGCAGGTACCGCGGCACTGCGCTGTGGCGCGGCTTGCTGCGAGACGGGGATCAGCAGGAACTGTCCTTCGCGGATCGAGAAGTCAGCGCCCAAGCCGTTCCATTCGGCTAAGGTTGTGACCGGGACCGCATAAAGCCGGGCGATGGTATAGGCAGTCTCGCCGCGTTCCACCCTGTGGCGTACAGGTTCGCGGCCTGTCTGCTTGAGCGGATTTTCGCGTGTCTGCGTTGCGGGAAGGGCAGCGGTTTGAACACTGGAAGAGGCAGGCGCATTGTTTATCGCACTGCCGGCAAGCGTTTGGATGTCGATGGCTTGCGTTGTAATCGGGCCGGTACCGGATGCGCCTGTGGCGGGGGATGGCTCCGCAACGCGGCTCTGCAGGGCGATAATCTCGCCTTTGCGCAGGGGCACGGTTGGATCGATGCCATTGTAGCGCGACAACGCGCCCACATCAGCGCCAACCCGGTTGGCCACGTCGGTCAAGGTATCGCCGCGTTGGGCGACAACCACTTGATAATTCGGATAAGAAATAACGCCCCTGTTGTCCGGGGTGGGTCGGTTGGCGAGGGGGCCAGTTGCAGCATCAGCTGTGGTAAAACCATCGCCAAAACCGCCGCGCATATCCAAATCTAAGGGTCGATCACATGCAGCCAACAACAGCGCGCTGCTGCCTGCCAGAACCGTCAATCTAAGGGTTCGGGTCGCCATCGGGTGGATCATCTGCTCGTCCTCATGTCTTTTGCGGCTTATGGCCGTTGGCCTCCATGTGGTCTGGAGTTACCTTATCTATACAGCATTTAGCTGTCTTTGCCCAATCCTTCAAGCAAGGGTACAAAGCGCACCTTGCGCAGTTCGTCATATTCAAGGCCACTCTCGGTTTTGCGTACCCGGATCAGGTGCTGAACGGCGTCAGACTGGCCCACAGGGACCACCATGATCCCGCCGACTTTTAGCTGGGCGACCAAGGGGCCGGGGGGGTCTTCGGCGGCGGCTGTCACGATAATTCGGTCGAAAGGGGCCTGTTCAGGCAATCCAAAACTGCCGTCCGCAGTAATTGCCGTGATATTGGTCAGATCAAGTGCATCAAAAATTTCGCGGGCTTCCTGCACAAGTCTGCGGTGGCGGTCGATCGTATAGACCCGCCGTGCAAGCTTGCTGAGGATCGCGGCCTGATAGCCAGACCCCGTACCGACCTCGAGCACCTTGTCGCGGGGTGATACCTCTAGCGCCTGGGTCATCAGCGCCACAACAGATGGCTGGCTGATTGTCTGACCACAGGCAATCGGCAGGGGCATGTCCTCGTAGGCGCGAGACGCGAAAAGGCCGCGGATGAAGGGACCCCGATCGATCTGCTCCATTGCGTTCAGAATGCGCGTTTCGGTCACGCCTTTGGAGCGCAAGGCATAGAGAAACTGCATCTTGCGTTCCGCGATGGAGATGTCTTCTTCGTCATTCATGTATTGATGGCTTTGAGCGCTGCAAAGCTGTCATGCGCGGTAAAGTCTGCGCGCATGGGCGTCACGGAAATATATCCTTGCAGGTTCAGTGCTGCATCGGTGTCGGTGGCCGTTGGAATTTGTTGGTCTGCCCCTTGGATCCACAAGTACCGACGCCCTGCAGGTGACACATGGGGTGTGGTGGAAAAGCTGGTATCGCTGCGGATGCCTTGAGGTGCCAGGCGGATCCCTTGCACGTCTGCGGCGGCTGTTGGGGGGAAGTTCACATTGTAAAAAAGACGGTAGCCCTCTGTATGGGCGGGCGTGGCGTCCAGAATGCGGCGGATAACGTCCACACCATGTTCGGCGGCGGCCTCGAATGCGTCGTCAAGGATGCGATTGTTCGGACCAAAATACTGCGACATGGCAATTGCGGGGATTCCTTGGAGGGCCGCTTCCATCGCACCCCCGATGGTACCGGAGTACAGCGTGTTCTCGGCGGCGTTGTTGCCACGGTTTACCCCTGAAAGGACCAAATCGGGCGGCGTATCCTTCATTGAATCGTGCAGGGCGGCCAGAACGCAATCTGCCGGGCTGCCTTCGACAGAGAATTGGTGCTTGCCGATCCGTTCGACCATCATCGGGCGGGTGTAGCTGATGCAATGGGCAACGCCGGACTGTTCATAGGCAGGGGCGACGGTCCACACTTCGCCTTTGGGGCCCGCAAGGTTGGTTGCTATGGCGTGAAGCGTCTTGAGGCCCGGTGCGTGGATGCCGTCATCGTTAGTAATCAAAATGCGCATAAAGTCCCCTTTGGGCCTTGATAAGCGAGGGACGTGGGCGCGGCAAGGAGGGAGCCTTGAGCGAGGATATTTTTACGCCAGAGAAGAACCGAGCGCGGCCAGTATTCGGGCTGCTTCGGCATGCGGGCTCGCTAGGTTATCGCGGGATTCGCCGGGATGGAATCGTGCACGTGTCGCCGTGGGCATGGGGGCCGGTGTCAGGATATGTATCTTTGGCCCGATCTTGGCGGTTTCTGCCTGCCAAGATTTCGCGAGTGCGATTTGTGCAGCTTTGGTTGACCCGTAAGCCCCATAGAATTTGGCCCCAACTATGGGATCATCGAAAAACACGGCTTGGCCGGTTTGTCCAAGCAAGGGCGACACATAGGTGATCAGGGTAGATGTCGCCGTGATATTGCAGGCAACCGATTTTGCCATGTCTTTGGCATCTACGTGATCGGTGGGGGCAAGGGGGGCTGCGTGAATCGCGGTGTGGCACCATAGATCAAGGCTGCCCCAACGGTCAAAAATGCCCCGACATAAGGTGGCCATCGCATCGGCATTGGTAATGTCCATCGGGGCCAGTGTTGCACTGCCGCTACGGGCTTGGATGCGGTCATCCAGTTCCTCAAGCGCGCCGGTGGTTTTGGCCACAGCAATGATGTGATGGGTGTCGCAAAGCGCTTCGGCCAAGGCGGCACCTAGGCCGCGGGATGCACCGGTAATGAGAGCAGTTTTTGTCATGCAAGCCGTTTGCACCCAGTCGCCGGGATCGTCAAGTGCGACCCCGGCTTTTGCCTGTTAGGCTGACTGTTTGCCGGAGTTCTCCACGGCATCGGCAATTCGCTTGGGTTTTGGGTCGTCACCACTTGTGGGCCAACCTTCGCGTTGGCGGGCGCGGTCACCGTCATGTTCATCTGTTTGATCGTGAAACAGTTGTACATGTGTGGGATAAGGCATATCAATTCCAGCCTTATCAAGGGCTTGGTAGACGGATTGCAGTACTTCGCCGGTGGTATGACGAACTGTCGACTGGTCGGACGCTGTCCACCAGCGCAGACGGATAACATTCGCAAAATCGCCCAGTTCGACCGGGATCGCCTCAGGCGCGGGATCGGACAGGACGTTTTCAATGCTGGCACAGGCGTCGATCATAGTTTTCCGAGACAGAGCCCAATCATCGTTGCACCCAACGCCAATGTCATACTGCGAACGGCGTTTATCAAAGGCAGTGTTGACCACGACGCTATCGGTATAAATGTCAGTATTGGGGATCACAACGCGGCGACCGTCATAGGTTTTGATGATGGTCGCGCGGGTTTCGATCCGCTCGACCGTGCCTTCGTGGCCCGAAGAAACAACGATCTGGTCGCCTACGGCAAATGGTTGGCGCAGCAGGATCAGGATACCTGCAAGCATATTCTGCAAGATGTCCTTGAAGGCAAAGCCGATGGCGACCGAACTTACGCCCAAGCCCGCGATCAGATCACCGGGGCTAAGGGAGGGGGCCACGATGGTAACGGCCAACATAAAGCCTAGAACAGTCAGCGACCAACGCACCAGCGAACCGGCCACATCGCCCAAACTGGGTCGGTCACGGTTTTTAGCGGATCTGCGGATGAGTGCGCCAATTACGCGAGCGACGAACCAAAAGACGATAAAAAGAACCAACGCAACGGCGATATTGGGCAAAAGTCTGAAAAGGCCGTCTAGCCAGCCGTCAAGTTTGTCGAATATCAGGCCGGGGTTTGCGTCTACTTCATTCACGGGCACGTCCTTTGATGTTCACATCAAAGTGTAACAACCCAACGCTTGAATTCGTTCCGTCACAATTTGGGAAGTTGCAGGACCTTGGCCCTTGACCCTATTCCGATCACAATGGCGGTTTCACTGATCGCAGCGACAGTTCCACCTGCAATAGCATCGCCCAGCTTGACCCGTTTGATTCTGCCATTGCGTTGACGAACCAAGGCACCTGGGTCATCCAGGCTGCCAAAAATGCCGATCAGGGCAATTGCGGGCAGGGGAACCTGCTGGGTTGCAAGAGCAATCACTTTGGCAGGGGTGGGTGTGCCATTTTCGTCTGCAGACATGTCAGCCTTTCTCAACCCTGTGGATCAGGGAATGGGTAAAGAAAGTCAGTTAACAAAGGGTTTCCGCGGCCGATAGATGTGTTGAAGGGGGCAAGCAAAGACTGGCTGAGACGTAGGCAAAGCTTTGCCATGAGGCCCAAATGCAAAGCAGCGCAGGGGCTTGAACCTCTGCGCTGCTTTTGTCTGATGGTATTGTGGGGCGCTTATTCTGCGGCGGGCTTCATCTGGAAACCTGCGCTGATTTGATCGGACGGTTTCACAGGGTAATCACCGGTAAAGCAGGCGTCACAATATTGCGGGCATTTGGCGTTGCGGCCTTTGGCCTCGCCCACGGCGCGATATAAACCATCGATGGAAATGAACTTGAGGCTATCTATCTGCAAATGCTCGCGCATTTCTTCCTCGGACATGGTCGCAGCCAGCAGCTTTTCACGCTGTGGTGTGTCGACGCCGTAAAAACACGGCCACGCGGTTGGGGGCGACGCGATGCGGAAGTGAACTTCCTTGGCACCCGCATCAAGAATCATCTCCTTGATCTTGCGACTGGTCGTACCGCGCACCACCGAATCGTCCACCAAAATCACCCGCTTGCCCTTGATCAGCGCGCGGTTCACGTTGAGCTTGAGACGCACACCCATGTTCCGGATTTGTTCGGTCGGCTCAATAAAGGTCCGGCCCATATACTGGTTGCGGATGATTCCCATCGCATAAGGAATGCCTGATTGCAGGCTGAACCCGATGGCCGCAGGGGTGCCACTGTCTGGAACGGGGCAGACCAGGTCGGCATCGACAGGGCTTTCCTTGGCCAGTTCGCGGCCAATCGCCTCGCGGGTTTCATAGACGGACCGGCCGCCTAGAATGCTGTCGGGGCGGCTGAAATACACATGTTCAAAGATACAGAACCGCGATGCCACCCGACGGAAGGGGAAATGGCTTTCTACGCCCTTGTCGGTGATCACGACCATTTCGCCCGGTTCAATTTCGCGGACGAACTCAGCACCGATGATATCAAGAGCGCAAGTTTCCGAGCTAAGCGCCCAGCCTTCGCCAACTTTGCCCAGCACAAGCGGCCGCACACCCAAGGGATCTCGCACGCCCATCAGCTTGGTGCGGGTCATCGCGACTATGGAAAATGCTCCTTCTACACGGCGCAGGGCGTCTTCCATGCGTTCAGGAATGTTGCGCTGCAAGGACCGCGCCATCAGGTGGATGATGCATTCGCTGTCGGATGAAGATTGAAAAATCGAGCCACGTTCAATCAGCTCGCGGCGTAGGGCGTTCGCGTTTGTGATGTTGCCGTTATGGGCAATTGCGGCACCACCCATGGCGAATTCACCGAAAAACGGTTGCACATCGCGGATTGCTGTTTGGCCTTTGTTGCCAGAGGTGGAATAGCGCACGTGGCCGATGGCCAATTCGCCCGGCAGGGTTTCCATGATCTTTTGCGAGGTAAAGTTGTCGCGCACATAACCAAAGCGGCGGGCGGATTGAAAACCGTCTGTCGGGTCATAGCTGACGATGCCGCCAGCCTCTTGTCCGCGATGTTGAAGTGCGTGCAGACCGAGGGCTACAAAGTTCGAAGCGTCGGCCACACCGACAACGCCGAATACGCCGCATTCTTCTTTTAGTTTATCGCCGTCATCGGCGTCTCGTAGGTACGAGGTGTCAAAAGGATGTGCAGGGGGCATGATCTTGGACAACGGGGAAACTCCGATTCCGGGTAAGAAGACACGCACTATGTAGGCGCTTGAGTCTGGGTTGTCACCCCGCTGTCACGTTAACGTATGCTTAAAGCAATGGCAGTGTCGCGAGAACGCAAAAGGGCCGCCCTTGGCATGGGGCGGCCCGATCATCACATCAATCTTTACAGCGTTATTCGCCGCAAGCACCCACAAGTGCTTCGTAGCGGGTGGTGATCCAGCCAAGAGCCTGCTCGGGGTTTTGTTCTTCGATCTGGCCTGTGAACCGGCCAAACACCTGAGCCGACCGGCTTTCGTCAACAACTGTGAACGTCTGGCCTGTAATGACGGTGTCGTAGACGAAAAAGGCAATCGCCACGAGAAGGATACCGCGCAGAACGCCGAACAGGAAACCAAGGCCTTGATCCAACCCGCCCAGTACCGACCGCTGAACCAGCGATGAAAACAGTGGAGTGAAAAGCGACACGACAATGAGGGCAATCGCAAACACGATGGCAAAGGCCCCGATGATGGACAGTTCGCAGCTGTCCGCAAGAAATTCGCCTATTACCGGGATTTCAGACACCAGCGGTTCGACTTGCGGTGCAAAAAGAAACGCCAGCACTGCGGCCGCGATCCAGCCCACGATGGCCATCAGTTCGCGAACTAGGCCGCGCCCATAGGCCAGAAGCGCAGAAAGAACGATGACAAGCGCCACAACCCCGTCAATGATGGTAAAGCCTTCCATGATCGTCTTGCCTTCCTTGTGGGGGCTTTAGCCAGCCCCGAAAATTTCGCCTACAAATCCGGTTAGATCGCTCATGGTGTTAAGCGTTATGCCGTTCTTGCCCACCGGTTTTCCCCCCGCGGGCGCAATGGCGCTGGTAAAACCAAGTTTTTGCGCTTCTTTCAACCTGTTTTCGGTCTGCGTGGCCGGTCTTAGGGCACCTGACAGGCTAATTTCGCCAAAAACAACGGTTTCAGCAGGTAACGCCACGTCTTCGCGGGCACTAAGCAGGGCTGCGGCCACGGCCAGATCGGCGGCGGGTTCAGATATTTTCATGCCGCCTGCGACGTTCAGATAGACGTCCAACCCGGCAAAAGGGATACCGCAACGTGCTTCGAGGACCGCGAGAATCATCGCCAGACGCCCGCCATCCCAGCCAACAACGGTGCGCCGCGCCTGAGAATGGGGCGAAGGGGCAACGAGAGCCTGCAATTCGCACAGAACGGGGCGCGTCCCTTCTATGCCTGCGAAAACGACCGATCCTGCAGCTGGTTCACCGCGTTCAGACAAGAAATGCGCTGAAGGATTGGTGACTTCGGCCAGCCCTTGGCCGGTCATCTCGAACACACCGATTTCATCAGCCGGGCCAAAACGGTTTTTCACGGCACGCAAAATACGGAACTGATGGCCGCGCTCACCTTCGAAATACAGCACGGTATCAACCATATGTTCAACAACACGGGGGCCGGCGATCTGGCCGTCTTTGGTGACATGGCCAACAAGAATCACCGACACACCGGTGCGTTTGGCAAAACTGGTCAGTTCATGTGCAGACGCGCGGACCTGAGACACCGAACCGGGCGCGCTTTCAACGTTATCCGCCCACATGGTCTGGATCGAATCGATGATCGCCAGATCGGGGCGTTCGGCCTCGAGGGTGGTCAGGATGTCGCGCAGATTGGTTTCGGCGGCCAGCTTGACCGGCGCATCAGCCAGCCCAAGACGCTGCGCGCGCATGCGAACCTGTGCCGAGGCTTCTTCGCCGCTGACATAGATGGTTTTCAGACCGCTGCGGGCAAAATGTGCGGCAGCTTGCAGCAGCAGGGTCGATTTACCGATGCCCGGATCACCGCCTACCAGAATTGCCGATGCCGCAACCAAACCACCGCCCAGGACGCGGTCCAGTTCTGTAATGCCAGACTGGCTGCGCAGTGGAGGGGCTTCTTTCGTGCTTAGATCGGTCAGTACCATCGCCGACCCGCGCTTGGCCCCTAGCGACTTGCTGGGCGGACCCGCAGAGATGCCCTTGTCTTGCTGGATCGTGTTCCATTCGCCGCAGCCATCACAGCGGCCGGACCACTTATTAAAGCTCGCACCGCAAGACGTGCATGAAAATGTGACGGGAGTTTTTGCCATGCGCCTTTTTGGCCGACAGTGCAGGCGAGGTCAAAGCAAAAGAATGGTTTATTCGGCGGCTTTTGCCGGCAGTTCGAAAATGCGGTCATCAGCGTCCTGCGCGCGTGCAACAATCGTGCGTTCAACACCAAGTTCTGGCATGATTTCATACATTTCGGCACGCAGACGATCCAGTTGTGCGGATGCGACACTTTCCTCAAGCTCGACCTCGTGCAGCCAATGGCGCATCTCGGTCGAAATAGATTTCGCCTGATCAAGACGGGAATTGAACAGGTCGATTTCTTCTTGGCGCTGCTTGAGGAAACTGCGGGCGCGGTCAAGCTTTTCGTCGGCGTAGACCGAGGCGAGCTCCTTGGAAATATGGCTCATCTGGGAAGCCACCTCGAGGAGGGAAGGTTCCAGTGTGCTAAGATCGGGGTGATCGCGCAAATATGACAGGCGTTCGCGAACCGAATCGAATTCGGATGAAAGTTGAAAGGTATGCGACCGATCTGCGGCATGCACGGCGGCATAGGCGCGGGACACGTCATTCATGTTCATGGCAAAGTTTCGGTGTGAGGTTTCAAGCCGCATAATCCGCCAGTTCGACGGTAAGAAAAAGCAGATACCAAAGGCCAGAACGGTCAAGCCGATCTGAGCATACATTCCTGCATTTTCAACAGGTTGCCCGGCAATACTGACGGGGATTTCGATCCAGTTCCACAAGCTGAGCGACGCCATCGCAGTAGCCGTGATCAGGGCAAGTGCCGCGACCACAAACACGACCAGCGCGAGCCGTTGTAAAAGATACTGAACCAATGAAGCAAACGCACGTAACTGAGACACAATGAACCCCCCTGTTATCGATGTAGGCAAGTTTACGCCGATAGTAAGGAAACACGAAGAATTATTTAAAAAGGTAGGTGTGTTGGCCCGTGTCATGGCGAATTTAACACGGTTAGCCTGTGGGATTGTCCACGATATCGCGGGAATCGGCAGCATTTATCCGGCTTTGTTTTGTTTTCCAGCTGATCCATAGGGACATGAGAATACAGGCGGTGAACAGATACAGCCCCCATGCGACTTCGACCCGACCGATTCCCACACCTTTGGCGAGGGTAATATAGAGCGCGATCAAAAACACATCGGCCATAGCGAGTTTGCCAATGACGTTCAAAGCGGGCAGGGCGCGCTGACTGAGCAGATCAAACTGCACCAAGGCCAGTCCGACGGTTTTGAGGTAGGGGGCAAAAAGTGCGAAAACAGTCACGACCAGTGCTAGGAAGATGTCCGACCCCCACAGCGATTGTAGCCCACTGAGGACTGATATTTCGGCCAATCCGAACAGGGGAAGTAACCCCGCGCGCAACAAGGGTGCGGCCCAAGCGACCGGGTAGAGAATGAGCAAAGACAGGTTCAGAGCGCGCAGCATAAAGGTGTTCTAAGACAGGAGGAGCGTCTGCGCCATTTGATTATTGCGATCCACTGGGCGCAGTTCAGTTCCTTCGAGGAGGGTACTCAGCAGCCAGAGAAGAGAAACGCCTTGAGCTGTTCTTCATTGGCTGTGGCCATTTGGTCGGGGGTCCCGCGCCAGCGTATTGTGCCTGCATCAAGCAGGGCAACCTGATCGGCGATGCTGTGAACTGTTATCATGTCGTGGGTAATGGTCAGGGTGGTGGCCTTAGTTTTAACTACAATATCGCGGATTAGGGCACTGATGGTTTGGTCCATAATAGGGTCGAGGCCGGTTGTGGGTTCATCAAAGAAAATGACAGAGGGATCGGTGGGGATGGCACGGGCACCATCGGCATAAATCTGCATCACCAATGCGCCCCCAGTGAACCCTACAACTGGCAGCGAGAGCCAGCCGATTTGCGCCAGTGCCGTCAGGAACTGACCAGTATAAAAAGGCGGACGAAAGATTTGGAGCAGGGTGGAGCCGGCGAACATCTTGACCTGGCCCAAGGCGGCAAGGGCAGCGAGAACCATGCGCCCCAGTGCCGCAAGATAGGTTACGTCAGATAAACTCGGTCGTAGCGTGCCCCGAGTGAGGTCAGGATTTCATAGCCGATTGTACCAGCAAATTCAGCCACTGTATCAACGGATTGATGTTGCCCGATCAATTGCAAATGGGAAGGTACCTGCGCAAGATCAGTCACATCAACTGTGATCAAGTCCATGGAGACACGGCCCACAATCGGCAGTTTGCGCCCCTCGTGTGTCAGGGTGGCCCCATTGCCCAAAGCGCGGATTAGGCCGTCGGCATAGCCGCCTGATACTGTCGCAATCTGGGATTCGCGTTCAGCCATCCAGCCACAAGAGTAACCAACCGGTGCCCCCTCGGACACATCGCGTACTTGAATGACCGGCAGATCCAGCGTCACGACGGGCCGAGCATCCACAAAAGGCAGCCCGCCATATAGGCCTATCCCAGGGCGCGTGAGATCAAAGTGATAATCCTCGCCGAGGAGGATGCCGCCCGTCGCCCCCAAGGACAATGGGACCTCAACGCCTGCGGTCATCTCGCGAAATATCTCGAGCTGGGCGGCGTTCATCGGGTGGTCTGGTTCATCCGCGCAAGCCAGATGCGATATCACCATGGTCGGATTTTGCGACAGTGCGATATCGCGCAGCGCACTCCATTCTGCGTATTCCATGCCAAGGCGGTTCATGCCAGTGTTCAGCTGGATGCCAAATTGGTGGCCGGGCAGGGTCTCCACATGGCCGATCATCTGATCAACAGAATTGATCATCGGGGTCAGGCGGGCCTGTCTGATCATGTCTGCGTCACCGGGCATATGGCCAGAGAAAACGTTGATTCTGGGGCCTTCGCCCAGCACACGGCGCAAGGCGACGCCCTCCTTGGCGACGGCGACAAAGAATTCGCGCGCCCCTTCGGCAGCAAGAACCGGGGCCACGCGGTCTATGCCCAGGCCGTAAGCGTTGGCCTTGACGACTGCACCGGTTTCGCATCCGGACATGCGGTTCAGTGCGTGCCAGTTGGCGGCCAGCGCCTTGAGGTCGATGGTAAGCGTTGCTGTAGTCATGGATTTTGTTTTGACCGGATGGGCGGCGGCGTCAAGCGTCTGACGTCTTTGATCCAGAGAAAGAGCCGCGATTGCGGACCTAAGCCGGTGCGCAACGCTTGGGGTCATATGGGCTGGCGGAGGAGGCTAGACTTTGAGCCAGACATAAATCTGCAACGATTTGCGGGGTAACGACGCATAAACCCGCCCTGATTCTACTGGTTCAGGGCATTCGATGCGTCCAATTGCAGAATGAGGGATGCCGCAGCGGCATTTCGCGTTTTGCTTGCAAGGTGTGCCGAACTCGGTAGCCTGTGCCTAACAAAAGTCAGGGTGCGAAAAGTACCGAACTAAACGGGAGGAGAAACGATGTTGACCCAGAGATATAAATTTGGCCCAGTGCTTGCCGTTGTTGCAGGGTTTGCAGCACCTATGGTGATTGCGGAAAACCGGATTGATACACAATTGCCAAATGCGCCGGAAATGGCGGCCTATGGCGACATGAAGGTCGGCGTGCGCCAGATTGAGCTCGTTCATGCTGACCAAATCGATATTTTGGCGATTGATCCGGCAGCAGACAAGCCCGAAACCCTGCCGACATATGACCGTCCTCTAACGGTAGAAGTATGGTACCCCGCAGCAGAAGGGGCCACGGGTGACACGCAATTCAAGGCATTCCTGCGCGACGCCACCACCGAGGTCACATTGAGCGGCCAAGCAATGCGCGATGCAGACCCAGCGACAGGCACGGCCTATCCGCTGGTGATCGTATCACATGGCTATCCCGGCAACCGTTTCTTGATGTCGCATCTGGCGGAAAACATCGCGTCCAAAGGGTATGTGGTCGCGTCAATTGATCACACGGATTCGACCTATCGTACACAGGCCGCTTTCGGATCGACCTTGGTCAACCGTTCGCTGGATCAGCTGTTCGTTCTGGATGAAATGGCGCGGCTTTCCGGCGATGGAGAATCGTTCCTAGATGGATTGGTCAACGCAGATACGGCTGGCATCGTCGGCTATTCGATGGGCGGCTACGGTGCAGTCATCACCTCCGGCGGGGGCGTGACCGAAGCGTCGGTCGGCTATGCTTGGGGTGGGCCGCATGGCACGCTGGCGATCCATCAGGCAGGGTCAGACACCCATAACGCGCTGCCCGATCCTCGTATTAAGACGGCAGTCGCCATTGGCCCATGGGGCATGAACACCGGCTTTTGGGATGCCGAAGGGTTGAAAGGTATCAAGATACCCATGCTGTTTATGGCCGGTTCGCAAGACATGACATCGCTGTACGAAAACGGAGTGCGTGCGATCTGGGAAAACGCCAGCAGCACCAACCGCAGTCTTTTGACCTTTGAAAACGGTGGTCACAATGCGGCGGCACCGATGCCCGCACCTGCGGAATCCTTCCGGGATGATGAAAAGCTTGGGTTCAACGTATCGGGGCATTACACCGATCCGGTCTGGGATACCGCGCGGATGAATAATATCGCGCAGCATTTCGTCACCGCGTGGATGGACCTGCATTTGAAGGGGAATGAAACGGCCGGTGAGTATCTTGATCTGGTTGAGAATTCTAACGATGGCGTCTGGTCGATGAACGAAGACGGCACGCCCAAGGAAGACCACAGCTATTGGAAAGGGTTCAACAAGGACACTGCCAAAGGTCTGCGCTACGAGGTCAAAGCGCCCGAGTAAGCAAAAGGACAACCGATGACGCGTTTACGCATCATGTTTTCGCACGCTGCTGTTGCCGTCATGGCAGTGGCGTGCAGTGCCGGGGCGGTAGCACTTGCGCTTTTTGCCCCGGTTTGGATTTGGGCTCTGGTTCCATTGGGGATCGGCGCGCAGATGTTGAATGAATACAACTTGCATCGGTATGTGTTTCACTTGCCGCCACCGCGTCGGCAATGGGCGTTCAACCTGCTTTATGTGGCGCATTATGGCCACCATGATTTCCCCACAAATACAAAGCTGTTTTTCGTCCCCATCTGGGTCGCTTTGCCGATGCTACTGGGAAACGGGCTTGCGCTTTGGGCGGCACTGGCGCTGTTCGGCATCAACCATGCCGCTTGGATCGCAGTCGCGATTGTGCCTGTGGGCGGGGTGCTGACATTTCTGGTGTACGAATGGTTTCACATGACCGCACATCTGAACCTGCCCAAATCCCGTGTTGAACGCTATGTGACCACGCTGCACAACCAGCATCATTTCCGCGATTTCAACAAGTGGTTTCACGTCAGCCCGGGCGGAGCAGTGATCGACCGCGCAATGGGCACGGCTATTGACCGCGATGCGTTGAAACATCAGCAACGGATTGAATTTATTCGAACTTTGGGAATGCGGCCCGACGATCCGCGCCTTGTCGCGGCGCGGGATCGGTTTGCTGGGAAATACAAGCTGTCAGATGCAGAAGTCGCCCGGGCAGCTACAGTTTGATTTGAATATGGTGATCAGAATTCCTGATCGCCGTCATCATTGCTTTGCCACGGCTTCACAAGGTTGCCAAAGCGGGTAAAGCGCCCCTCAAAACTAAGATCCACTGTGCCAATCGGCCCGTGACGCTGCTTGCCAATCACGACTTCGGCGCGGCCATGCAGGCGCTCCATTTCTTCTTGCCAGATCGCCATCTTGTCCAGCTCGTGATCGCCGGGCTTTTCGCGCTCTTTGTAATACTCTTCGCGGAACACGAACATCACAACGTCAGCATCTTGTTCGATCGAACCAGATTCGCGCAAATCCGACAGCTGCGGGCGTTTATCTTCGCGGTTTTCCACCTGACGCGACAGCTGGGATAGGGCGATAACCGGAATATGAAGCTCTTTCGCGATAGCCTTGAGGCCCATCGTGATTTCCGAGATTTCGTTTACGCGATTCTCGTTTTTGCCGGTGCCGCGCACCAACTGCAAATAGTCGATGATCAACACATCCAAACCATGCGTCCGCTTTAGACGGCGGGCACGGGCGGCCAGTTGGCTGATCGGCAGGGCAGGCGTATCGTCAATATAAAGCGGGCAAGCCTCAAGTGCCTTGGCGGCATCCACAAAACGCCGGAATTCGGCTTCGGTCATGTCACCGGACCGAATTTGCTGTGATGGTATCTCGGACGCTTCCGAAAGAATCCGCGCTGCCAACTGTTCGGCGCTCATCTCAAGGCTGTAGAAGCCCACGACACCGCCATCAACTGCGCCTTCGGTGCCGTCATGCAACGTCCCCCGCCGGTAAGCCTTGGCGACGTTAAATGCGATGTTTGTGGCAAGCGAGGTTTTCCCCATTGATGGGCGACCTGCAAGGATCAAAAGGTCAGAGGGGTGCAAGCCACCCAGCTTTTTGTCCATGTCGATCAGACCGGTGGATACACCCGACAGGCCCCCGTCCCGCTGATAGGCCGCGTTGGCGACATTAACGGCGTCAGTTACTGCCTTGAGAAAACTCTGAAATCCGGTTTCTGTCTGGCCTTGTTCAGCCAGTTTGTACAGCTGCTGTTCTGCTTCGACGATCTGTTCGCGCGGTTCCGACATCACATCAACCTGCGCCGCTTTTGCAGAAATATCGCGCCCCAGCTGGATCAAATCGCGCCGTACGGACAGATCATAGATCATCTGCGCATAGTCTCGCACAGCGAACGCACTGATCGCAGCACCGGCCAGGCGCACCAGATATGCAGGCCCACCTAGCTCTTTCAGACCTTCGTCATCCTCCATGAACGCCTTAAGCGTGACGGGCGAGGCCAGATTGTTTTTGGCGATCCGTGCGCTTGCGATCTCAAAGATGCGGGCGTGTACGGGGTCATAGAAATGCTTGGGCCCAATGATAGACGCCACGCGGTCATAAATATCATTGTTGGTCAGGATCGCGCCAAGCAGTTGTTGTTCTGCTTCGATCGAATGGGGCATGGTTTCGGGTGCCTGAACCGTCAAATCATTCGTGTTGATGCTGGAAATCTCGTTCATGTCACTAGTACCCTACTGCCTGTTTCCCCAGTCTCGGACTTAACCGAGACAACAGGGGGCCTGCAAATTGTATAACTTGTGGATAACCCTATTGTTGTAGAATACTACAGGATTTTGCGGAAAAATATAGGGCAACTACCAGATAGTGTAGCGGCGCTAAGAGTTTTTCCGCGCGTCCTGCCATTCATTCGGGGCGTTTAAAAATGCTTCAACTTCACTCAGGGTTGAAGCATCAAACGCTTTTTGGGCTTTGGCTTCGGCTAGAACGTCCCACCATGTGCATAGACTGTGCAGGTTAACCCCGTGGTCCCCCAAGGTCTTTTCCGTTTGCGGGAAGATGCCGTAATAAAAGATCACTGCGGTATGCGCACAGGTGGCACCGGTTTCACGAATCGCGTCGACAAAGCTGATCTTTGACCCGCCATCGGTCGTCAAATCTTCGACCAACAACACACGCTGGCCTTCGGTCATCTCGCCCTCGATCCGCGCGTTGCGTCCGTAGCCTTTGGGCTTTTTTCGGACATAGGTCATCGGAAGCGCCATGCGTTCGGCGACCATCGCGGCAAACGGAATGCCCGCAGTTTCACCACCAGCGATGTTGTCAAACGCCTCGAACCCAGCTTCGCGCATGACCGTGACCGTCAGAAAGTCCATCAAGGTGGCACGAATGCGCGGATAGCTGATCAATTTGCGGCAATCGATATAGGTTGGGCTTGGCAGCCCGGACGCCAGCGTAAACGGCTCAGTCGCGTTGAAATGCACGGCCTTGATCTCAAGCAGCATCCGCGCCGTCAAACGCGCCATTTCGGTCGAATCGGGATAGCTGGTCGGGATCATCTAGGTAATTTCCTTCTTGGGTGGGCCTATGGCTTCTCTGGCTTTCAAATATCCTCGCCTAAGGCATAAAGTCTATGCCAACGGCGGGTCAATCTAGCGCGACGCTCCAATTTAGCGGCATCATCGGGTCAAACACAGTCACCGGCCCTTCGGGTGTGTCTATGTGGCTTGGATAGGTGGCTGGGGAGCGCGTCAGCGTCATGGTTTGGACATTCGCAGGTAGCCCGTAAAACGCGGGACCGTTTAGCGATGCGAACCCCTCAAGTTTGTCTAACGCGCCGTCCTGCTCGAACACTTCGGCCAGGATCGACATCGTATTGGGCGCGGTAAAACACCCCGCACATCCGCAGGGCAGCAGTTTGTTGGCATCCGTATGGGGGGCCGAATCCGTGCCCAGAAAAAACCGCGGATCGCCTGATGTCGCCGCTTTGCGCAGCGCCAGTCGGTGGGTTTCGCGCTTGGCGACAGGTAGGCAATAGTAATGCGGCTTGATCCCCCCAGCGAGGATGTGATTGCGGTTGATCACCAGATGATGGGTGGTAATCGTAGCCCCGAGATTTTGATCAGCGGACATGACATAGTCAGCAGCGTCCGCTGTGGTGATATGTTCCATCACCACCTTCAGCCCTTGATGCCGTTTGCGGATAGGGTCCATCACGCGCTCGATAAAGACGGCCTCGCGGTCAAAGATATCAATGGCGGGATCTGTCACTTCGCCATGTGTGCACAAGGGCAGGCCGATTTCAGCCATGCGCTCCAAGACAGGCGCAACTTTGTCGAAATCCGAAACACCGCTGGCAGAATTGGTCGTCGCGCCGGCGGGGTACAGCTTTACGGCGGTGATCAAGCCACTAGCATGGGCCGCCGCGACATCGTCCGGATCGGTATCTTCGGTCAGATACAGCGTCATCAGCGGAGTGAAACTCGCGCCTTGGGGCAGGGCGGCTAATATCCGGTCGCGATAGGCCCTAGCATCTGCGCCGCGCACCACGGGAGGTACGAGGTTCGGCATGATGATTGCACGGGCAAAATGGGCGGCGGTATGGGGCAACACGGCGCGCAGCATATCGCCGTCGCGCAGGTGTAGGTGCCAATCATCGGGGCGTCGAAGCGTCAGTGTTTGTGTCATGGCAGATCAGCTAGCACAGGGGCATGATCCGCACCAGAGGGTGGAGACTTTTCCCGCGTCGCGTTTGGCCGTTTAAGAGGCTTCGGATTGCTTTGCGTCGTTTTCAGATGTCTCTGACGTATCATCCACAGGGTCATCAGGCACTTTTACAGTCTCGACTTGTGGCGTCACAGGATCTTCTTGTGTCTCTACTACGTCGATCTCTGAATTTGACTGCTCTCTTGAGGCCTCAAGCAAGCTCAGTTCCGCTTCGATCAGCCTTTGCCTACGGGCGAAACGAGGGGCTTGCATCCGCGAATTCACGTAACGGCACAGATGAAGGATCAGTATTTTGCGATCATCTGCAGTAAGCGCCGACAATAGCGATTTCAGATATGTCCTGTGGTCGCGCCGCGCCCGGAAAAGGCGGGCAAAGCTCAAAGTGTTCAGCTCGCCATCTGCAGCAAGGCCCAGCAATGTTTCAAGTTGGTCAATTTGCAGCAGTTCGCTTTGCAAAGCGACACCCATGTGCCGCATGCGCAGTTTGGTAACGTTGGGCCGGGTGAACAGGCTGGCATGCATGGCATCCAGCACGACCTTTGGGTCGTATAGAACAAACGCTTCTTGCGCAGCATCCAGCATATCGGGCGCATAGCCAAAACGTGACGTGAAATCGGTCCGGCGCATTTCTGTGAACCTGTCGTCCCACTCGGTGACCCGTGGGTCCAAAGTGGCCTGAGGTTGAATAACGACAACTTGCGCGCCCGGGGAGGCAACAGAAAAAGCGGCTGCCGCATAGCCACCAGGACCCGCGCCGTAAAACACAACCCGCTCGAACTCATCAAAGAAACCGTCGTCGATCAGCCGGTCAAAACACGCATAAACAGCGGGGTCACGAAACCACGTATCCCCTTCGCTTGCGATGCACAGGTGGGACCAACCGTAACTGCGTACCATCTCCCAACCCAAGGGTTGCGACAAAGCTGACAATGCACGCATGCCGTTGATGCTTTCGAATGTGACCAGCAAGGTCGGCTTGCGCTCTACAAAGATGGCGTAATGCTTTGCACCGAGTTCCTGAAAGAACCCGTCTTCTTCAGCCACTTCGGATAGGGCTTGCAACCAGTCATCCTTTTGGAGGCCTGCCAGCGAGGTGTCGATCGTGAATGGTGCATCGATCATTGTTGCGTCCTCAATCGTTTTTTTCGCGCTTTTCTCAGGCACTGTTACCGAAAACTAACCGCCCAATAAGGCAGAAATGCGGAGAATGAATGCGCATTTCAAGCCTAAGGATACGACCTTTGTCGAAAGGTGCCTAGTTTGCATGGCATATATTCATATGCTGGGCGGCCAAAAGGGGTCTTGGCCCTTGACCGCAGGGCAGCAGGATGCACCTTTGGGTGATCCAAGGGAGAAGCCATGACAGATTTATCGTCGATTGACGCCGTGCAAACCATGCTCGAAGACCAAGGCTATATTTGTGGCCGCGCATTGGGAACGGTGGTGTTTCTCAGTCTGAAACTTGGCCGCCCACTTTTCCTTGAGGGCGAGGCGGGGGTTGGGAAAACCGAAATCGCCAAGGCGTTGGCCGCTGGGTTGAACCGCAAACTGATCCGGTTGCAATGTTACGAGGGGCTGGATGCGTCCTCTGCCGTCTATGAATGGAATTTTCCGGCGCAGATGGTTGCTATTCGCACGGCCGAGGCGGCAGGCGATGCTTCGCGCAAGGCACTCACGACCGAACTTTTCAGCGATGATTTTCTGATTGAACGCCCGCTGCTCGAGGCAATGCGCCCGGACGAGCGTGGTGCGCCGATCCTGCTGATTGACGAACTTGACCGCACCGATGCCCCGTTCGAGGCATTCTTGCTCGAAGCGCTAAGCGATTTTCAGGTGACGATCCCGGAACTGGGCACAATTAAAGCCCCCGAACCGCCGATTGTAATTCTGACGTCCAACCGCACCCGTGAGGTGCATGACGCGCTCAAGCGGCGCTGTCTTTATCACTGGGTCGATTACCCCAATTTTGACCGGGAGATGGAAATCCTCGCCGCCCGCGCCCCTGAAGCCTCGGAAACCCTCAGTCGCGAGGTTGTCGCCTTCGTCCAGCAATTGCGCACCGAAGACCTGTTTAAAAAGCCAGGCGTTGCCGAAACCATCGATTGGGCCAAATGCCTGCTGGCGCTGGATGTGATCAACCTCAGCCCCGAAGTGATCGCAGACACTCTGGGTGCGATTCTGAAGTACCAAGACGACATTGCCAAACTTCAAGGCTCCGAAGCCAAACGTATTCTCGATCAAGCCAAAGCGTCCTTGGATCCTGCGGCGTGAGAGTGACCTTCATTCCAAATGGAAAAATATCCTCGGGGAGGCCGGGGGGCAGACAGCCCCTCGGGGTCTAAGTCATGGTTGAACTTCCCGAACTAGAACTCCCCGATAATCCTAAACTTGCGGGCAACATCACCCATTTTGCCCGCGCTTTGCGCCGTGCGGGGCTGCCCATCGGGCCGGGCCGTGTCATTGACGCCATCCGTGCGGTCGAGGTGGCAGGCTTTTCTGATAAAGTCGATTTCTATTGGACGCTGCACGCGTGCTTTGTGAACAGGCCCGAACACCGCACTGTTTTTGCACAGCTTTTCCGGCTTTACTGGCGTGACCCGCGCTATCTGGAACACATGATGGCTGCGATGCTGCCCGCCATTCGTGGTGTCCAAGAAGACCGTCCTGCTCAAGCTGCTGAAAAGCGCGCAGCCGAGGCGTTGTTGGACGGTGCGCAGGCCCCCGAGCAGGAAGAGGGCGAAGAAAAAGAGCCCGAAGAGACACTGGTCGAGATTGACGCCAGTTTGACAATGTCGTCGCAGGAACGTCTGCGCAGTCTTGATTTCGAACTGATGAGCCTTGCCGAGATGGCAGAAGCCAAGCGGATGTTGGCGCGGCTGACCTTGCCTGTGAAACCCATGCCATCGCGGCGCAGCATGACCGCAGCGAATGGCCGTATCGACGTCCAGAAAACCATGCGCGCTGCCCTGCGGCGCGGCGGCGAAATGGACAAGCTTGTGTTGAAAAAACCGCGCCCGCGGTATCCAAATCTGGTTGTGCTGTGCGACATCTCGGGCTCGATGAGCCAGTATTCTCGTGTGGTGTTGCATTTCCTACATGCGGTCAGCAATGCAAAGGGCGCAGGCTGGGCAAAGGTGCACGCCTTTACCTTTGGCACGCAGTTGACCAACATCACCCGCCATCTGGCCACCCGCGACGTGGATGCAGCCCTTAAGGCTGCTGGCGCGCAGGCGCAAGACTGGGAGGGGGGCACGCGTATCGGATCTTGTATCGAGGCGTTCAACCGCGATTGGTCACGGCGGGTCATGGGGCAGGGCGCTGTCGTGTTGCTGATCACCGACGGCCTTGATCGCGACAATCCTGATGATCTGGCACGGCATATGCAGCGGCTTAACCTGACGGCGCGGCGGTTGATTTGGCTGAACCCTTTGCTACGGTGGGACGGTTTTGCGCCCAAGGCTGCTGGCATCCGCGCGATGCTGCCCCATGTTGACAGCTTTCGCGCCGGCCATTCCATTGCATCGCTCGAAGAGTTGGCGCAGGTGATTTCCCGTCCCGATGATACGGGCGAAAAAGTACGTCTGATGGGGATGTTGGACGCACCAAAATCTTGACTTCACCGCCAAGGAAAAGCCCCGCCAAACATGTGTTTGGTGGGGCTTTTGCGTAGTGGGCTTAGAGTGGCAATGCTCTAGGCAAAGGTCTCGGCAAAGGCACCGCGGTATGTTGCGCTCAGTTCGGCCAGCGGTGCGGTGACGCCGCCAAGGCTGACCTGATCACCGCCGAATTTACCAACACTTTCAAGGTGCAGTCCAACTTGGGATGCTGCAATCATCAGCGCCTCGGCCTGATCAAAGTTGCACGCAATAAGATAGCGCGCCTGATCTTCGCCGAACAAAGTCTGAGTGTCAGCGGAATCAAGCGAGACGCCGATGCCGGCCTCGTCCGCCATCTCGAACGCAGCCAGGGCAAGGCCGCCGTCGGACAAATCGGTACAGGCTTTGATCATCTCCCGGTTGTTGCGAATAAATTCGCCGTGGGCTTTCTCGGCCACCAGATCGACAGATGGTGCGTCGCCGTCGCGGCGGTTAAAGACCTCGAGCAGTAGGGCGGATTGACCCAAGTGTCCCTCTGTCGCCCCCAAAACCAGCGCCACATGGCCTTCGCGCACGTCTTTGCCGATGATGTCGTCGATATGGTTCAGCAGACCCACAGCGCCGATGGTTGGCGTGGGCAGAATGCCCTTGCCGTCGGTTTCATTGTACAGCGACACGTTGCCTGACACGATAGGCATGTCCAGCGCCGATACTGCTTCGCTGATGCCTTTGATGGCGCAAACGAACTGGCCCATGATCTCGGGCTTTTCTGGATTGCCAAAGTTCATATTGTCAGTTGTCGCCAAGGGCAGAGCACCGACAGCGCAAAGGTTACGGTATGCTTCTGCCACGGCCTGTTTGCCACCCTCGAACGGGTTGGCTTTGACATAGCGCGGCGTCACGTCCGAGGTAAAGGCGATGGCTTTGTCGGTGCCATGCACTCGGATAATGCCCGATCCCAGACCCGGCGTGCGGGCGCTGTCGCCCATGACCATGGTATCGTACTGTTCATAAACCCAAGCTTTGGAAGCGTAATTCGGGCTGGCAAGTAGGGCGCGCAGACCGTCGATTGGGTCAATGCCCGGTACATCGGACAGCGGCTCTGCCTTGGGCGTTTCGACCCACGGGCGGTCATATTCAGGGGCATTGCCAGACAGCGCTTTCAGCGGCAGGTCGGCTTTTACTTCGCCATTGTGTACGATTAGGAAACGATCTTCTGCGATTGTTTCGCCGACGATGGCAAAATCAAGGTCCCATTTGTCGAACACGGCTTTGGCTTCGGCCTCAAGTTCGGGACGCAAGACCATCAGCATACGCTCTTGGGATTCGGACAGCATCATCTCATAGGCGGTCATGTTCAGTTCGCGGGTCGGGACCAATTCAAGGTCAAGACGCACACCAAGGTTGCCTTTGTCGCCCATTTCGACGGCAGAACAGGTCAGGCCAGCCGCCCCCATATCTTGAATCGAAATCACGGCACCGGTCGCCATCAACTCAAGCGTGGCTTCCATCAGGCGCTTTTCGGTGAAGGGGTCACCAACTTGGACAGTGGGACGTTTGTCTTCGATGGTGTCGTCAAATTCGGCCGACGCCATGGTTGCGCCACCAACACCGTCGCGGCCTGTCTTGGCCCCGAGATAGACTACTGGCATGCCAACGCCGGAGGCTGCGGAATAGAAAATCTTGTCCGTATCGGCCAAACCAGCAGCAAAAGCGTTCACAAGGCAGTTGCCATCATAGGCGGTGTCAAAGCGAACTTCACCGCCTACGGTCGGCACGCCAAAGCAATTGCCATAGCCACCAACGCCTGCGACCACACCATGCACCAGCTGGCGCGTTTTGTGGTGGTCGGGAGAGCCGAAGCTGAGGGAGTTCATCGCCGCGATGGGGCGCGCGCCCATGGTAAAGACGTCGCGCAAAATACCGCCAACGCCGGTCGCCGCGCCTTGATAGGGTTCGATGTACGACGGGTGGTTGTGGCTTTCCATCTTAAAGACCAGCGCCTGACCGTCACCAATATCGACAATCCCCGCGTTTTCGCCGGGGCCGCAAATGACCTGCGGTCCTTCGGTGGGCAGGGTGCGCAGCCATTTCTTGGATGACTTATAGGAACAATGCTCGTTCCACATCGCCGAGAAAATCCCAAGTTCTGTAAAGGTGGGTTCGCGCCCGATGATATCTAGAAGACGTTTGTATTCGTCGTCGTTGATGCCGTGGCTGGCGATAAGTTCTGGCGTAATGGCTGGTTCGGTCATGGTGCGGATATCCCCCTGGCAGATATGGCGGTACTCTTAGAGGAAGGCTGTCGCGGGGAAAAGGCCAAAGGACAGCTGAGTTGCAGCCAAAAAAAAAGGCCGAGCATAAAGCTCGGCCAAGTCCAACAGGGAGGTATGAAGTGACAGCCCGAAGGCGTCCGTCTTCATACCGCCCAATTAGGTGGCAGTTGTGCATGGATCAAGGCTGAACTTAATAAATTGCGGCATGTCCGATATGCGCAAAACGCATGGCTAGTCGTTCTTGCGGTCCCGCAGGTGCCTGCGGTGTGTAAATATTTCGTCTTGGACGAAGTCCTTGAAGGCCGCGACCCGCTTGGAGGCGCGCAGTTCTTCTGGGTAGGCGAGGAAAACCGGGACGTCCGCCGACTCGATTTCAGGGAGCACCTGAACAAGATCAGGAAAGTCTTCGGTCAGGTAGTTTGGCAGAACCCCGATGCCCAGATTGTGGATCACCCCCTGCAGCACTCCGAAATAGTTGTTCACGGTCAGCAGGGAACGCGGATCGTACAGCATCAGTTGCTGAACCAGCTGTAAACCAGCGTTCACCTGATCGCTGTCTGTGTTTTGGCAGATCAACCGGTGTTCCGACATATCCTCCAGCCGTTGCGGTGTGCCATGCTCCGCCAGATAGGCTGGAGAGGCATAGAGGCACATCTTGATCATCATCAGCTTTTTGCGGACCAGGTCGGCCTGCGATGGTTCTTTCATGCGGATGGCAACGTCTGCCTCGCGCATGGGCAGGTCCAGCACACGTTCTTCGAGCATCAGGTCCACTTTGAGGTCGGGGTATTTCTCGTAGAGCTTGGGCAGGCGCGGGGCCAGCCAAAGGGTGCCAAAACCGGTGGTGGTGGTGACACGCAGTTCGCCGAATACTTCTTCTTCGCTGTCGCGGATGCGCGCGGCCGCGGTATCAAGTCGTTTGCTCATCGCGACGGTGGCATCAAAAAGCAGCTCACCCTGTTCGGTCAGAATCAGGCCGCGGGCATGGCGGTGGAATAGATTGGTGTTCAGCTGTTCCTCAAGCCCACGAATTTGTCGGCTGACAGCCGATTGTGACAGGTTCAGCTTGTCACCCGCATGGGTCAGGCTGCCTGCATCTGCGACAGCGTGAAAAATTCTGAGCTTGTCCCAATCCATGAGGACTTCCTTTATGAAGGATGATCATTTCTTAGCGATCACCGTGTCTGCGCCAAACGGGTATTTAAAACAACCCTGCGCCATGCTGCATCGCAACATAATGTGCCAACGTTAAACATCCTATGGGCGATGTCTATTTTTTCGTCTCATTGCCTAAGCGATGAACACAAACACAAAGCTAGACAGGTCAGCTTTTATGACCTAGATTGATGGATATGCATCAATCGCACGTAGGGGAGAACGCGCCATGGGTACGCAAAAGATTTCTTTGAATGATCGGTTCGACTTGGAAAAGTCCCCCGTCTTGCTGAACGGTACGCAGGCATTGGTGCGTATGATGATGATGCAAAAGGCGCGCGACCGGGTCGCCGGGCTGAACACAGCCGGGTATGTGACCGGTTATCGCGGATCGCCACTAGGTGCCGTTGATTTGCAGATGGAACGCGCTGCCAAACGTTTGGCTGAATATGACGTGTTGTTCGAGCCGGGGTTGAACGAAGATTTGGCCGCGACCGCCCTTTGGGGCACCCAGCAGGCCGAATTGCGCGGTGAGGGGAAATACGACGGCGTTTTTGGTCTGTGGTATGGCAAAGGTCCGGGGGTTGACCGTTCGGGCGACGTGATGCGCCACGCCAATATGGCGGGATCGTCAAAGCACGGTGGTGTGCTGATGGCGATGGGCGATGACCACACTGGCGAATCCTCGACCGTGCTGCACCAGTCCGAATGGGCGATGATGGATGCCTATATGCCCATCGTCAGCCCTGCCGGTGTGCAGGAAATCATGGATTACGGAATTTACGGGTGGGCGTTGTCGCGGTTTTCGGGGCTTTGGGTTGGCCTGAAGACGATGAAGGACACGGTCGAGGCCACATCGGTCGTCAACGGTGATCCGCACCGGATGCAGTTGGTGACCCCTGAGTTTGACATGCCCGAGGGTGGGTTGAACATTCGGCTGATCGATACGCCGCATCTGCAAGAATCGCGCATGATCGACCACAAACGATTTGCCGCCGAGGCGTTTTCCCATGCCAATAAGATTGACAAACGCATGTGGGGCAAGCGCGGTGCGAAAATTGGTTTTGTCGCGGCAGGCAAGAACTGGCTGGATCTGCTGCACGCCATGAGCCTGTTGAACATCGACGAAAACGAGGCCGAACGCCTAGGAATTACACTGTATAAAGTCGGGCAGACGTTCCCGCTCGATATGAAGGGTTTCCACAAGTGGGCCGAGGGGCTGGATCTGGTCGTTGTGGTCGAAGAAAAGCGCAAGCTGATCGAAATCCAAATCAAAGAAGCGCTGTTTTCCGACACCCACCGCCGCGTTTACGGCTGGCACAAGGGGGGCGGCGCTGGAATGGAACATGGCGAAGAACTGTTCCCTACCCGTGCTGCCCTTGACCCAATCTGGATCGCCGAAAAGCTGGGCGGCATCCTAATTGAGGAAGGCCGCAATACTGACGGCATCAAGGCCGGGATGGAGGCGTTGGATAACGCGCGCCGCGCTGACAACGCCGAAGATATCGCCGCGCGTGTGCCGTATTTCTGTTCGGGTTGTCCACACAACACGTCAACCAAACTGCCCGAGGGCAGCCGTGCTTATGCGGGAATCGGGTGCCACTATATGGTGCAGTGGATGGACCGGGAAACCACCGGTTACACCCACATGGGGGGCGAGGGTGCAAACTGGATCGGGGAATCGCATTTCTCGACGCGAGAGCACGTGTTTCAAAACCTTGGCGACGGCACTTATAACCACTCGGGCATTCTGGCGATCCGTGCCGCCCTCGCGGCGAAAACCAACATTACCTATAAAATTCTCTACAACGATGCAGTCGCCATGACCGGCGGCCAGCACAACGAAGGCGATCTGGATGCGCCTCGTATTGTGGCAGAACTGAGCGCGATGGGCGTGAAAAATATCGCCGTGGTGTACGACGAGAAAGAAGATGTGGATCCGGCGGACTTTAAGGGTGTGCCGATGTTTGAGCGTGCCGAACTGCAAACGGTTCAGGAAAACTTTACCAAGCATAAAGGCGTGAGCGCTATCGTCTATATCCAGACCTGCGCCGCTGAAAAACGCCGTCGTCGCAAGCGTGGCCTTTTTCCTGACCCCGACAAACGCGTGTTCATCAACACCGATGTTTGCGAAGGCTGTGGCGATTGTGGCGTGCAATCCAACTGCGTGTCGATTGTGCCGTTTGAGACCGAGTTGGGGCGAAAACGCGCGATTGACCAATCGTCGTGCAACAAGGATTATTCTTGCCTCAAAGGGTTTTGCCCGTCTTTCGTGACCCTCGAGGGCGCGCAAATTCGCAAGGATCCAACAACCGAGGTCAAGATCCCCGACCTGCCATACCCCGCGCTGCCTGCCATTGATGGTACCTTTAACGTGGTAATTACCGGTGTTGGCGGCACGGGCGTTGTCACCATCGGTGCCGTGCTGGCGCAAGCCGCGCAGATTGACGGTAAGGGCGCTGGCATGATGGAAATGGCGGGGCTGGCGCAAAAGGGCGGTGCAGTTCACATCCATTGTCGTTTGGCTGAACGGCCCGAAGATATCAGTGCCATCCGTGTGGCGACCGGAGAGGCCGATGCCCTAATCGGTGGCGATCTGGTGGTGTCTGCGGGCAACAAAACGCTGGGTCTGACGCGCGCTGGGCGGACGGGCGCGGTGGTGAATTCGCATCAAATTATCACGGGTGATTTTACGCGCGATACCGAATTTCAGATGCCATATGATCGCTTGACCCTCGCGCTTGAGGCCCGGTTGAAGGACGACGTGGCGCTGTTCGATGCCTCCGATCTGGCCAAGGCGACGCTTGGGGATTCAATATACTCCAACATGATGATCTTTGGCGCGGCGTGGCAAAAGGGGCTGATCCCGTTGTCGCTAGACGCGCTCCAAGATGCGATCCGCCTGAATGGCGCTGCGGTCGAACGTAACCTCAAGGCGTTTCAGTTGGGCCGTTGGGCGGTGTTGTATCCAGCAGAGGCGGCGCAGGTCACCACGCCGAACGTGGTGCAAATGCCCAAATTACTGGATGAAAAAATCGCGTTCCGGATTGATCATCTGACGGCATATCAGGGCAAGGGACTAGCCAAACGCTATGCCAAGATGCTGGAACCAATCGCTGATAGCGCGCTCAAGGAGGCGGTGGCATTGGGTTACCACAAGCTGTTGTCTTATAAGGATGAATACGAGGTCGCGCGGCTGCTGAAAACAACGCGGGCCAAGGTGAATGCTGAATTTGATGGCAATCCAAAAATTACCTTTAACCTTGCGCCACCGATGCTGTCCAAGACGGGCGCGGATGGACGCCCGATGAAACGCGCCTTTGGCGAATGGCTTGAAACGCCGCTGGCAGTGCTGAAACGGCTCAAGTTCCTGCGCGGCACGCCATTTGATCCCTTTGGCCGGACCGAGGAGCGCAAGATGGAGCGGTCGCTGATCAAGCAGTACGAGGCCGACATGAAAGCTGTGCTGCCGAAATTCGCCGATCAGACCCGAGATGCCATCATTGCGCTGGCCGAACTTCCATTGCAAATCAGGGGCTTCGGCCCAGTTAAACAAGCGAATGAGGCAAAGGCGGCGAAGCGACGTGAGGAGTTGCTGGCGGTGATCGGCGCCGCGGGCGCGACGACGTCAAAAGCTGCGGAATAGGGGCTGGCTGTCGTGCGTTTGTCATGAAATTGGCATAGGGCAAGACCGTCACCTAAGAAAGATACTGAAATGGGCCAGCCCAAACCGCTTTCCGCCCACGAAATTAGCTATGCCTATTCGGCGCGCAGCAGGCCGGGCCGTGCGTTCATCCGCTTGATGGAGAATTCAACCGGCAGGTTGGGGCTGATCAAGCGGGCGTCAGGCTATGAGCAGGAGTTGGCCTCGGGCGGGTGCTTTTTCGATGTTATGGTGCAGCGCTATGGGCTGAGTTTGGATGTGGTGAGCGGCAGTTTAAATAGCATTCCCGCGACGGGGCCTGTTATATTTCTGGCGAACCACCCTTACGGCATTTTAGATGGGCTGATGCTGGGCCATATCATATCCCACACGCGGCCTGATTTCAAAATCATGGCGCATTCGGTTTTTAACCGCGTACCAGATTTGAATAGGCACCTGCTGCCGATCAGCTTTGACCAAGACAGGGCAGCCCTTGATCTGAATCTGCACACGCGCAAAGCAGCGCTCGATTATCTGGGGCAGGGCGGCGCAGTAGGTATCTTTCCCGGTGGAACGGTTAGTACTGGCGCGCGCGCGTTTTCCAAGCCGATGGACCCCTGCTGGCGCAGCTTTACCGCTCGGATGATCGGCAAGTCGCAAGCCACTGTTGTACCAATCTATTTTGACGGTCACACCAGCCGTCTGTTCCAGATTGCTAGCCATTTGCACAGCAGTTTACGGTTGGGTCTGTTGATCAAGGAATTTAGCAAACGTGTTGATACGCCTGTGCGTGTGGTGATTGGTGATCCAATCGGCAGAAACGTGCTGAACCCTTTGGCAAAAGACGCAAAAGCGATGATGGATTTCCTGCGTAAAGCCACGTATGACTTGTCACCAGACCCGGCCAAAACCTTTGATCTGGGCTTTGAATTTGAAGATCGGCGTCGCGCCGACAGGTAACGGCAAGAAAAAATGGCAGTTGGTATTTTTGATTCAGGCCTTGGCGGGTTGACCGTCTGGGACGCGGTGCAAAAGCAATTGCCCGACGTGGATTTCGTCTATTTGGCCGACAGTGCACATGCGCCTTACGGCGTGCGCACAGCAGATGACATTTACAATCTGACAGTTGCCGCGACCCAGCGGTTGTTCGATGCGGGTTGTGATCTGGTTGTTTTGGCGTGCAACACGGCATCGGCGGCGGCGTTGCGGCGCATGCAGGAATCCTGGATACCGTCGGACAAGCGTGTTTTAGGCGTGTTCGTCCCGTTGATCGAGGCGATGACTGAGCGCGAGTGGGGCGATAATTCACCCCCGCGCGAAGTTGATCTGAAACATGTCGCGTTATTTGCAACGCCTGCGACGGTGGCCAGCCGCGCGTTTCAACGCGAGTTGGCATTTCGCGCCATTGGCGTGGATGTTGAGGCGCAGGCCTGTGGAGGTGTTGTAGATGCCATTGAAGAGGGTGACTTTATCCTTGCAGAGGCCTTGGTGCGCAGCCATGTCGATGCGTTACGGCGCAAAATGCCGTATCCGCAGGCCGCGATCCTGGGCTGCACGCATTATCCGCTGATGCAGGAAACCTTTCAGGATGCGTTGGGACCGGATGTAAAAGTGTTCAGCCAGGCCAATCTGGTGGCGCACAGCCTTGGCGATTATCTGAAGCGCCATCCCAATATGATGGGCACGGGCGAGGCGGCATTCCTGACCACAGGCGACCCGAAGAAAGTCAGCAGTCGAGCGACGCAATTCTTGCGACGACCGTTGACGTTTCAGGCCGCTTAAGACCCCGTAATATTTTTCCAAACGGAACCCGAAACAATGTACAACATCGCTATTCTCGGTGCCTCTGGCTATACTGGCGCTGAACTGATCCGGTTAATTGCCAACCATTCATCTATGCAAATCAAGGCTTTGGGGGCGAACTCTAAGGCGGGGCAAACGATGGCCGAGGTGTTTCCACATCTGCGCCATCTGAACCTGCCAGCCCTTGTTTTGATCGAGGATATTGATTTTTCAGACATCGATCTGTGTTTCTGTGCCTTGCCGCACAAAACCAGCCAAGAGGTAATCGCAGCGCTGCCGAAGGACCTAAAGATCGTGGATTTGTCTGCTGATTTTCGGCTGCGCGATCCTGATGAATACACCAAATGGTACGGCAACCCTCATGCTGCATTAGAGCAGCAGAAAGAGGCGGTTTACGGGCTGACCGAATTCTACCGCGATGAAATTAAGAGCGCGCGCTTGGTTGCGGGTACGGGCTGCAACGCGGCAACGGGGCAGTTTGCTTTGCGTCCTTTGATCGAAAAGGGCGTGATTGATCTGGATGATATCATTCTGGACTTGAAATGCGCCGTGTCCGGTGCAGGCCGATCGTTGAAAGAAAACCTGTTGCACGCAGAGTTGTCTGAAGGATACCACGCCTATTCCATAGGTGGCACGCATCGCCACTTGGGCGAATTTGATCAGGAATTTTCCGCAATCGCGGGCCGTCCGGTCAAAGTGCAATTCACCCCGCATCTGATCCCTGCCAACCGCGGTATTCTGGCGACCGTCTATGTTAAAGGCGATGCGAAGGTCATTCATGATACGTTTGTGGCCGCTTACGCAGATGAACCGTTCATCGAGGTGCTGCCCATGGGCGAGGCACCGAGCACGCGCCACATTCGCGGATCGAACTTTTGTCACATTGGTGTGGTCGCTGACCGGATCGAAGGACGCACGATTGTAATTGCCGCGTTGGACAACCTCACAAAAGGGTCAAGCGGGCAGGCGTTGCAAAATGCCAATCTGATGTTAGGTATTGAAGAGACGGAGGGGTTGATGATGGCCCCGCTATTTCCTTGAGGTCCGATGAAAAGTCTTAAAAAGCAGCGGCGAATTCAGGTGATCGCAGTGGCGGTAGTGGCATTGGTTCTGTCGACCGCGTTGATCGGTTATGCGATGCGTGACGGGATCAACTTTTTCCGCGCGCCAAGTCAGGTAATCGCCGAACCACCCGGCCCGAACGAGGTCTTTCGCATTGGTGGGTTGGTCGCCGAAGGGTCGCTTATTCGCGGAGACGGAGAGACGATTCGCTTTTCCGTGACCGATGGCGGAGCGGTCGTTCCTGCGACTTACACTGGTGTTCTACCTGACCTGTTTGAGGAAAATCAAGGAATGGTCGGCACGGGCCGCTACATCAACGGTGTCTTTGAAGCGACTGAAATTCTTGCCAAACATGACGAAAATTACATGCCGAAAGAGGTCGTTGACGCCCTAAAGGCCCAAGGTGTTTACGTAGAGCCTGAGAGCTAACACCGAACGGGCTGCTTTTCATACATTAACGAATGACGGGGCACCCTTGCCGCTCTGAAACGTGCAAGGGGCTGTTCAATGTATTCTGTCAAAGACATCGCGAGAGAGATCGTGGCCCGTGAAGGCGGGTTTGTGAATGATCCCGATGATCCGGGCGGGGCCACGAATTTCGGCGTCACGATCCACACAATGCGCCGTTTGAGGATCGACTTGAATCATGACGGTTCGGTCGACCAGCGCGACCTGCGCAGCCTCACGCAAGACGACGCAATTGATATTTTCATCCAGCACTATTTCCACGCGCCCTTGATCGGGGGGCTGCCAGACGCGCTGCATCCCAGTGTCTTCGATATGTACGTGAACGCGGGGGGCAATGCGGTTAAAATCTTGCAACGCCTTTTGCGGACCATGGGGTATATTATCGCCGTCGACGGCGCGCTAGGCCCGCAAAGCCATGCGGCTGCGCATGACGCCTATGCCAAAGCACCGCTGGAACTGGTGGATGCCTACGGGATTGCGCGGCGGAATTACTATTTTCGGTTGGCGGACCGACGACCTGCAAGCCGCAAATATGCCCGAACACGTGCAGGGGGCAAAGGCGGCTGGATCAAACGCGCCGAGGAGTTTATCGCCCCGAAATATCATCTAAGCAATTCAGATTTCAGCGAAAGGACGGCCTCATGGGGGTGATCGACAAGGTAGTTGGGTTGGTTTTTGGTAATGGCGGCGAAATGGTGCGCGACACGGTCGAAGTGTTTCGCGAGAACGCCGAAAAAGGCGCGCAAAGGTCTGCCGAGGCGCAAGATCAGGCGATGGCGCAATATGCGGCCGAGTTTGGGATCGAGCGCAAAGGCGGCTTTGACCGATTTATGGACGGGCTAAACCGTGTGCCGCGCCCCGCGCTCGCTCTTGGCACGCTTGGTTTATTTGCGGCTGCGATGGTCGATCCAATCTGGTTCGCGGCACGCATGCAGGGAATCGCGCTTGTGCCTGAACCGTTGTGGTGGCTGTTAGGTGTGATTGTATCGTTTTATTTTGGCGCGCGGCATCAGGTGAAAACCCAAGAATTCCAACGCTCTATTGTCCGCACCATTGCGCAGGTCCCCCAAGTGGTGGGCAACATCCGGTCGATCAACGCGCTGCGCCACGATTCGGTCAAAGTGGCTGCGACCGGGGACGATTTTGCCCTATCTTTGGCCGTGATCGAAGCTGCGGAAAACCCCGCGCTTGAGGAATGGGGCAGGGTGGCGGCGTAGCTGCGACGCTTTGCGCGTCAAGGAGGCGTGAATGGGCATGGAAAGGTGGGCGTTTGCCCCCTATGATGAGGCATGATTACAGAACTCGGACATTTCGCCCTTATCCTTGCCTTTGGTGTCGCCATTTTCCAAATGGTTGTGCCGCTGATTGGTGCCTATAAACGCTGGCCCGGATGGATGGCAGTCGCCGAACCTGCCGCTGGTGCGCAATTTGCCCTGACGGCAATGGCTTTTGGCGCATTGATGTGGGCGTTTATCACTTCGGATTTTTCGCTTCGGTTGGTAGTTCTCAACAGCCATTCGATGAAACCGATGCTGTACAAAATCAGCGGGACATGGGGCAACCACGAAGGGTCGATGTTGCTGTGGGTGCTGATAGTATCGCTGTTTGGCGCGATGGCCGCGTGGTTCGGGGGCAACCTGCCACAAAGCCTGCGCGCCCGCGTTTTGGCCGTTCAGGCGGCCATTGGCGTCGCCTTCTATGGCTTTATCCTGTTCACGTCGAATCCGTTTTTGCGCCTTGCGACACCGCCCTTTGATGGGCAGGATTTGAATCCGCTGCTGCAAGACCCCGGCTTGGCCTTTCACCCGCCATTCCTTTATTTGGGCTATGTCGGCCTGTCGATGACGTTCAGCTTTGCCGTTGCTGCGCTGATCGAAGGGCGCGTTGATGCCGCGTGGGGTCGTTGGGTGCGCCCCTGGACATTGGCCGCCTGGATATTCCTGACGATTGGCATCGCGCTTGGGTCCTGGTGGGCCTATTACGAACTGGGTTGGGGCGGTTTCTGGTTCTGGGATCCAGTTGAAAATGCATCGTTTATGCCTTGGTTGTTGGCGGCGGCGCTTTTGCATTCTGCCGTTGTGGTGGAAAAACGCGAAAGCTTGAAAAGCTGGACAATCCTGTTGGCGATCCTTGCTTTTGGCTTTTCGCTGATTGGTACATTTATCGTGCGCTCCGGCTTGCTGACGTCTGTCCACGCCTTTGCCAATGATCCTGAACGCGGTGTGTTTATCCTGATGATCATGGCATTTTTTATGGGTGGTGCTTTGGTGTTGTTCGCCATGCGCGCGTCCGCGCTCGAGGCGAAGGGGGTGTTCGGCATTGTCAGCCGCGAATCTGCTTTGCTAGTGAACAATGTGTTGCTGGCTGTTGCCTGTTTTGTCGTTTTCATCGGGACCATGTGGCCGCTGCTGGCCGAGATGTTCTTTGATCGCAAGCTGAGCGTGGGTCCGCCATTTTTTAACGCGGCATTCACGCCCTTTATGGTACTGCTGGGATTGGTCTTGCCAATTGGCTCGGCCTTGCCGTGGAAACGCGCCCAAATCAGCCGTGCACTAAAGCCGCTGCGCTATGTGTTTGTGCTGGCGGTTGCAATTGGCGGCTTGGCCTTTGCGATGCAGACGGGGCGCAGCCTCTTGGGCCCAGTCGGCTTGTTCCTTGGTGCATGGATTGTGATGGGGACGGTTGTTGACTTGTTGGGCCGCACTGGACGCGGACAAGGGCGCTTTCGCCGTCTTATCCGATTGCCGCGGGCTGATTGGGGCAAAATGGTGGCCCACGCCGGTCTTGGGGTAACAATGGCCGGTGTCGCGGGACTGACAGCGTGGAGCGTGGATGACATTCGCGCAGTGCCTATCGGTGGCAGCATCGAGGTAGGCAGTTATACCGTTCAGCTTGATAATGTGGAACGTCTTCAGGGGCCGAATTATGTTGCGACCACCGGCTATGTGACCTTGTTCCAAGACGGCGTCGAAATTGCGCAGCTACGCCCTGAAAAGCGGTTTTACCCCGTTGCCCAGATGCCGACAACAGAGGCTGCAATTGACTATAACCTTGCTCGCGACGTCTACGTGGTGATCGGCGATGAACAGGACACCGGCGGCTGGGTCATGCGGACCTATATCAAGCCGCTAACCAACTGGATCTGGATCGGGTGTGCGATGATGGCATTGGGTGGATTGCTAAGCCTGACGGACAGGCGGTTCCGGGTGGCTGCTGGTGCGGCGAAACGTACAGCACAGGTACCGGCGGAATGAGGGCGCTTTTAGTTGCATTCATGCTGCTGGTCACGCCAGCTTGGGCCGTACAACCGGACGAGATACTATCAGATCCGGTGCTTGAGGAACGGGCACGCGACCTGTCAAAAGGTCTGCGCTGCCTTGTTTGCCGCAACGAAAGCATCGACGAAAGCAACGCCAGCCTTGCCCGCGATTTGCGGATTCTGCTGCGCGAACGACTGGTTGCAGGGGACAGCGATCAAGAAGCGGTGGATTTCATCGTGAACCGGTATGGCGAATACGTTTTGCTGAACCCGCCCGCATCCGGGTCGACTTGGCTGCTGTGGGGGGCGGGACCGCTGATGCTGCTTCTTGCTGGTGGATTGGGCTATGGCTATCTGCGCGGGCGATCCACTGCGCAAGCGTCGGATCAAACCCCGCTTAGTCCCGAAGAACAGGCCCGTTTGGATGATATTCTGAATAAGTAACGCTTGGTTTCGCTGGCCCTGAGAGTGCCATTGGGTAGACTGCGCGCAAACATGCAGATTGGACCTGATTAATGGACTACCAGACCCTAACCTTTGACGTGACCGATGGCCTTGCGGTTATCACCCTGAACCGTGCTGACAAGATGAACGCCCTTACCACACAGATGCGCGCCGAGATCGAACATGCGTTCGTTCAGGGCGGCAAACAGGCGCGTTGCGTGGTCATAACAGGGGCGGGGCGGGCATTCTGCTCGGGCCAGGATCTGGGCGATAGCAATGGTGGCGCGGCGATGGATCTGGAGCGGACCCTGCGCGATGAATACGCCCCAATGCTGCGCGCGATCACGAATTGCCCGGTACCGACGATTGCTGCGGTCAACGGGCCCGCAGCTGGCGCCGGGGCCAACCTTGCACTGGCGGCTGACATCGTTATGGCGACTGAAACGGCCTATTTCCTCCAGGCGTTTACCCGTATCGGCCTGATTCCAGACGCTGGTGGGACATATACATTGCCCCGGCAGATGGGCATGGCAAAAGCGATGGGGGCGGCACTTTTCGCGGACAAGATCAGCGCCCGTCAGGCGGATGACTGGGGCATGATCTGGGAAGCTGTCCCAGATGCGGGTTTCGATGCCCATTGGCGCGCAAAAGCAGCACAATTAGCAAGCGGGCCAACGTTGGCATATGCATCGGCCAAAAAGGCTATTCGGGAAAGCTGGGATAATTCGTTCGAGGATCAACTTTCATTGGAAGCGCGCGAGCAGGGCAAATGCGGCCAATCACGGGATTTCAAAGAAGGCGTTATCGCCTTTTTGCAAAAGCGTATCGCAAAGTTCGAAGGGCGGTAACTGCGCCGGTTAGATCGAACGTTCGATCAACAGAACGTCGTCGGGGTTAAGGGTTGGGCGTGACGCGCTGGCAACCACAGCCACGGCGACGCCATCCGCCAATACCGTATGAACAGACCCGGATACCTGCGTCACAGTGATCCGCGGTGGTGTCTGGCCCTTGTTGTAAACAACAGCAATCTGATCACAGTTGTGGTGGCTATCGTGCACCAATGACCCCTGCGGGCAATGCTGCATCAGCGCATTTTTCGATTTTAGGCTTGTCGCTGTGTCCCAATCTAGACCGGCATAAGAAGCTGAAACTGCCATAGCTGCATCCTTTCGTTTCGACGCAAGGTGTCAGAATATCTGTCAAAATCCGCAGCATTTTGCAGACAACGGAGAAGCCAATGCCCCATCATTGCCGTTAACCTATTGATAGTAGAGCTGCCGGGTCAATAAGGTTTGCAGATTGTTCAAACTGCGGAAACAAAACCACAGAATTGCCATATTTCTGACCATTTGGTTTCGAAAAACCGAGGAATGGGTGGAAACAATTTGGGTTAATTTGCAGCATTGATCACGGCCAACCTGTAGCCAGTGATTCTAGGCATCCGCGTTACCCTGTCCCGAAGCACGCGATCAAAGGGGGTTTTGGTAGTCGGGCATTCGGAAACGAAAAACGCCCCGCCAAAGGGCGGAGCGTCAAGTCTTTCTTCGAATTGCAATTAGCGGTTTTCGATATCCACATAGTCGCGTTTGCCTTCGCCCAGATACAACTGGCGGGGGCGGCCGATTTTAAGCTGTGGATCGCTGATCTGTTCTTTCCACTGAGAAATCCAGCCAACGGTACGCGCCAGTGCAAAGATCGGCGTGAACATCGACGTCGGAAATCCCATGGCCTCAAGAATGATGCCGGAATAGAAATCTACGTTCGGGAACAGTTTCTTTTCCGCGAAATACGGATCTTCCAACGCCTGTTTTTCGAGTTCCTTAGCAACCTGCAGGATCGGGTTGTTTTCAACGCCAAGCAGTTCCAGAACCTCGTCGGCGCTTTCCTTCATCACAGTCGCGCGGGGGTCAAAGTTTTTGTAAACGCGGTGACCAAAACCCATCAGGCGGAACGGATCATTCTTGTCCTTTGCGCGTGCGATAAACTCTGGGATGCGGTCCGGCGTCCCGATTTCCTTGAGCATTTCGAGGCATGCTTGGTTCGCGCCACCGTGGGCGGGGCCCCAAAGGCAGGCGATGCCAGCGGCGATACAAGCGAAGGGGTTTGCACCCGAAGACGACGCCAAGCGCACGGTCGATGTCGATGCGTTTTGCTCGTGGTCGGCGTGCAGGGTAAAGATACGGTCCATTGCGCGGGACAAAATCGGATCTACCACATATTCTTCGGCAGGGACGGCGAAACACATACGCAGGAAGTTACCGGCATAGTCGACGTCGTTGCGCGGATATATGAAAGGTTGGCCAATCGTATATTTGTAGGCCATTGCCGCAATCGTGGGCATCTTGGCAATCAAACGGATTGTTGCGACCTCGCGCTGGTGCGCATCGCTGACGTCGGTGCTGTCGTGATAGAATGCAGACATCGCGCCCACAACGCCAACCATAATTGCCATGGGGTGTGCATCGCGGCGGAAACCCCGGAAGAAATTAATCATCTGTTCGTGAATCATGGTGTGGTTCGTCACCAGATCTTCAAACTTTTCCAACTCCGCTGGCGATGGCAATTCGCCGTACAGTAGCAAATAGCACACCTCTAGGTAGTGCGACTGACCGGCGAGCTGGTCAATTGGATAGCCACGGTGCAGCAACACACCTTCGTCGCCGTCAATAAATGTAATCGTGCTGTCGCAGGCCGCGGTCGACGTGAAACCGGGGTCGTATGTGAACACATTTGCCTGTGCATAAAGCTTGCGAATATCCAAAACATCCGGCCCCGCAGTCGGGGAATAGATGGGTAATTCAAAGCTGTTACCGTCGATGGTCAACGTTGCTGATTTTGTACTCTCGGCCATGAAGTCCCTTTCTACCGTTGGCGATGAGCGTTCTGCCCACCGTCCGGCACCAGCCTGGATTGGCTCGTGCGTTGTGTTAACTCGCGTTAGGTTGAGAATTGCTTAAGCATCCCTCAATTCGCTGCATCCTGCAATCTGGCGAGGCTTTCGTCTCGCCCCAAAACCAGCATCATATCAAATACTGACGGGGTCGCTGCCCGACCTGCAAGGGCTGAACGTAAAGGCCCAGCCAACTTGCCAAATTTAAAACCATGTGCGGCGGCAAACCCGTTCAGCGCTTCTTCCATCTTTTCTTTGTCCCAGTTAACATTCTGCAACTGCGACGTCAATTCGCTCAGTATACCACGGGATACATCATCCAGATGTTTTGCTGCCTTTTCATCCGGCTCAATGGGGCGGATGGCCAAGATAAACTCCGCCTTTTCAAGTAGTTCCGGAAATGTCTTGGCGCGTTCTTTGAGGCAATACATTGCCCGTTCCAACCCGTTACCTTGTTGCAAAGTCAGGGCAGGAAGGCCGGCTGCACTAAGATATGCCTCTATTTCTTGCCGCAATGCAGCATCATCACCGACTGCAATATGCTGACCGCAGATATTTTCCAGCTTTTTCAGGTCAAACTGTGCTGGGCTTTTGCGGATGCCATCCAGGTCGAACCATTCTTTTGCCTGCTCATCGCTGAAAAACTCGTCGTCACCATGGCTCCAACCCAGGCGGGCAAGATAATTGCGCATGCCGGCAGCAGGATAGCCCATAGCCTGATATTCCTGCGCACCCAACGCCCCGTGACGTTTCGACAGCTTCTTGCCGTCGGGCCCGTGAATTAGCGGGATATGCGCCCATACCGGCACGTCCCACCCCATCGCGTTATAGATCATCATCTGACGCGCGGCATTGTTCAGGTGGTCATCCCCACGGATCACATGGGTCACGCCCATATCATGATCATCTACGACAACGGCCAGCATATAAACGGGCGTACCATCAGACCGAAGCAGAACCATGTCATCCAGTTGGTCGTTGCCGATTTTCACATCACCTTGCACCCGATCGTGAATGATCGTTTCACCGATTTGGGGGGCCTTTATGCGGACAACATAAGGCGCGTCAGGATGAGTCGCAGGATCTGCGTCGCGCCAAGGCGAATGATAGAGCGTGCTGCGGCCTTCGGTCTTTGCCGTGTCGCGGAATTCGGCAATTTCTTCCTGGCTGGCAAAGCATTTATACGCCTTACCGGCGGCGAGAAGTTCCAAAGCAACCTCGGCATGCCGCGCGGCATTGTCGAACTGGCTGACAACCTCACCGTCGTGATCCAGCCCCAGCCACGCCATGCCCTGCAAGATCGCGTCGGTTGCTTCGGGCGTATAGCGAACGCGGTCCGTATCCTCGATGCGCAGCAAGAACTTTCCGCTGCGGCCCCGCGCATAAAGCCAGCTGAACAGGGCCGTGCGTGCCCCACCAATATGCAAATAGCCAGTCGGTGAGGGGGCAAATCGGGTGACGACAGGCTTTGTCATAAGTGGGATGTCCTTTTTGGTAAAATTGGCACGGTTACCGCTCGTGGCAAGGGGCCGTTTATCTTTTGCTAACCAAGCTGAGGCTAGCGTCAGGGTCTATCTAGCCAGTGCTGGGATCGGGGGCAAGTATGGGCCTGATGCAAGGTCTATCGCAGATGATGTTACAACAGCGGGGCCATCTCTTCGGCTGGGTGCCCGTCTGTATGGCCATCGGGATCGGCTGCTATTTCATGGCCAAGGTCGAACCCAGCCTGCCCATCCTGCTGGGGCTTTTGGCCGGTGCTGGGGCATTAATTTTTCTATCGCGGCATTATTCCGAAGGGGCTGCGCCTGTTTTGGTGGCCGTTGCATTGGGGATGATCGGGTTCGATCTGGCCGCATTGCGCGCCCATGCGGTTGGCGGGCCAGTGCTGGGCTGGCGCTATTATGGCGCGATCGAAGGACGGATTGTCGGGATTGACCGCAGCCAGTCAGACGCATTGCGCCTGACCCTTGACCAAGTGGTGCTAGAGCGGGTTTCCCGGGATAGGACACCCATGCGGGTGCGGGTGTCGCTGCACGGGAACCAAAGCCACTGTATTGCCGCTGAACCCGGGCTGCGTGTGATGACAACGGGGCATTTGTCGCCCCCAAGTGGACCGGTTGAACCGGGTGGATTTGATTTCCAACGCCATGCATGGTTCGCGCGTTTGGGCGCTGTCGGCTATACCCGCAGTCCTGTTCTGGGGGTCGCGAAATCGGCGCAGGGTCGCGCCGGTCTAATGGTTCTGCGGGTGCGTATGGCGGCATCGGCCCGGGTTCAATCGGCGCTAACGGGGGACATTGGCGGGTTTGCGACAGCCATCACAACGGGCGATCGAAGCGCAATCAGTCAAACCGCCCTTTTTGATCTGCGGGCCAGTAATCTGGCCGATCTGCTAGCGATTTCCGGCCTTCATATGGGGTTGCTCAGCGCGGTTGTGTTCGGTGCGCTGCGCTTGATCCTAAGTCTGGTCCCTTGGGTCGCACTACGATGGCCCACCCGCAGCATTGCGGCAGGAGGGGCACTTGTTGCGGCAACCGGATACCTGGCCCTTTCGGGAGGAAACGTGGCGACGGAACGCGCGTTCGTGATGGTTGCGGTCGCGTTGGGTGCCTTGATGTTGGGGCGACGGGCATTAAGCCTGCGGGCTGTGGCGATTGCCGCGACACTTGTTTTGATGCTGCGGCCAGAGGCATTGATGGGGCCGGGGTTTCAGATGTCATTTGCTGCGACCACTGCGCTGGTGGCGGTGTTTGGCTGGCTGCGCGAAGCCAAAATCGCGCCGGGCCCCAAGTGGCTGGCCCCGGCGGTTGCGACCTTTATTTCATCTACTGTCGCGGGGGTGTTTACCGCGCCTGTAGGCGCTGCCCATTTTAATGCAATCGCCCACTACGGATTGATCGCAAATTTTCTATCCGTGCCATTAATGGGTCTTCTGGTGATGCCTGCAGCAGTAGGCGCGCTGGTTCTGGCACCTTTAGGGTTGGACCATCTTGCGCTGTGGATCATGGGGCTAGGCTTGCGCTGGATCTTGGCTGTTGCCGCGTTCGTTGCAGATATTGACGGCGCACAGGGGCATGTAAAAGGGCCGGGGGTCTGGGTGCTGCCCCTGCTTGCGCTTGGTTTCTTGTGGCTACTGCTTTGGCAAGGTCGTCTACGGTTTGTGGGCATTGCGGTTGTCGTCGCGGGTTTCGCCCTATGGTATCAGGCGGATCGGCCAATGGTGCTGGTCGCGGACACGGGAAATCTGGTTGGCATCATGACCCCGCAAGGGCGTGCCTTGAGCAAAGCCAAAGGGGCAGGGTTCGTGGCCCGCAACTGGCTGGAAAATGACGGTGATGGGACTGAACAGGCAGATGCCGCTGAAAGGTGGCGGGCGGATATGCGCATCGCTGGCCAAGAGATCATTCATTTGTCGGGCAAGCGTGCCGTTGCAGCATTTGGGCGCTGTACAGCTGGGCAAATCATCGTGTCCTCGGTGCCGCTTGAAGAGAGCTTGGGCGATTGCCTGATCCTTGACCCGACATACCTACGCAAGACTGGTGCAATTGCGATGCGCCTGAACAACGGTAAGCTTGAAATGCAAACGGCCCGCCAAAGGGCGGGCACGCGGCTGTGGGCGCAATGGCCAGACTGACTGTCTGGCCAGCCCTACGGTCTAATACGTGCGGATCAAGCCGACCAAACGGCCCTGAACCTTGACCATTTCCGAAGGGAACACCCGCGTTTCATAAGCAGGGTTTGCCGCCTCAAGCGCGATTGAACTGCCGTGCCGTTTAAAGGTCTTTAGCGTCGCCTCGTGATCCTCGACCAGTGCAACAACGATATCGCCGTCATCCGCGATAGATGTCTCGCGGATCACAACCACATCGCCGTCATTGATGCCGGCATCGATCATCGAATCGCCTTTAACTTCAAGGGCATAGTGTTCACCACTGCCGCTGATCATATTCCCCGGTACGGCCACGGAATGGGTCATGGTCGTGATCGCCTCGATCGGGACACCGGCGGCGATACGGCCCATCATCGGGATGTCCGTCGACGATCCCGATACTTGCTGCGCAGTTCGCGGTGGCGGGGCATCGGGGCGGTCCCCGTCAATCACGCGGGGCGTAAAGCCGGATCCCGGTAGTCCCCCCATACTGTCGGGCAGTTTGACAACCTCGATCGCGCGGGCACGGTGTGCAAGGCGGCGGATAAACCCACGTTCCTCGAGCGCTGTAATCAGACGGTGAATTCCGGATTTCGAACGAAGGTCTAATGCTTCTTTCATCTCGTCAAAGCTGGGCGGCACCCCGTCGCGCTGCACGCGCTTGTGAATGAAAGCCAGCAAGTCGAGTTGTTTTTTCGTCAGCATCCGAACATTCCCTGAGATTATTGGTTTGGGTTTGTTCTAGTGATGTTCTTGTTTTGTGTCAACGCTACAGCGTGATGCAATCCACCAGATCACCAGATTTTCGCGCCGGATCATGGGCCGGGCGTATCATCAGCACATCAGCTTGGGCCAGAACGCTAAGTAACGAGCTGTCCTGATTGGTTTCCGGATGGACAGCACCATCGCGCAGGAGCGCTCGCATGTAATGGGTGCGCGGTCCGCCTGTTGGCAAATCTACAGCCAAGGGAAGTGGTTTGCGCGGGGTGGCCTCGGCCGCGAGGCCGAGCATCTTGCGCACGACAGGGGCGACAAAAACCACCCCGCAAACCATCGCCGACACAGGATTTCCGGGCAGGCCGATCATTGGAGTCTTGCCCAATTTTCCCGCCATCAACGGTTTGCCAGGCCGCATTGCAACCTTATAGAACGCCTGTTTCATGCCCAAGTCGGCGGCGACGGGGGCAACCAGATCGTGATCCCCGACCGAAGCGCCGCCGATAGTAATGATCAAATCGGCGTCCCGCGCGACCTTGAAGGCTTGGGTCAGGGACGGTGCAGTGTCCCGCGCGATCGGGATCATCCGGCAGCGAGCGCCCATCTGTTCAAGCATCGCAGCAAGGCCATAGGTGTTCGATGCGATGATCTGGTCGGGGCCCGGTGTTTCACCCGGTTGAACTAGTTCATCCCCCGTGGCGATGATCGCGACCTGTGGGGCGATGTGAACGGGAACTTCGGCAATATTCATCGCGGCAAGCAAAGCAATGTCCGCAGGACGCAAGATGCGCGGTGCAGTCATGACATCGCCCGCCTTGAAGTCACCGCCCGCTGGCCGAATGTTGTCTTTTCCGTCAATATCATGGCCCAGCATCAACAGATCGCCGCGACGGGTCGTGTCCTCTTGGATTACAACGAAATCAGCACCTTCAGGGATTGGGGCACCAGTGAAAATCCGCACGGCCTGACCGGGCTTTACGGTCCCTTCAAAGCGGTGGCCAGCGGCGGCTTCCCCGATCACCTTGAACATCGCGTCGGGTTCAACCTCGGCTCGGTGCAGGGCGTAACCGTCCATTGACGACGCAGCAAAAGGGGGCTGGGTGCGCGTTGCAGTGACGTTTTCTGCCAACACACGTCCTGCGGCGCGGCGCAAGGGTATGCTCTCGACCCCCATCGGGGCGACAATATCGAAAAGGTTTGAAAGGGCTTCTTCGACCGAGATCATGATGCCACATAGCGGCCGGACTTGCCGCCTTCTTTCAACATCACGCGCAAGCCGCCTATCTCCATGCCTTTGTCCACGGCCTTGGCCATGTCATAGACGGTCAGCGCGGCAATGGATGCGGCGGTTAATGCTTCCATCTCGACGCCAGTCTGACCAGTGGTTTTCACAGTCGCCTCGATGCGCAGACCGGGCAGGTCGGCGTCGGGGGTCAGTTCAACCGAAACTTTGGTGATGGGCAGCGGATGACACAGCGGGATCAGATCGGCTGTACGTTTAGCAGCCATGATGCCAGCCAGACGCGCAACGCCCATGACGTCACCTTTTTTTGCGCGGCCTTCGGTAATGATATCAAATGTTTCGCGCTGCATCTTAATGTAGGTTTCGGCCACGGCGATGCGCGAGGTGACGGGCTTGTCCGAGACATCAACCATGTGGGCATCGCCCTTGCCATCAAAATGCGTCAGGCTCATTTACATCCCTCCGGGGCGCAGCGGATTGGCAAGCAGCGTGCGGGTTGCGGCCTCTACATCGTCTTGACGCATCAGGCTTTCGCCGATCAGAAACACGCGGGCCCCGTATTTCGCCATGTCAGCCAGATCGTCAGGTGAGTTCAGCCCAGATTCCGAGACGATCATTTTTTCCATTTCAACATGTTTAGACAGGCTGCGCGTGGTATCCAACGATGTCTCAAACGTCTTGAGGTTGCGGTTGTTGATGCCGATCATACGGCTATTCAACATCGCGGCGCGGTCAAGCTCGGCTTTGTCATGCACTTCGATCAGGGCATCCATGCCCCATTCGGCGGCGGCTGCTTCCAGATCATGGGCTTGCTCGTCACTGACCGACGCCATGATGATTAAAATGCAATCGGCACCCAAGGCGCGGGCTTCGGCCACCTGATAGGTGTCGTACATAAAATCTTTACGCAAGACGGGCAGGGCGCAGGCCTCGCGGGCGGCGACAAGATATTCTTTGGCACCTTGAAAGCTCGGCGTGTCAGTCAGCACCGAAAGGCATGTCGCCCCGCCCGCAGCATAGGCGGCGGCCAGCGCGGCCGGATCAAAGTCGGAGCGGATTAACCCTTTGGATGGGCTGGCTTTCTTGACCTCGGCTATCAGGCCATATCCTTCGCGGGCGGCAACATACAGCGCTTCGGCAAAGGGTCGCACCGGTGATGCGGCGCGGGCATCTGCTTCGACGGCCTCAAGGGGCTTCGCAGCTTTATCGGCGGCGACCTCTTCCAGCTTGTAGGCTTTGATCTTGTCTAGAATGGTTTCTGTCATGATGTCTCCGGAGTTGCCCAGTTTATGGCGGTTTGGCCTTGTGCCTGCAACCAGTCATTGCTGCGTGAAAAGGGGCGCGAACCGAAAAAGCCGCGCCGCGCAGACAGGGGGGACGGATGCGCTGTTTCGATTTTAAGGTTCGTCAGCGGGTCCACGTCTTTGGCGACTTTGTGGGCATGGGCACCCCACAGCAAATAGGCGCGCGGGCGATTTGACAGCCGGTGCAGAATTTGCGCTGTCAAGATGTGCCAGCCCAGTTTCGCGTGGGCACCGGCCGCACCAGCAGGCACCGTCAGTGTGGTATTCAGCAGCAGAACCCCATGATGCGCCCAAAAATGCAGGTCTGCCGTCGTTGGTGCCGCACCAATGTCCTCTTGCATCTCTTTGAATATGTTAGACAAAGACCTTGGAAGGGGGCGGGTGTCGAATTCTGCAGAGAATGCCAAACCGTGTGCATGCCCCGGTGTGGGATACGGATCTTGGCCAAGGATAATGACGCGCGTGTCATCTGGTTGGGTCCGTTCCAGCGCTGCAAATACCTGATGACGGGGGGGCAAGATCAATCGTTCGTCCTGTGCCAACGCAGCCTCGATCCCTGGCAGGGTGTCATCGAAAAATGGCAGATCGCGCCACGCGCCAAGGGTAGACAAATCGAACATCAACCGGCTTGCGAAATGCGGGCCACTTGGGTGATCTTTTCGCGTGCGGCCCCGCTGTCGATGCTGGCGCGGGCCATTTCGACACCGGTTTTCAAATTGGGCGCGGCATCGGCCACTACCAATGCCGCAGCAGAATTCAACAACACCGCATCGCGATAAGCAGACGGGACGCCGTCCAGCAGAGCATTGAAATCGCGCGCATTTTCTTCTGGGGTGCCGCCGACAATTTCCTCGAATGGATGCACGGGCAGGCCTGCGTCATCTGGCGTGATCTCGAATTCAGTTACGGTGCCATCGGGGTTAAGCGCAGCAACCCAGCTGACACCTGTAATGGTCAATTCATCGGTGCCGTCGGATCCGTGGACAAGCCATGCCTTTTCCGACCCCAAAGCGCCAAGAGTTTCAGCCATCGGCCGGATCAGATCGCGGCGATAGGCCCCGGTCAATTGACGTTTCACGCCAGCGGGGTTGGTCAGCGGGCCAAGGATGTTAAAAATCGTGCGGGTGCCCAGTTCGGACCGGGTTGGCATCACATGGGCAATGGCCGGATGGTGCATGGGGGCCATCATGAAGCCGATCCCGGCTTCTTTCAGGCACGCCTCGACCACCTTGGGGCCGACCATGACCTTGAGACCCATTTGCGTCAGCGCATCGGCGGCACCGGATTTAGAAGACAGGTTGCGGTTGCCATGTTTCGCCACGACCACACCAGCACCCGCCACGACAAATGCGGTCGCCGTCGAAATGTTCAACGTCCCTTTGCCATCGCCACCAGTGCCAACGATGTCCATCGCACCTTCGGGCGCGTTTACCCGGTGGCATTTTGCGCGCATCACATGTGCGGCAGCGGCATATTCATCAACCGTTTCGCCCCGCGTCCGCAGGGCCATTAAGAATCCGCCGATCTGGCTCGGTGTTGCCTCTCCCTCGAACAGGATGCCGAATGCTTCTTCGGCCTGATCGCGGGTCAAGGGCCCATTCGCTGCGGCGTCGATCAGCGGTTTCAAACGTTCGCTCATGCGGGCACCTTTATGACATCCAGAAAGTTTTGCAGCATCTTGTGGCCATGTTCCGACCGGATCGATTCCGGGTGAAACTGCACGCCATGCAAGGGCAGTTCGCGGTGCTGAAGACCCATGATCGTGCCGTCTTCCAGCTCTGCCGTGATTTCCAGGCAGTCGGGTAGGGTCGCACGTTCGACAACAAGCGAATGATACCTGGTTGCAGCAAAAGGCGAGGGCAGGCCGGCGAAGACACCTTTGCCCGTGTGGTGCATCTGACCCATCTTGCCATGTACGATGTCATCGGCCCGAACGATCTTGCCGCCGAAAGCCTGACCCAGTGTCTGATGACCCAAACATACCCCCAGAAGCGGAACGCCCGCGCCGGCTGCCGCTTTGGTCAACGGCAGGCAGATGCCCGCCTGATCAGGGTCACAGGGGCCGGGGGACAGGATGATGCCAGCCGGGTTCAGCGCGATCGCGTCTTGGACCGATATGGCATCATTCCGCCAAATATCGACCTCGGCACCTAAATCGCCTAGATAATGCACCAAATTGTAAGTGAAACTGTCGTAATTATCTATCAGCAGCAGCATATGGCAATTCTTTGTGTTCAAGCGGGGGTTTAGGGCTAGAGGATCGGCACCAAACCACGGTATAATGTTCGCCAATACATGTTCAGGCTTAAGACCCATCGTCAAGGGCACGAGGTTCGCAGAGCGGCCGATGCAGGAACAAAAAGCAGGAGTAATTCGGTCATGGCACGCGGTTTTCTAGGGGGCATCTTTATAGGTGGTGTGTTCAGCATTTTGGTGGCTGGCATAGTGTCCTTTTTGGTGCCGATCGGCGCACCCCCCCAAATTACAGACGCAGGTCCGGATGAGATCGAAGCCCAAGAACCCGCCGGCGCAGTCGCTGTCATCCCTGAAATGGTAGATTCCCAACCCATCGCAGAGCCTGTTGTTATCGTTCAAGCCCCGCGCGAAGACAGTGTGCCAGATGTGACGGTTGAGGCCATGACAGCGCCACTTGCAGCGACCGAAGCGGTCCAGAACATTGAAGCACCTGCTCAAGTGACCGAAAGCACGGTGCCTGATCTCACTGCCGATGACCCGGTTTTGCCGAACCCGATGGCCTTGGCCCCGATGGAGCCACAGGCCCCTGACACAGTCGTGATTGAAACCCGTTCTGCCGCTGCCCCCGTAACAGTTGCTCCGGTGGCCGCCGACCCTGTTGTCGAAGAACCAGTGACGGTCGCCCCGCCAGTAATTGCAGCCCAAGAAAGCACCGAAGACGCGGACGAAGAAGCGCAGACAGATATGGCGGAGCCCGAAGAGGCACCCGCGACGGACAACCCCGCAATCAAGACAATCACTGTCGAGGCGAAAGAAATTCCGGTGCCCAAGGTTCAGGGTCGCAAGGCATATAGTGAATCGGCCAGCGCGGTGCCGCCAATCGACACCCAAGTGGGAAGCAAAGGCGAAAGTGGCGCGACCGTTACGATCAACCGGTTGCCGACAGCCACGTCGGATCCGCAAACTGAGTTGGTTGCAGAACCGTCAATGAAAGCCCGGGCGGTAACTCGGTATTCAGAACCTTTTGCGAATGCTCAGGAAAAGCCGCTGATGAGCATTCTGTTGATTGACCAAGGCAGCGATCTTGATGGTGGCGAAGTGGGCATTGCAGCCTTGCGCAGCTTTCCCTATCCGATCAGCTTTGCCGTTGACGTTACCCTGAATGACGCGGCCGAACGCATGGCGATTTACCGTAAAGAAGGGTTCGAGGTCATGGCGATGGTGGACCTCCCCGAAGGGGCAGAACCGTCTGATGCGGAAACAACGCTTGCCGTCGCGTTTACCCGTCTGCCCGAAGTCGTCGGCGTATTGGAAGGGCTGGGGGCAGGGTTGCAACCCAACCGTGACGTCGCGGATCAGGTCACCGAAATCTTGGCACAGGGTGGTTATGGCCTTGTGAGCCAAGACAAAGGGCTGAACACAATGCCAAAGCTTGCGATCAAGGTAGGTGTCCCTGCGGCCCCCATTTTCCGCGACTTTGACAGCAAGGGCCAGACACCGACCGTGATCCGCCGCTTTCTGGATCAAGCCGCTTTCAAGGCCGGGATCGAGGGATCGGTGATTATGCTGGGCCGGATGCGTCCCGAAACGATTTCGGCGCTGTTGGTCTGGGGGTTGCAAGACCGCGCGAGCCAAGTTGCCTTGGCCCCGATTTCTGCGGTGCTGCTGAATGCAAACGGCGAATAAGGTTAGATAATTTCGTCTTCGTCGAAAAGTGGATCACTTTCCAACTGTGTAATCATGTCCTCGACCGTGTCGGCAACCGCCCGCGGCATCAGCTTGGCAAGGTGGAACACCGCATCGCCCTCGTTGACCACGGGCAGGATCGCGCGACCGATTAGAATGCCGTCAAACGGCGCCTTGATGTCTTCTTCGGTCTTGCCAAACGGGTCAGAGACCGTGGCCAGTGCATCGCCTTCCTTGACTGTTTCACCTTCGGCGCGGAACGTCCGCAGCAGCCCGCCCACGGGGGCACGCAGCCAGTTGGAACTGGAACAGACATGTGATTGGCGGCGCGACGGTGCTATGCCTTTGGCGGGTAACATGTCTTCGGCGTGCATCACACGCAAAATACCAGCGACCCCGGCACGTACAGCCATTTCATCAAAACGAAGACCTTCTCCAGCCTCGTAGAGCAGCACGGGCGTGCCTTTAGCCGATGCAACCGCACGCAACGATCCGTCGCGCAGCGGCGAGGTTAAAACGACAGGGGCGGCAAAATTGATCGCCATGCGGCGCGTGACTGGATCGGATGGCGAAATGCGCACCTGTGGAAGGTTTGTGCGGTGGATCGCGGCAGAGTGCAGGTCGATTCCGAAATCACAGCGCAGGACCACATCGTTCAGGAAAATATGCGCCAGCCGCGACCCGAGTGACCCAGAAGGGTGGCCCGGAAAACACCGGTTCAAATCGCGGCGGTCGGGCAAATAACGTGATCGGTTAATAAACCCGAAAGAGTTCACAACAGGAACCACCAGCAATGTGCCGCGCAGTGACTTTAGCTGTGGGGTGCGCAGCAAGCGGCGCACGATCTCGACCCCGATCAGTTCATCCCCATGAACAGCGGCGCTGACGAACATGGTGGGGCCGGGGCGCTTGCCGTGGATCACTTCCAGCGACAAACTGACGGGTGTGTGGTCGGGCAGGATCGAAATCGGCAGATCAAACTGGGCGCGGGTGCCTGCGGCAACCTTTTGACCCGCGATCTCAAAAGGCATCTGGTTCGGCATTGTCAGCTATTACCCTGTCCCGAAAAACGTGCAGCATCTGCGGCCGCTCGGCGGATGGCATCAGATTTATGCACGGTTTCCATATATTCCGCTTCGGCATCGCTGTCATAGACAACGCCGCCACCTGCCTGAATATACAGGGTTTTATCCTTGATCACGGCTGTGCGCAGGGCAATGCACATATCCATATCGCCACCCGCACTGAAATATCCAACACCGCCGCCATAAAGCCCGCGCTTTTCGGGCTCCAGTTCGTCGATGATCTCCATCGCGCGGACTTTGGGGGCACCTGACACGGTACCCGCAGGCATCCCCGCAAAGAATGCATCCAGCGCATCGCGGTCATCGCGCAATTCGCCCACAACGTTGGACACGATATGCATGACGTGGCTATAGCGTTCGACGATAAATTCCTCGGTGGGGCGCACAGTGCCGATTTTGGCAACCCGTCCCACATCGTTGCGGCCCAGATCCAGCAGCATCAAATGCTCGGCCAGTTCTTTTTCATCCGCCAACAGATCGGCCTCTAGTGCGCGGTCTTCCTCGGGTGTGGCACCGCGGCGGCGGGTACCTGCAACGGGGCGAATGGTGATTTCTTTGCCAAAGACGCGGACAAGAATTTCAGGGCTGGCCCCCACGACATGGAAGTCGCCAAAGTTGAAATAGAACATGAACGGTGACGGGTTCGTGCGGCGCAGGCTGCGGTACAACGCAAAAGGCGGCTGAGAGAAACCCTGCGCCCAACGTTGCGATGGCACCACCTGAAAGATATCGCCCGCAATAATATATTCGCGGGCCTTCTCGATGGCGGATTTATACCCCTCACGGGTGAAATTGCTTATGGGGGCGGATTCCTCGTGTGCTTCGCCCAAATCACGGCTGGTGCCGGGCATGGACCGTTCGAGATCGCGCACGGCGTCCATCACACGCTCGCCCGCTTGCGCATAGGCGGCCTTGGCGGATTGACCGTCGGACACCCAAGCAGGCGACACGATCGTCACCTCGCCCTTAACGCCATCAAGCACGGCGATCACGGACGGGCGCACCATCATGGCATCCGGCAGACCCAGCGTATCAGGGTTCACATTGGGCAGATGTTCGACCAGCCGGATCATGTCATAGCCCAGATAGCCAAACAGCCCGGCAGCAGCTTGGGGAAGGTCGTCGGGCAGGTCGATCTTTGATTCAGCAATTAGCCCGCGCAGGGTATCAAGCGGATTGCCGGCAACGTCAGCGAATGCATCCGCGTCATAGCGGGCGGCGCGGTTCACAGCCGATGTCGTGCCATTGCAACGCCAGATCAAATCGGGCTTCATTCCGATGATGGAATAACGCCCGCGGACTTCTCCTCCGGTTACGGATTCAAGCACAAAGGCGTTTTGCGCGACCCCCGTCAGCTTGAGCATCAAGGACACAGGCGTATCAAGGTCAGCCGCCAGACGGGTATAGACAATCTGGTTTTTGCCCGCTGCATAACCTGCGGCAAAGCTATCGAAATCAGGGGTCAAGGACATGGGGGGCCTTCTTTAGGGGAAGTTCACATGGACGGCATTGACCGCCTGTTGATCGACCAACGGAACCGCACGACGCACAACATCGTCAGAAAAGATTGAAAAAATATCCTGGCTGAGTTGCTGGTTCAATTGCTCGGACAACTGCGCCAAAAGCTGCTGATTTTGCGTGCTTTCCTGTGCATCAGTAACGCTGTCCACCCGAAGGACCACCACGGCATCGTCGCCTTCGACTATGCGAATGTCGCCGGGGGCGGCATCAAAGACTGACTTCAACATGTCTGACGGGGTGCCATTGATCACCGCGTCGCGGGTCAGACCCGTCTGAGGTGTCGGCGTCAGGCCCAGGCTTTCGAAATCTGCACCGTTTTCAAGTTCGGTCTTTATCGTCTCGGCCTGTGCGCGCAGCGCTTGCATGACTTGATCAGCGGTCCATGCGGCCACAACATCCGGGCGCGCGTCCTCGAATGGATTTGCACGTTCGTCCAAGGTGCCATCGAGACGCATGGCATAGACACTGCCATCCTCTAGTTGGTCGATCTTGGGGAAATCTTCGGCTGTCAGCGCTGCTGCGGCCTCGCGGAAACCAGCATAACCGGCGATGTCTTCTTCGCTTGCTTCTGTCCACTCGATTTTGCCAAGGGTCATTTTGCTTTCCTCGGCCAACTGCTCAAGCGTGGCACCACCGGCAAGCTGATCGTCCAGATCGCGGGCGCGGACTTCGACCTGACGGATTGCACGGTCGCCAGCAATGTCTTGCTGCAAGGCGGGGCGGGCTTCCTCGAAGGTGGTGTTCAGAGACGGAAGAACGCCGTTGATACGGAACAACGCTGGGCCAAGGTTGGTTGGCAGCGGGCCCACGACATCATTCACTTCGGCTGCAAAGACAGGGTCGCCAGCGGCACCCAGATCCTGCTGGGCCACATCGCCAATATCTACATCTTCGAGGGTCAGACCACGGTCCAGAACAAGTGCCTCAAAGGTTGTGCCATTCACCTCAAGTGCTGCTGCGGCCTGATCGGCGCTTGCCTCACTACCAAAGACCAACCGCTCCACCAAACGCCGTTCGGGTTGAACGTATTCCTCGGCACGATCTTCATAGGCTTGCTGCAGCTCTTCCTCAGATACTTCGACCTCGTCCAAGACATCGCCAGGGGTCATCAGAATATAAGAAATGGATTTGCTGGCAGGCAGCATGAATTGATCGGTGTTTGCATCATAATAGGTCTGCAATTGCTCGTCAGTCGGGGCAGGGACGGGCGACGTCAGATCGACCTCGTTCAAAGCGGCCCACGTAAAGCTGCGTTTTGCACCAACATAATCGACCAGCGTTTTTGCAAATGCGTCTGGCATGACAACGCCACTCGTAATTGCGTTTTGCAGCAATGTGCGGCCAGCTTCCTCGCGTAGGGATACCTCGAATTCGGCCTCGCTTAGACCAGCCTGCTGAAGGGCAAAGCGATACCCTTCGCGGTCGAAACCGCCGTTGATCCCCTGAAACGCAGGGATTTCGACGATCCGCTCGCGCAGATTTTCGTCCCCAATCGACAGACCCATCTGGTCGGATTCGTTATCAAGTGCGCGCAAGCGAACAAGGCGCTGCAAGACGGCCCGGTCTAACCCGATGGCCTGAGCTTGTTGAAAGGGCAGCGTTTCGCCGGTTTGGGTTTCAATGCTGCGGATCTGCTGTTGCAGCTCGCGGGCATAGTTATCTACGGTGATTTCCTTATCACCGACGTGGCCGACGGTCCGCACATTGCCGGACAGGTTGACCGCGCCAAAGCCGCCAAGGCCAAGGATCAGCAGGCCCAACAATATCCAGACTGCAGTTTTCGTGAGGCTATTGCCTTTGGCTTTCATGATCTTACCCTTTTAGCGCATTTGGACCTATCTATGCGGTGCGCGGCAGGGGGGCAAGAGGGCCGTTAAAGCTGTGCCATCCTGTCAAAGAGCACAGCAATTCCGTCCGCATCCAGATTTGCAAACGCGATCCGCAACTGACGCGTGCCGCTTTGGTCGCCTTGCGGGCAAAACATAGTGCCGGGCAGGCACAAAATGCTGGCCTCGCGGACCATTCGCTGGGCCAGTTGGTCCGATGCTTCCTCAAACGGGTGCTCAAGATAGGCGAAATACCCGCCAAGACCTAAAAGCGTCCAGCCCTTAGCCGCCAGCTTGGGCATGTTGTCGGTAATTGCCTTGCGGCGGGCCAGTATCTCGTCGCGTTCGCCCGCCAGCCATTGCGACAGATTTTGCATACCCCACAGGGCTGCATGCTGACCAATCTGGCCGGGGCAGATGGCAACAGTGTCTAAAAACTTTTCAACCTCGGCCAGCCGCGACTGGGACGCGATGATTGCGCCCACGCGGTGGCCCGTAAGGCGGTAGGCCTTTGAAAAGGAATAAAGATGTATCAGCGTGTCATGCCAATCCGGGTCTTGAAACACTGCATGCGGCGGACCTGACCTGCTGTCAAAATCTCGGTAGGTCTCATCTATAATCAGGGCAATGCCATGTGTACGGGCCAGATCAAAAAACGCCTGAACCAGTTCGGCAGGGTATTCGACGCCACCAGGGTTATTCGGCGTCACAATTGCAATGGCGCGGGTACGATCAGTGATCAACGCGGCAGCTTGTTCGGGGTCCGGTAGCAGATCAGCCCCGGTCTTTAGGGCGACCGCGTTTACCCCGGACATATCAAGCCACATTTTATGGTTGAAATACCATGGGGTCGGGAGGATGACCTCGTCGCCCTCGCTGCACAAAGTCGCGATGGCCGCTGCGAATGCCTGATTGCACCCTGATGTGATGGCGGTCTGGGTGGCGTCAATCTGACCCGCATAATGAGCCGAGGTCTGCAATGCCAATTCGGCCCGCAGCTCTGGCAAACCCAGCACCGGACCGTAAAGATGGGCTTCATCGTTCGTCAACGCGACCTGCGCCATTGCTTCGCGCATTGCTTGCGGTGGCGGATCGACAGGAGCGGCCTGACTGACATTGATCAAAGGTCGATCCGCGGGGAATTGAACGCCTGCCAGCCAGCGGCGTGCCTCCATTACGGGCGGGGCAAAGGTAGAAGCGGTGCGCGTCAACATCGGATGCAAGTTCCTGTGGTCAAGGGCGGATGCCTTCGACAAAGATGTTTAAGAGCCAGAGAAGTGGGGCGTGGTGCGTGTCGCCTACAAAATGGTCTGAAATCCTCGCCGAAGGCATAGAATCTTATTGCTTAGTCTTTGCCGCGATAGGGTTCGACATATTGCAAGGCCATGTCCCATGGAAAGAAAATCCATGTATCCTGGCTGACTTCGGTGATGAATGTATCAACCTGCGGGCGGCCTTTGGGCTTTGCATAGACGGTCGCAAGATGGGCGTTGGGGTAAAGCCTGCGCACCACCTCAAGGGTTTTCCCTGAATCGACAAGATCGTCGATCACCAAGATTCCTGTGCCATCGCCCATAAGTTCGGCATCCGGTGCCTTAAGGACGACCGCTTCGGATTGGTCCTGATGATCGTAGGATTTGATCGAGATCGTATCAACGGTGCGGATGTCTAGTTCGCGGGCAGCAATCATCGCAGGGGCCATACCGCCACGGGTGATGGCAACTACCGCGCGCCAAGCGCCATTATCAGGGCCCAACCCGTCCAGCCGCCAAGCCAAGGCGCGGCTGTCGCGGTGAATTTGGTCCCAGCTGATGTGAAACCCTTTTTCGTGGGGCAGGCGCGACGGGTCATTGCTCATCCGCTTATTCCTTCGTCATATCGGGCGCATCGACGGCCTTCATGCCGACCACATGATACCCTGCATCCACATGGAGATTTTCGCCCGTGGTGCCGGATCCCAGATCGCTAAGCAGGAACAAGGCAGATTTGCCGACCTCGTCGATTGTAACATTGCGGCGCAAGGGAGAGTTGTATTCGTTCCATTTCATGATGTAGCGGAAATCACCGATGCCAGAGGCAGCGAGAGTTTTGATTGGGCCCGCGCTGATGGCGTTTACGCGGATTCCGTCTTTGCCAAGGTCTTCGGCAAGGTATTTAACCGATGCCTCGAGTGCGGCCTTGGCCACACCCATGACATTATAATGCGGCATAACTTTTTCTGCACCGTAATAGGTGAGCGTCACGGCACTGCCGCCTTTGGACATCATCTTTTCCGCGCGTTGCATGACTGCTGTAAAGGAATAGACCGAAATATCCATCGACATCGCGAAATTGCCGCGACTGGTATCGACATACCGGCCACGAAGTTCGTTTTTGTCCGAAAAACCAATGGCATGCACGACAAAGTCGATGCTATCCCAACGTTCCTTGATGCCGTCGAATAGGGCGTCGATCGACTCTTCCGACCCGACATCGCAAGGCAGAACCATGTCGCTGCCCAACTGAGCGGCCAAAGGACCAACGCGCTTTTTCAGCGCTTCGCCTTGGTATGAGAAAGCCAGCTCTGCACCTGCGTCGGCTAGGGTGCGCGCGATACCCCAAGCAATCGACTTGTCATTCGCAAGTCCCATGATGAGCCCACGTTTGCCTGCCATCAGGTCATTTGCCATTCTAATTCCTTTGACTATCTCGTTAAGTTGACAACGGTTTATGCGATTGATTGTTTTTCAGCAAGGCTGCGCATCGCGTACGCACGCCAAGCAATCAATGCGTGAATTTGGGGCTGATGACACGACTTTCCGTTGTTTCACTATGTCAAACTCAAAAAACTTCTGGTATTGTGGTGATGGGGTTAAGGAGTGTGAGTTCCGTGGGTGAGGTTGAAGTACGCAAAGGCAAGTTTGCCGGCGATAATCCATTTCAGATCGCGCAACGCTGGATGGCCGAGGCGACAGAGGCCGAATTGAACGATCCCAATGCGATTGCGTTGTCCACAGTTGATGCGCAGGGAATGCCCAACGCGCGGATGGTTCTCTTGAAAGAAATCGAGGACGGGGCTTTCGTATTTTATACCAATTACACAAGTGCAAAGGCCAACGAGCTGGACCAAGCCGGGAAAGCCGCGTTTGTCATGCATTGGAAATCGCTGCGCCGCCAAGTGCGGGCACGCGGGTTAATCACCAAGGAAAACGGCCCGAAAGCGGATGAATACTACAAATCACGGTCGTTAAAGAGCCGTCTGGGTGCGTGGGCATCCGACCAGTCAAGCCCGCTTAGCAGCCGCGCTGCTTTGGTGGCAGAAGTTGCAAAGGTCACGGTCAAACAAGGTACCAACCCCGAGCGGCCTCCATTTTGGGGGGGCTATCGACTGGCTCCGTTAGAGATTGAGTTTTGGGCGGATGGCGAATTTCGCCTGCATGACCGGTTCGCTTGGCGGCGCACGAATTTGTCATCAGACTGGACTGTTACAAGATTAAACCCCTAATATCACAATAAGACCCGCCGATTATTTTGTACGGCGGCCAAGAGTTTATAGTACCAAAGGTTATTTGTGTCAGATTTAGAAAACATCGCTCCCGTGATTTCGGGAACAGTTAAGTGGTTTGATCCTGCCAAAGGGTTCGGGTTCGTTGTATCCGATCTTGGCGGGGCAGATATTCTGCTGCATGTGAATGTGCTTCGGAACTATGGTCAAAGCTCGGTTGCCGATGGGGCGCGCATAAAGCTGAGCGCCCACGAAACAGCCCGCGGGGTTCAAGCCACCCAAATTCATGCAATTCTTCCCCCCGAAACGACGCAGAACGTTGCGTTGGATGAGATCATCGGGGTTGATCCAGCTGTGGTGGCATCAGCACCAATTGAACCGGCGCGCGTTAAATGGTTCGATAAATCCAAAGGGTTCGGCTTTGCCAATATATTCGGCAAAAGCGACGATATCTTTTTGCATATAGAAGTGTTGCGCCAGTCAGGTCTGTCCGATCTACAACCGGGCGAAGCATTGGCATTGCGGGTTATCAACGGACAGCGCGGCAAAATGGCCGCTGAGGTACATGCATGGGAAACAGTCGTTCTGAAAACTACGGACGCCGAATAGCAAGAATCCTTGGTGTGCTTTTTGCAGTGAACGCCGGATTTGCGGGGCAAGCTTTTGCGGCGTGCTCAGAAAACGCGGTGACATTGCGCGGAGAGTGGGGCCAAGCGCGATTCTCGGTTGAGATCGCTGACGATGGTGCTGAGCGCGCCAAGGGGCTGATGTTTCGCAAATCGATGTCGAACGGTGCAGGCATGTTGTTTGTCTACGACCGCCCACAAGCGCTGAGCTTTTGGATGCGCAACACCCTAATTCCTTTGGATCTATTGTTCATTGATTCCCGCGGTGTCGTGCAACACATCCATGAAAATGCTGTGCCTTTGGATGAAACCGCGATCTACGGCGGGGAAGATCTGCTGTCGGTGTTAGAGATAAACGGCGGGTTGGCCCGGCGAATGGGCATTAAAATAGGGTCCGAACTGCGCCATCCGGCCTTTGCCGGGCGCAACCCTGCGTGGCCCTGCTAATTCAGTCGATTTCTGTGAAGTTAGGGCTTTTCAATCAGATCACTTGAAGCTAAGTAGGCCGCAGTCGGGGCGTGGCGCAGCCTGGTAGCGCACCTGTTTTGGGTACAGGGGGTCGGAAGTTCGAATCTTCTCGCCCCGACCACTTTAAGAACCAACCACATATAGTGTTCCTGATCTGCTTCGTGCAGATCAGAACGCTATATTTGTGTTTGGTTGGTTTCTATATGTTGTCGATTTGCACTAAACATAGCCTTCATCTTGTGTGCCTCAGATTTTTTTCTACTGCATGCTGATTTTGGAATTATCCCCAGATGGCTGTGAGCTATTGTGTGGATATCTGAAGTGATGGGTGAGGGTGTGCTGCTAAACCTTAGGGTTTGTTGACTTATCCAAAGGTGGCCCCAACCGTCCCCAAAACGTACAGCTTGTGTATATCGTTGCGCTGAATCACTGCTGGGTTGGGTGCCTCAAAAAATGGCTAATCGGTCAACCCTCAACTTCCAAAAATTTGTGAATATTTCCGTTGACCGGATAGGCCTCTATACGCCAGTTTGTGTAAATCGACGGTCACGCCACTACATCTAGTGGTAAACGCTAGGCGGCGGACCAATGAGGCAAAATAGGCAAACGCAGCTATAGTGCACGTTTAAACGCTTATTTCGGGTCAGCATGACCCTGCGAGAGCGCGCTCTCTGTCTCAAGTCGGTACGGTTGAGGCGGTCTGCAATATCAGGTCCCGTCATATTAAAAAAGATGAGCAAATGGGGCGTCAGACATGAAGATCGAAAGAAAATTTACAACTTCCGGGCAAGATGCATATGCAAAGCTGGATTTCGTCAGCACGGTTTCTGAAATTCGCAATCCGGACGGATCGGTTGTATTTCACCTCGATAACGTCGAAGTCCCCTCGAGCTGGAGCCAGGTCGCCTCTGATGTGATCGCCCAGAAATATTTCCGCAAGGCCGGCGTGCCGTCTGCAACAAAGAAGGTCAAAGAAAAGGGCGTACCAGAGTTCCTGTGGCGCTCGGTTCCTACCGATGATGCGACCATGAGCGGCGAGACGTCCTCAAAGCAGGTATTCGATCGTCTGGCCGGCGCGTGGGCGTATTGGGGTTGGAAGGGTGGTTACTTTACTACCGAAGAAGATGCCCAAGCCTATTTCGATGAAATGCGCCACATTCTGGCATCCCAGTCTGGGGCTCCAAACAGCCCGCAGTGGTTCAACACAGGCCTGCACTGGGCCTACGGCATCGACGGTCCGGCGCAAGGCCACTATTATGTGGACTATAAGACCGGCAAGCTGACGCGTTCGACGTCGTCTTACGAGCACCCGCAGCCCCATGCGTGCTTTATCCAGTCGGTTGCTGACGATCTGGTTGGCGACGGCGGCATCATGGATCTCTGGGTCCGCGAGGCACGCTTGTTCAAATACGGCTCAGGCACTGGCACAAACTTCTCAAGCTTGCGTGGGGCAGGGGAAAAGCTATCGGGCGGCGGCAAGTCATCCGGCCTAATGGGGTTCCTGAAAATTGGTGACCGTGCTGCGGGTGCGATCAAATCTGGTGGCACAACACGCCGCGCAGCCAAGATGGTGATCGTCGATGCGGACCACCCCGATATCGAAGATTTCATCAACTGGAAGGTCATCGAAGAGCAAAAAGTCGCGTCCATCGTCGCGGGCTCAAAGATGCACGAACGCGAGTTGAACAAGCTCTTCGCCGCGATCAAAGCGTGGGACGGCACGCAAGCTGATGCCTATGACCCTGCCAAGAACGAGCAGCTGAAAGCTGCCATCAAAGACGCAAAAAAATGCGCGATCCCTGAGACATACGTCAAGCGGGTGCTGGATTATGCCAAGCAGGGTCACACGTCGATCGAATTCCCGACCTATGACACTGATTGGGACTCCGAGGCGTATTCTTCAGTCTCCGGTCAGAACTCCAACAACTCGATCCGCGTCACCAATGCGTTTCTTCACGCTGTTGAAAAAGACGCAGATTGGGAATTGCTGGACCGCACAACGGGCCGCGTGTCAAAAACCATCCGCGCCCGTGATTTGTGGGAACAAGTTGGCCACGCCGCATGGGCCTGCGCCGATCCGGGCATCCAGTACCACGACACCGTGAACGACTGGCACACGTGCCCCGAAGACGGTGCGATCCGCGGGTCAAACCCTTGTTCGGAATACATGTTCCTTGACGACACAGCCTGTAACCTGGCGTCGATGAACTTGCTGACCTTCCTCAAGGATGGCGAATTCCAAGTCGAAGACTACATGCACGCCTCGCGTCTGTGGACGGTAACGCTGGAAATCTCTGTTATGATGGCACAGTTCCCATCAAAGGAAATTGCGCAGCGGTCCTACGATTTCCGGACGCTGGGTCTGGGATATGCGAACATTGGCGGATTGCTGATGAACATGGGCTTTTCCTATGACAGCGACGAAGGCCGCGCGTTGTGCGGTGCCTTGACTGCGATCATGACTGGCGTTTCCTATGCCACATCCGCCGAAATGGCGGGCGAATTGGGTGCCTTCCCGGGCTACAAGAAGAACGCCGACCACATGCTGCGCGTCATCCGTAACCACCGCAATGCATCAATGGGCAACGCCGACGGCTACGAAGAGTTGGCGGTAAAGCCGGTGCCATTGGACCACGCAAACTGCCCGCAGCAGAACCTCCTCGCTATCGCGACATCGACATGGGACGAAGCGCTGCGCCTTGGTGAACAGCATGGCTATCGCAATGCGCAAGTGTCGGTGATTGCCCCCACTGGCACCATCGGTCTGGTAATGGATTGTGACACCACAGGGATCGAGCCTGACTTTGCACTAGTGAAGTTCAAGAAACTTGCCGGTGGCGGGTACTTCAAGATCATCAACCAATCCGTGCCAGCGGCGTTGGAAAAGCAGGGCTATGGCTCGGCCGAGATCGAAGAAATCGTCGCCTATGCCGTCGGTCATGGCAGCATCGGGAATGCACCGGGCATCAACCACACCACGCTGGTCGGTCACGGTTTTGGTGCCAATGAACTGGCCAAGGTCGACGCCGCACTGGCGCAAGCCTTTGACATCCGTTTTGTGTTCAACCAGTGGACGCTGGGCGAAGAATTCTGCACCCAGGTTCTTGGCATTCCGGCGGAAAAGCTGAACGATCCAACCTTTGATCTGCTCAAGTCCTTGGGCTTTTCCAAAAAGGACGTCGACGCAGCCAACGACCATGTCTGCGGGACCATGACGCTGGAAGGCGCTCCGCACCTGAAAGAAGAGCACTACAGCATCTTCGATTGCGCCAACCCCTGCGGTAAAAAGGGCAAGCGTTACCTGTCAGTCAACAGCCACATCTATATGATGGCAGCCGCACAGTCGTTCATCTCGGGTGCGATTTCCAAGACAATCAACATGCCCAACGATGCGACAATCGAAGACTGCCAAAAGGCGTATGAGTTGTCCTGGTCCTTGGGTGTGAAAGCCAACGCTTTGTACCGTGACGGATCGAAACTGTCGCAGCCTTTGGCATCTGCACTGGTTGAAGACGATGACGAAGCAGCTGAAACGCTGGAATCCGGCAACATCCACGAAAAAGCCGTGGTTCTGGCCGAAAAGATCGTTGAAAAAGTCATCGTCAAAGAGATCATCAAATCGCACCGCGAAAAGATGCCTCAGCGCCGCAAGGGCTACACCCAAAAGGCCATCGTCGGCGGCCACAAGGTTTACCTGCGCACCGGCGAATACGAAGAGGGCAAGCTGGGCGAAATCTTTATCGACATGCACAAAGAAGGCGCTGGCTTCCGCGCGATGATGAACAACTTTGCCATCGCCGTATCCGTGGGCCTTCAATACGGTGTGCCGCTTGAAGAATTTGTCGATGCCTTCACCTTTACCAAATTTGAACCTGCCGGCATGGTTCAGGGCAACGACAGCATCAAAAATGCAACGTCGATCCTTGACTATATCTTCCGCGAACTAGCTGTGTCTTATCTGGACCGTACCGATCTGGCGCATGTGAAACCCGAAGGGGCCACATTCGACACCATCGGTCGCGGCGAAGAAGAAGGCGTGCGCAACGTGTCTGAAATCTCCGAGAGCGCCGCGACGCGGTCCTTGGAAGTGCTGAAACAGATCAGTTCAACAGGGTACCTGCGCAACCGCATGCCGCAAGAGTTGGTCTTGATGCAAGGCGGGCAGGGCATTGGGGACGTTGCTGTACTGGACGCCGGAACCGCAGCGATTACGCAATCGGTGACAGCGTCAATGTCGTCGACCACGGCAGTTTCGAGCGGTGCAGTCGGGATTGACGCCCGCGTGAAGGCGAAAATGCAGGGCTATGAGGGCGAAGCTTGCGGCGAATGCGGCAACTACACGTTAGTCCGCAACGGCACCTGCATGAAGTGTAACACCTGCGGCGGCACGTCTGGGTGTAGTTAAGATAGGGCGTAGGTCGGGAAATTTGCTTTCCCAAATTGGAGCAAAGCGTTTTCGACCTACATGCCAAAACGAAATTGAATCCGGGGCAGGTGCGCTTGCCCCTGACGCTGACCAAGCCACAGGCATAAAATAAAAACGAGCGGTAAACTAATGAGCATGGTCAAGTGAACCTTGGGGTACCCTAGCGGTACCCCTTTTTCTTTGGCTCGTCCCAACGCCTACTATTGTCGGCGACTTCAATTACGTTGCGAGAAAATACAGAACACGGTTGCTCATCTTGCTGGCAAAACAACCGCAGGCCCGTGCATCACGTTCCTAGAGATTGAAGCCGCATCCGCCCGGAGTGCCTTCGCGAGAACACCCGCCCTGAGATGACAGCAGAAACGGCGATCAGGGCATACGGTGGTTACTCATTAGGGTTTGGTTTTGCTCGGCTGTGCCTACTTCCTCAGCTTGTTTTGGTATCGGCACCGGAAGCCTAGAATCAGCACGAACCCGTCGATACTTGGTCGCTTTGACTATTTGAAATGGGCGAAGGGGAGTTTGATCAACCCTTGCCGAAGAACTGATCAAATAGGACGCATGCGGCGAGAACGCTGACCGGCGATAGGAACTAAGGCTGGGCAAGCGGCTTGGCTATTGATGATCTGCGCGCAATCCGTGCGATAATGGGCGTTTTACAGATTTAAAGCACGGCTCGGACACTTGTTGGCATGTGCGATCTGGAATTTTCCATAGTCCCATCCGTTGATTTCCGACCCTCGGTTGCCGGACTTGCTACAACCCCAGGATTGCGCGAGGTGGTGCATAAGCCGGATTTGGTCGCACATACGACTGGCTAAAGCGTGGGGCAGGGCATGCGCTTCGGAATGAAACGGTCTTAAATGGAAATCTTGTTCGTGCGGACATACTGAAACTAGGGCTTCACTGTCCCTACGCCGATATTAGCTATGCGGACAAAGCGCGAGTCTGCTGTAGTTGATCAAATGGCCGCTAGCTATAACCAGCACGTTCAAGAGATTGCATTTGCAGTTCTTTCAACTGAACGGGAATGGCAAGATCCCTTCAAACAGCTCGCATCTGACCGCTGTCTTAAAAGCGGAGTGACATAATACTGTCACTCCGCTTGAAAAATTCAGACAGATTTCGGCAGTGCTACGACCGCGATCATTTCGACCCGCATTCCGGCGCGGGCCAAGGCGACGCCGCCGGTCGCGCGAGCTGGTGGGGCATCACGGTCGACCCACTCATCCCAGACGGCATTCATGCCCTGGAAATCTGCCATGTCGGCAAGCCAGACCTGAATAGACGCAATGTCGGATTTGTCAGCACCCAACTCTTTGACGACAGCGTCCAGCTTGGTCAAAACCTGCCTTGTCTGCTCGGTGATGTCAGCACCGAGATCATCTGGGACCTGTCCGGCAAGAAATGCGATGTCACCAATGCAAACAGCTTGGCTCATGCGGGGGCCGGGGTTTAGGCGTTTCAGGGTCATATTAGTTTCCTTTTTAATCGTTGTCGGTTGTTGTTGATCCGGCACCCGCGCGGGAGCTTTCGGATGATGGAACTGTTGTGCGCATTGCCAATGTATTGAGTGCTGCGATGGTCATTGCCGAGATATTGGGAGGCTTGCCGCCTTTCGCAGCCTCTGGCTTGCCGACCCGTGCGGTCAGCGTGATGGGCACCTCTCGCCCACCAAGCGCCGCAATGGCATGTATGAGTGCGTTGAGACCACCTTCAAGACTTGCTGTTCCACCTGGCCACTCGATATCAATCAGAATATCGTTTGATGCAGCAAGCACCGCGAGGAACGGGACCAGGAGAACGGGGTGATCGACCTTGCCGATTTTCAATGACGACCGGATCTTTATCCCCTCGGGAAGCCCTGCGTAATCACAAAGCGTCGCCCCCAACGCGATTGGACAAAGCGCGCGGCCTGACGGGGCCTGCCACTCACCCAATGTTACCGTCGGGCACAGATCGCCCCAAGCTAGGCCCTGCGCCCGATCAAGATGGGCATAAAGACGGCTTGGCCCGTCGAAACCATGGTGAACAAGCCAAGCCGCAGCGAACCCCGCCTCTTCGGCTAGTCCCCAACTCATTCCGGCACCGCGTGCGGCCTTCATGCAAAGGGATGCGACTTCGTTGCACGAGAGGGCCGCTGATTGACCTTCTTCGATATAGGGAGTGAAGTCACCGCGCGTCTGATCATGTGGTTCGATCATCATTGCATACCAACTTGTTCAATTTCGTCGGGGAAGGGTGCGCCCTGAAACAAATTGATCCGGACCCAGCGATCTGATCTTGGATCAAACTGCGTCGCACCAAAGAAGGACAATTTGCAGCGTAGTAGGTCGATGGGCAACATCGCTGCGGCAATCAAGTTGTCCTGGACCTCTGCAAAGGGATGGTTCTGTGCGATTTGAACCCGTCTAATCATAAAGCGATGTTCGGGGTGCGCTAGCAGGACTGCGGCGACAGGTTCATCACCGTCACGGCCTTCCAAAGTTTCGGCCAACTCAGCTGCAAGGCGGGCAATGCATAATGGTTGTTCGAGTGTTGCCCCGTCCTCGGTCGCTCGTTCGCCCAATCGCGGTTCAAGCTTCTCTTCCGAAACGTACCAAAAGCGTGCAATGTTTTCCGGGCTCGTAAAGTCGATCGAGAGCGCCCAACTGTAATTTTGCTTCAGGACTGAACGCAATTCACGGACACTCATCGCGCCATTTATGCGGAACGAAGGTGCCTCATCCGCGCCCATGCAATCAGCGAGATCATCAACTAGATCGCCGTGGGGTTCCAGCATGATGGACAATAGCGCTTCTTGTCCTTCAAAAGACAAGGCATCGGTGCCCCAGCACCAAAGGGCATCCCAAGGGCGTGGCTGGTTGAAATTCCAAGAGTCTACCGTTTCTGACAACAGCCGCAAATCATCGCGCAGTGCTGCCAGTTTGCGCACTTGAATTGGATGCTGCGATGTCCAAACGGCTGCGTTCTGGATGGCAGCATCAAGGGCCACACGCAGTCCGGCGATGGCCGTTTGTGTTGCAACTGTTTGCGCGCGCACGCGTGCCAGTGCTTCCTCGCGTGCCATCATCCAATTGTTCAATAAAACGGGATGGCGCACGATGAACGGTGCCATGCCAAGCCCGGTTGAATTGCCAACACCAATGGTGCGGCGCAGGTCACGATCAAGGCGGATCGCGCGATCACCTCCCTTAACCACTGCCATGTGTTCTACGATATCAACGGTAAAAGCACGAATGAGCCAGACAGTCAGCATTTCGACCTGAAAGGGGGCAGCCATCTCAGGACGGTCAGCAATATCAGCGCGGTCGGCGGCCCCAAATTTGCCCGAGCCGTAAACGGCGGTTGTACGCATCAGATATCCGATGTCTGCGATTTCGGCTGGGTCAGGCTGGCGACCTTGCGACAAGGCGTCGACCACATGCTGAAACAAGCGAACGGAACGGTTGGCACGTGCCAGCGTCAGTTCACGCGCGCTGATACGGCCTGCTTCCTGAAGTGGCACATTTTCACGCAGGCGGACGATATCAGCGTGTGTCGGATCACCATCAAACAATGTAAAGGTGGCATCCCAAGCGGTGGCAATCACTCGATCAGAGCGCATTTCTTCGGGCAGATCATGAGCAAAAGCCACAAGGCTATAGGTGCGGTCGCTGCAGCGGGTGCGGTAAACGGCATGGCCGCTGCCTGTTGCATCGACATCCCAAACGGGGCGGTCCACTTTCCAGTTTTCGCGATGCAACCGGCGCAACATTGTGCGCAGGAAAGACAGGCGGGTCGGGTGGCTGCACCCCATCCGTTCTAGGTGCATGACCTCGGGGGCGGGACGGCGGAACCGCGCAGTTTGAGAGGTCGCATCATGAGCAGATTGGGACATCGTTCGTACTCCAGTCGGTCAAAGTTGCAAGGGCGTGGCAGGCACAAGGCGTGCCACGCCGTATCATCATACTTGGACGGTCTTTGCCTCGCGCCCCAGCATTAAGGTGATGCGCAGCGCATCCCAAAGCGATGGTAGCAAGATAAGCGATACTGGCACCGCAGTGACAACAATAAAGCTTTGCAGTTTTCCGATTCCGCCAGCACCCGTCGAAATCAGGATGAGCGCCATGACACCCATCGCAATACCCCAGAACGCGCGCAGGCTTGCGGATGGCTCACCTTGAGACATTGTCGAGGCGATGACATAGCTCATCGAGTCGCTGGTGGTGGCAACAAAACACATCGTCAGTGCCAAAAACAGGATCGACAGGATCAGACCCAAGGGCATCGCCTGCGTAATCGCCAGCAGTCCTGCGGGCAGGTTGAACCCCTCAAATGGCCCCGAGATGATGCCTGGCTGAGCAATTTCTAAGAAGATGCCGGAACCGCCAATGATCGTGAACCAGAAGTTTGTCAGAATAGGTGCGACGATGGACAACATAATGATGATCTGGCGGATAGAGCGCCCACGGCTGATGCGTGCGATAAAGATCGCCATAAGTGGCCCATAACCCATGAACCAACCCCAGAAGAACACAGTCCACCAGCCCAGCCAGCCCGGATCGCCGAACACACCTGTATCGCCACGGTATAGCGTCATGTCAAAAAAGTGGGTCAGATAGATCTGCATCCCGCCAAAGAACCCCGAGAAGATCTCGGTGGTGGGTCCTGCAATAAGCATAAACACCAGCAATGCGATCGCTAGAATCACGTTGATCCGTGACAAAAGCTGAATGCCTTTGGCCAAGCCTGTGATTGCTGAAATAGTATAAACCCCGACAAGCGCCATGACGGCGATGGCCTGTGTTGTGAAGTTATCCGGAATTCCTGTGAGAGAATTCAGGCCGTAGGACATCTGCAATCCGAGAAAGCCGATTGGCCCCACGGTGCCCGCAACAACCGCAATCACACAAGACGCATCTGCAATCAGGCCGATCGCCCCATGCAGCGCACGATCCCCGAACAGTGGATACAGCAAGGTGCGCGGTGCCAACGGCAGGCCCTTGTCATAGTGGTAGTGCATCAGCATCACGGTCGTCAAAGAACCGAGGATCGCCCAAGCCAAAAAGCCCCAGTGCAGGAAGCTTTGGGCAAGCGCCGCATTCGCGCGTGCTGCCGTATCATTTGACAGGTCGCCAAAAACCGGCGGCGTGGACAGAAAATGCGCAATAGGCTCACCTGCGGCCCAGAACACGCCGCCCCCTGCAAGCAGGGTACACATGATCATGGCCCCCCAGCTGAACATCTTGAATTCGGGCATGGCCAGCCCGCCCATAACTGTTTTGCTTCCGGGCAGAACGCACAGGAGCAGGCCAATCAGGAATGTCGCAAGCAGAAGAACCTGCCAATACAGTCCGAAATAGCGCGCGGAAAAGCCAAAACTGGCATCGACGATCGCGGACAGCCCGTCGATATCGAACAGAGCATAAGCGCAGAACAAGGCGATAAAACCCCCCGTAACTGCAAATAGTGCTTTGTCTATCATGCCGGATGGCGGCTTGATTTGTGTGGTCGTTGTGGTCACTTGCGTTCCTCCCTGAACTTATGTGCCCCGCGCTCTACTTGGTGGCGCGGTCTAACTTATCGGGGATCGCAGATTGCGCCCCGAAACTTCTCCCGAAAAAGGCGTGCCAGTTGTTGCCCATCACGCCGTCTATTGTTGCCTCGTCCAGACCAGAGGCACGCAAACCTGCGCGAAGCCCCGCCAGATCGCGGTTGTCATGGTACCAGTCGGGCATCGCCGGAAAGCCAGCGTTTGCCGCGCTGCCTTCGCCGTAATCAATCGCCTTGGTCCACCGCCCGACCCGCATCCATTCCACGATGCTGTCTGGCTGGTCTTGGCACAGGTCCGTCCCGATCCCGACGCCATTTGGTCCAACTAAATCAACAGCAAGCGCGGCCATGTCGCACCACGATTGTAACGTGCAACTGCTGCCGCCCTTGAGGTGATGTGGGTAAACCGACAACCCAAGAAACCCGCTGCTTTCCCCAAGCGCACGCAGCAAGTCGTTAGACTTGTTGCGTCGCGCCCCGTGCCAGCTTGCTGGGTTGGCGTGGCTGATGGTAATGGGTCGTGTTGAATGCTCGATTGCCTCAAACGTGGACCGCTCACCGGAATGGCTCATGTCGACCACCAGTCCGACGCGGTTCATCTCTGCAACCACGGCACGCCCCATGCGGGTCAGGCCCGTGTCCTCGTCTTCGTAACAACCCGACGCCAAAAGGGACTGGTTGTTATAGGTTAACTGCATGAAACGAAGGCCAAGTGTATGCATGATTTCGACAAGCCCGATGTCATCCTCGATGCACGACGGGTTTTGCGAACCAAAGAAAATCGCCGTGCGCTGTGTGTCACGTGCCACCTGAACATCATCGGCGGTGCGGCCCTGAAAGATTAGATCTGGATATTGCTCAAACCACCGGTTCCATTTTTCTATCACCAGCACCGTCTCACGAAACGTCTCGTGATAGGTGATGGTGACGTGGACCGCGTCAACGCCGCCCTCGCGCATCTGGCGAAAGACCTTTTCCGACCAGTTAGCGTATTGAAGCCCGTCGATCAGAAAGCTCACTTCGGCTCTCCTGCGGAAACATAAGCGGTTTTGACGGTTGTGTAGAACTCAGCCGCATAAGACCCCTGTTCGCGTGGGCCATAGCTGGAGGCACCACGCCCGCCGAATGGCACGTGGTAATCCGTTCCTGCCGTTGGCAAGTTCACCATAACGCAGCCTGCGCGCATGTTTGCGCGAAAGTGGCTCGCCCGTGCCAGCGAACGTGTCATGATGCCAGCGGTCAGACCGAACTGCGTATCATTGGCCAACGCAAGCGCTTCGTCGTAGCTATCGGCCTTTTGCACACATGTGATGGGGGCGAACATTTCCTCGCGGTTGATCCGCAGGTCATTGTGAGAATTCACAAATACTGCGGGTGCCATGTAGTAGCCTTCGGTCGCCATCTCTAAACGGTTGCCGCCGCACAGCAGTTCTGCGCCCTCGGACTTGCCCGTTTCGATGTACTCAAGGTTTTGGGAAAGCTGGCTTTCGCTCACGACTGGCCCGATCTGGGTGCCATCCTCAAGCGCGTGACCAACTTTCAGGGCCTTGGCCGCCGCAACCAACTTTTCGACAAATGCATCATGCACGGACGCATGCACAATCAGTCGGCTGGCGGCAGTACATTTCTGACCTGTACCCCCAAAAGCTGACCCTGCAGCATGAGTAACCGCCAAATCCAGATCGGCGTCGTCCATGACTATCAGCGGGTTTTTCGACCCCATCTCCATCTGTATTTTTGTCATGTTCCCAATTGCTGCGGCAGCGATGCCACGGCCCACGGGGACCGACCCGGTAAAGCTGATCGCATCAACCTGATCGCTTTCGACCAAGCGCTGACCCACATCGCGGCCCGGACCGGACACGAGGTTGAACAGGCCTTTGGGGATGTCTTGACGGGCGATAATCTCGGTCAAGGCAACTGCGCTGGCTGGCGTTACGTTCGCGGGCTTCCAAACAACTGCGTTGCCAAAGGCCAAAGCAGGCGCGATCTTCCAAGCAGGTGTCGCAACGGGAAAATTCCACGGGCTGATGATGGCGACAACGCCAACAGGTTCGCGGCGCACGTCGATCTCGATACCCGGGCGCACGCTTTCGGCCAAGTCACCATGCTGGCGCAATACCTCGGCTGCAAAATACGTAAAAAACTGGCCCGCGCGGTAGACTTCGCCTTTGCCTTCGGCCAGCGGCTTGCCTTCTTCGCGCGCCAACAAACGACCGATTTCTTCTGCACGTGCCATCAATTCCGTGCCGATCGCCATCAACACATCATGACGCTTTTGAATACCGGCGGCCCACCAAATTGGCTGTGCACGTCGCGCTGCGGTAAGGGCGGCATCCAAATGCGAGGCGTCAGCCTGTGCATATTGCCCGATCAGATCAGAAGTATCAGACGGATTGCGATTTTCGATGTGTGATGCGCCGTCTGTCCAGGTGCCATCGATGTAAATTTGCGTGCGCTCGGTCATGGTCATCTCCTGATTGCTTTCGCGCTACCTAGACTTATTCTTGCCGTTCAGTCATTCTTGAAGTTCTTAACAAAATTACAGGTTTTCTGAATGTCGATGAAATTGGAAATGTTGCGTGTCTTTCGAATGGTTGCAGAAACGGGAACGCTGGCTGCGGCTGCACGAGAGTTGTCACGCACGCCCTCGGCGATCTCGATGACACTTGCGCAGTTGGCCGATGACATCGGTGCGCCCCTGTTCGAGACTGACCGCAAAAGCCGCCTGACCCCGCTGGGTCAACTGGTACTGGAAGAAAGCCGTAGGGCTACAGATGTTTTTGACAAAAGCGCTCAAGCGATCCGTCGTCATGCCATTTCAACGGCGGGCATCGTGCGCATAGCTGCGGTGCCTTCGGCAACTGTGTCATTGCTTCCGGATGTGATCGAGGTCTTTCGCAGAACTCATCCAGAAGTTCGCATCGAAATCAGTGATGTTGATACCCCCGCTGTCCGCCGTCGGGTGCAGCGCGATGAAGCTGACATCGGGATCGTGTCCGCCCTTCCAGGCGAAACATCAGAGGGGGATCTGATATTGTGCGACGATCTTGGCATCGTTTGCGCAGAAGGCGGACCGATCCACAGGGCACATTTGGCTGCTGGTGGCACCTCGGATTGGAGCCTGCTGGCGCAGGAGCCGCTGATCGCCAACCCGCTATGCCGCCTTGTCGACAGTCCGTTGATCGACACATTGATGGCAAGCAGCACATTGGAGGCACGCAATACAACAGCCATCCTATCCTTCGTTCGCCGTGGTTTTGGGGCGAGTATCCTGCCGTTTGAGTCGGTAAAAAGCCAACCCGATGGTGTCGAGTTCTTTGTGCCATCACGCCCGATTAGTCACCGCGAGCTCAGAAAAATAAGGCAGGAAACCGATCACCAAAGCGTTGCCATTGACGCTTTCTGGTCTCTGCTCAGCGATACTTAACGTCCTTATTTTTATTGGTGGAGTAAGTATCGTGATAACCATTCGGGAACACTCAAGCACTGTTCTTTGGCCAAAAGATGAACAGTTTTGAGTCTTTTAAGCGTGTTCCTTAAGCCTGATGTGGTGGATGGTTTCTGCTCTAGTCGGCGTCGCATTGCGCCATCCTGCAGGTGTCGAAACCTGCAGTGAAAGGTGCCACCCCGTGCAGCCTGAGAGGCAAGGGATCATTGACCTAGTAATACCCGCGAGGTCTGCCTCCAAAATCAGGACAGCCCCCAAAAATGTCCCATTCGCTGCCCGCCATGGCAATACGAGGCAGAACCACAAGAAGGCAGGTCAGGGGTCGGAACTGCAAAAACAGCCCTGACATATCACTGCGTCTTAAAAATGCAGAAGCCAGATCAAAAATGACCTGCTAGGCAGGAGCCGTCTACACCCGAAGTTTGCGCCACTATGGTAGATTGGTAGATTAGGCTCACTCCGGACCTTCGCCGCAGGCAGTATCAAGGTCCAGTTCACGGGTGAAAGCGACGGAATTCTCGATACCGTTCAAGCCAGCGAGACGGCCTAACCGTTGAAATGGTGAGGCCAAATTTTTGTTCGCGTATCATCACGCACTTCATAGTCGCGAATGGCTTGTTGAAGGTCGCCAACATCGTCGTCCTCTTTGTCAGCGCCAGTGTCTGTCAGCCGCATGGTATCCCATGCTGTTATTCCCCCTTCTGGCACGTCAGAAAATCTTGGGAAATCGGGCTCTGGAATTTCGTTCGCCATCCAGAGATTGGGAAGGGTTGGCTCAAGAACAAGTGCACGGGCAAGGCCGATGATATCGACTGCACCGCTTGCGACCGCCTCTTCCGCATGCGCCCGCGTTTTAAAGCCGCCGGTTAGCATTAGTGGCTTGGACGTCACCATTCGAGCACGTCTGGCAAATTTGATGAAATATGGCCCACCTCCCGCGCTGTCAGAGGCGGACTTTGCGCCGGGAAAATACGTGCCACCGCTGATGTCGATCAAGTCGACCGTAGACTTGTCGAGCCGACCGCAATCAGATCATGGAAGTAACCCTTCAACAAGGCGCGCCTGGGTGCCGGCGGGGCGTCTTCAAGAGCGACGCAAGACTTTTCCGGCCAGTTCTGTTACCATTCAGGTCCGACAGACAGTCAGTTACGACGGCACGTTATCCACGCGGGAGACGCCAAATGCCAGATTTTCAAAAACCCGACACTTTTGCCGCGTTAGAGAAACGCGAGTGGGCGAATGCTGATATGGCGCGCTCTTACGCGCAAGTGTTTGCGAAAGCGGCGGATATAGTCGTGCCGCACCTTGTCAAAGCGGTCGAGGCAGGACCTGGGGTCAAGGCGCTCGACCTTTGCTGCGGTCATGGCAATGTGTCCGCGGGGTTAGTTGCGGCGGGGGCACAAGTGACCGGACTTGATTTTTCGCCTGCCATGCTGGACATGGCGCGCGCTGCCGTGCCGCAAGCGCAGTTCGTTGACGGCGATGCGATGGCGCTGGGTTTCGACGATGGGTCGTTTGATGCCGTCACAATAGGCTTTGGAATGCCACATGTGCCTGATCCGCCAAAGGTTGTAGCGGAGGCGCACCGTGTCTTGCGGCCCGGCGGAAGGCTGGCGTTCTCGGTCTGGTGTGGCCCAGAAGTGGATACGGCCCTTGGTTATGTATTTGATGCCATTGCTCAACATGGGTCTGCAAAGGTTGTTATGCCGCCGGGTCCGGGTGCGAATGACTATGCTGACCCCAAGCTGGCTTTTCCAGTGCTTGAGGCGGCCGGGTTTACGGAATGTCGTCAATCTGTCGTTGCTTCGGCTTGGCAGGTAGACGACCCCGGTGCGCCCTATGATTTTTTTCGGGAAGGGACAGCAAGGGGTGGTGCGATGCTGCGCCCCCAGCCGTCAGAGAATGCTGCGGCTATTCGTGCGGCAGTCGTTTCAAAGGTCCTGGAAAATCACGGGGCGGGACCGAAGTGGAACGTGCCCATTCCCGCAGTCGTGACGGTAGCAGTCGCGGTATAGAAACTACCCTCGGTCAAGCATTGGTCAAAGATGTGCTTTCGGGCTCTGGTTGTTGGGGTGCCCAATTGCTGCACTCGGCCAGCCCCTCAGTAAAGGCGTGTGTCTTCATCCGCGCTGTGGTCATTCTGTACATCATCGAGAGTCTGTTCGCTGTCGACCGTTTCAATCACCCACTCTGCAAGCGTCGGCGCAGACCTTCGTTCCGGCCACTGATCTGGATGCCATAACCGCGAGCGGATAAGTGATTTTGATCAGTGCATAAAGGCCTCTTCGACATCGACGACAAGAGCGAGGAGAGGCCCCCTTCCATTGATTGCATGGCGTTTGCTGATCTCTGTATCCCGAACAACACGTGCCTTGCCTGCAATGCGCAGCGTATCGCCATGGCCGGGCACAATGAACAGTAGCGCCACGTTATTGCCTTCTAAAAGGTTCTGAAATCCGTCAACCCGGTGGTTGCCGAGCCTGTCCGGGATGATCAATGTTTTGTCATCGTAAACCTCTACAAATCCTGCAGGATCGCCCTTTGGCGAGACATCGATCAACCCATCCGCTGCCTTCGTTGCGACGATAACAAAGGGCGCAAGTTCGATGAATTTACGCGCGACATCGTTCAGTCGATCACTCACATTTAAGAAATGTGTTCACGAATCCTTCTGTTGGGAGCAGTTCCCTTAACCGCTTGACGGTCCCGATCTGTTCATCAATTACAAGCACGGTCGCCTCCCGAAAACAGTCTTCTGATAGCATACGGCAACTTTGACTGCCGTTATGCTGGCAGGGCGACCGTGATGTTAAGTCGCCGAGAACGTGCTGATATGTGCTAAGGCTGACGAACGATACCTGACAATTGAAGGTTGGCGAAACCTGCGCACGTGACATTTGCAGCAGACCCTGGCTCAATTGCCTGTCCTCAGGTTTCCCATACGGATCGCGAAGGCCGAGGCCAGTTCAGCATAGACGCAGGCATCATTGGAATCTCGTGCGTTGGCATCACGCAGGTGCCGTTTGGCAATTTGGCAGCCTTGGTATGAAAATAGGCTAAGCGCCCGTCGTGCTTGCTGGAGCTCTTCAAACGGCAGCGGATCTTTGGTGTCTGATACGGGCAGACGTTTCGATATGCACACATTAGATGCGACGCCCACAGGCCGCGTTAATTTAAACCCAAATTCTGTCGACCACAGGAACAAACAGATATCTCCCGCGGCCGACAATGAATTTACTGCGATTGGGCACTGCGCTGTTCAGGGCGTGCAGCTATTGGAACCATGACGTGAACGTAAGGCGTGCCGGACCACATAACGTAGGGGCCATCTGTTTGGATAACGGTGGGTATGCCGTCATAAACCGACGGGTCGGGGGAGATAACCATCATATGTGGTCCCTCAACGACCCATTCGTTGTCGGCGGTCGGTTGGGTGGCGGCAGGGTCGATGTTACTTGCCCCTCCGTCAGGCGAGTCGCCCGCCAACATGTAGGCAATGGCCAATCGCTCAGCGGTGAAGGGAGTGCCACCCATCCACGCAGCCATCCAGCGTTGCCATTCCGAGTCCATACACATCGGGCCCGCAAGGCCATCTGGCGAAGGGTAGCAAGTGTAGTCGCTTGTTCCCTCACGCAGGATATTGCCAGCCATATCGGACACCTTTGCGGTCTCGAGAATACCTGCCGGTGCCGCACGCAAAGCGTCAGCGATCATCGCTTCGGAAGAGGATTGGGCGATCGCAGGGCCAACAAATGCCGCGCAGATGACCGAAGCGGTGGCAGACCAACGCAAGCCACCACAGGTTCTGAGCCTATGAGTTAAACGTTCGAAAGACTGCTGGTGACGAAGTGATACTATACTGGAAATCATAGCAAAATTCCTTCCGATGAATGTTCGTCAATCCGAAGCGGACTGGCGTAACTTCCCGAAGGATGCGGCGTTGCGCGTAAACGCGATAGTCCGGAAACTGTACCGGACCTCTGTCGTACATTCTTAATTCAATGCACTAACTTCTTTTGCGCACTGAACGGACTGAGGCCAAGCCAGGTCTGCATTGTTCGTGCAATTTCTGCATTGCCATCAAACTGGATTGCGTCACCGGCATCGGACACCTTAATCAGCCCCATCCAAATTGCGGTCATTGTCCGCAGATCCGTGGTGACCCAAAGATCAACATCATAGCCGGGATCAGACGAGCAAAGGTCAATCTCGGCTTCAGGGTCCACGACCAACCACCAATCTTGTCGTGCTTCCGCCAGTTCGGGATATTTGAATTGGACGACCATACGGTGCTTAGGAAGGGGCGCTGGATCGAGATTGCGCCGCATGTCCCACATTAAGAGCGAGGGGTCGAGGTTTTTGAGCGTTGCCTGCGTTTCGATCCATTTCTGCCCCCAAAGTCCGAACGCTTCGACGACCGATTGAAGGTCTCGGCCGGCTTCCGTCAGACGATATTCATGCACGTTTGGCTCATCAGGAATAAGAGTGCGCGTGACGATACCTGCGACTTCAAGCTCGTGCAGCCGTTGCGACAACAGGGTTGGCGACATGCGCGGCACACCCCGGCGCAAGTCGTTGAACCGAGTCGAACCTGCCACCAATTCCCGCACCAACACCATGGTCCACCGCGTGCAGAGTGTCTCTGCAGCCATCGCAACTGGGCAAAACTGTCCATAACTTCCGAGTGTCAAAACGATACTCCTACGTGACTGATCGATTTCCCGTGCCCAAGCTTAACACACCTTGCGTCAAACCAGCGTGAAAATGGTGGTCCAGTTTCAGGACTGGCGCGGTTCTGATCATTGGCGCAGCCTCATGTTATATTCATTCCCTATCGGAGAAATTGATATGACCCTGGCATTGAAAGCACTGAACGGCGGGACGATTGATGTCACGCAGGCGAAACTAAAGGACCTTAGCGCGGCACTTAGCGGTACGCTGATCGACAAAGCGGATAGCGACTATGATGAGGCGCGAAGTGTCTGGAACGGTATGATTGACCGACATCCCAGTAAGATCGTCCGTGCGCACAATACGAACGATATTCGGCTCACCGTGAACTTCGCGCGAGAAAACGATCTCTTGCTGGCGATCAAAAGCGGCGGCCACCAGATTGCAGGTCATGCGGTTGCCGATGGAGCACTTCTTCTGGATCTGTCGCAAATGCGAGAGGTCGTCGTAGACGCTAAGAAATCAACCGCGAAAGTTCAGCCCGGATGCCTGCTTTCCGATGTCGATGCGGCGACCCAACTTCATGGCTTGGCCGTGCCGCTGGGCATCAATTCGACCACTGGTGTAGCTGGTCTGACCCTTGGCGGCGGCTTTGGCTGGATCACCGGCAAACATGGTCTGACGATCGACAATCTAATTTCTGCTGAAGTAGTTTGCGCAGACGGTGAGGTCCGTGTGGCATCGGCCAGCCAGCATCCGGACCTGTTTTGGGCAATCCGCGGTGGCGGCGGTAATTTTGGCGTCATATCTTCGTTCGAATTTGCGCTTCACCCTATCGGGCCAGAGGTTCTGTCCGGTCTGATTGTCCATCCTTTGAAAGGTGCCCGCAGCCTATTGCAGAGTTATCGGGATATCTGCGCCCGCGCGCCCGACGAGCTGACCATCTGGGTCGTTTTGAGGCAAGCTCCACCGTTGCCCTTCATCCCAGAAGAGTGGCACGGCAAAGAGGTGCTTATCTTTGCGGCCTGCTATGCGGGTGACATGACAGAAGGGGAGGCCGCATTGAAGGAGTTGCGCGGTTTGGGGCAACCGATTGCCGACGTGATCGGTCCGCACCCCTACGTGGGCTGGCAGCAAGCTTTCGATCCGCTTCTGACGCCCGGTGCCCGCAATTACTGGAAAAGCAACGACTTCCTAGACCTGTCAGATGAGGTGATTGATGTTTCACTTGCTGCGATCGGGGCTTTGCCTGATCCGCAGTCTGAAGTCTTTATCGCGCATCTTGGTGGTGCGATGACGCGCGTCGATCCTGGCGCAACTCCATTTCCACAGCGCAAGCGTCATTTCGTTATGAACGTACACACACGTTGGTCAGACCCCGCGAATGACAAAAAGTGCACCACTTGGGCACGGGATCTATTCAACAAGACGTCGGGCCACGCTGCTGGCAGTGTCTATGTTAACTTCATGCCATCTGACGACGATGACCGCATGAAAGAAGCTTATGGTCCCAACATGGAAAAACTTCGAATGTATAAAGAAAAATACGACCCCAAGAACCAGTTCCGACTCAATCACAATATATAAACTGAGGAGAAAGTAATGCTAGCGCGTGACATCGCGCCTGGGACCAACGCGTTGTCTATGGTGCGATATCGACTTTGGCTTAACGTTGAGGACCACAGTCAGTATCGCATGAGACGACACAAGCTTCTAGATCGAAGTCGAGCCGTATTTCGGTCCTTGTCGCCAATATTATATTGCAAATTCAGTAAGGCATGGTTTCGGAAAGCCGCAATACAGCATCGCAAAGGTTCGCGACCACTGGTCTTGGGCTGAAAGCGGTTATTGTCGAAATGGTGCGGAACGTCTGGCCCCCTTTCATCCGGGGGTTTTTCGTTATCCGCTTTCACAATGTCCCCAGACGCATTAGGCAGCCATATCTTTGCAATTTCGGGACAAATCATGGCGCAAAAAGCCACCATTTATAAAGTTGAACTTTCCGTTTCCGATATGGATCGTCACTATTATGAGACCCATAAACTGACCGTTGCCAAACATCCGTCTGAGACCGATGAACGGTTGATGGTGCGTATTCTCGCCTTTGCACTGAATGCCAATGAGCAGCTCGAAATGACCAAGGGCCTATCAACGGATGACGAGCCCGACATTTGGCAGAAAAGCCTAAGTGACGAGCTGGAATTGTGGGTGGCGCTAGGGCTTCCCAGCGAGAAGATAGTGCGTCAATCCTCTGGCAAAGCCGACAAGGTGATTGTCTATAGTTACGGCGGTAGAACGGCTGAAATGTGGTGGGAGAAGATCAAGAACAGCACGACCCGGTTTGATAATCTTCAGGTCATAAACTTCTCAGAGAAGGACACCAGCGATCTGGGAAAACTGGCAAGCCGCTCGATGAAGCTGCAGGTTAATATTCAAGACGGCGATATAATGGTCAGTGTTGATGATAGCATTGCTTATGTTACCCCGATCAAATGGAAGAATCCTGACGCTTGATCGTCGGTCAGGTTTCACCGCGCAAAAGAGCCAATAATGGACAATGCTGCGCAGTTGACCGATGTCCGCCGCATCAATGGATTCGGTGTGCGGCGTGTTGTGGGATTTGCTGATTTCTGTTCGATGCATGAGCCGCGACTCAAAAGCAAATTCGTGTGGAGACGCCTTCAACGAAGCTGCGTCTAGTTGAACACTCAGGGCCTAAATTCGCATGGCGGACTCTGCGATCTTAAACATTACAAAAGACACCCGTTGGCTCCCGGAACTTCACTGCTTTTTGTATAGTACGATTATTGCGAAGGCCGAAACGCTGACGTTAAGGATTCCCGATAGTCAGTCAATTTTGCATGCCCTTGATGTCCTAAACATGCGTCTGCCACTCTGCTGGCTCATCAGCCTCTGATTTCTAAAGTAGATAACCTTCTAACCGAAAATTGCAAAATCAAAGAACATCCCGAACATGATCACATATGCCAAACCTCCGTCCGACAGGAAATGCAAAGCGGCCCGAACAGGAAAAACGGGCGAAAGCCATAGGAAAATAACGCCTGTCCGCGCTATTGGCGCATGACGTCATTGGCTTCGCTTTGCCGTGTTGCGCGAGGTTTTGAGGACAACTCCTCTATCATCGCAGGTAAACCGCACGCGCATCTCCCCGTACCAGAACGTCAATCGGTGAGTGCCCGCGTCGGCGTCAATGCCAGTCTCGAAACGGCTGGTAATGGCCCCCTCGCGCATGAGCGTGATGACTTGCGCTGCGTGGATGTCCAACAGCTTGCCAAGATCAGCGGCGTCAATAGTCGGGCTTGGTTGGGTGAGGTCGATCTTCATTTTAGAGCCTTGTCCATTGAGCGGCGTATGTGGCGCGCAAAGGCAAGTGTCGCGGGCACGCCAATCCCGATCGACCATACGAGCGAAAACACCGGCAAGCCAACCCAACTTCCAAAAGGAGAGGCGAAAAAACGTTGACCGCCATCGCCCCCGCCCGAAACGGGTAATGCCCCAAGGCGATACTGCGGGTGCACCAGCCGTTATCTGTCACCGCCGCGCCACCAGCCGTGCAAGCACCAAAAGGGCCGCAACGCACCGATGCTGCAGATCACGTCGGGTGACACTGGGACGTCGAACCCTTTGCATCGGTCTCGGTGCCTCAGTCGCAGCATTGCCTGCGGTGGGGGCGGCAAACTGCAGCCAGATGGGGACCGGTTGAAATGGCGTGCAGTCGCGCGGATAGGGGACGGGATAACAGTGCACACCCCGTTCAGTTGATTGCGGATGGCAATTCCATCGCGGCCTCCAAGAATGTGCGCGACCATATAGCTAAAAGCAACACGAAGCCTTGCACGGCGCGCAGAAGTGCGGTCACCGAATTGCGCATTGGTCCCAATCTGCGCCGCGTCGAATGCGCTTGGATCGCCGTCAAGGTCGGGCAGGGGCATAAGGTCCAGATCAGCGCAGGCCGCGACCACGCACAACAAAAAATCGGCGGCGAGGTTCAGCACTGGATCGGCATGACAGTCCATCACGGTGTGCAGGCGCAGGCCGTTCCCTTCATGGCAGGCAACGGCATACAGCTTGCGACCCGTCCTGGCGGGCAAATACTCTACAAAGCGGGGCTTGCCGCAGCCCGTCGTTCTCTTCGAAAGAAGGGGCAAACGGTTGGCTTGGGCCATCTCGAATGAGGTGCATTCCTGTCCGGTCCGGCGGTAGCCTGGCGCAGAAGCAGGGCGGATCATCTCATGCAGAATCTATTCCCCCGCCATCGGCTGGGCCAGACCCGGATCGATGATCTCTCGGTTGCTGATCACCTGCTGGCTGTAGATGAACAGCAGCGCATGAAGCACTACAGCAATAGGTGCACTAGAGCGCTTGATGTAGAAGTTCGGCAGGCTGTCCTGCGCCTCTATATGTTAGTAACCGATCATCCTCTGCATGTGTGGCCATCTCTCACTCCAATTGCTGATATTGGATTAATGGATCATCAGCCTGAACGCGTCCGAAGTTTGTGCTGGGACAACGTCTGAAAGGATTGAAGCTGTTAGTGAGTGGACAGGATAGGAGGGGCAAGCGCTATGAAACAGCAAAGCTTAGATGATCCTGATCTGTCGCTAGACACTTTAATGTCGGTTTGGCCGCAGACGATCGCGGTTTTCCTCCGGTATAAAATGCTGTGCATCGGGTGCACGGTCGGCCCGTTTCATACGGTCATCGACGCCTGTATTGCCTATGATCTGGACGAACTGGCCTTTCGTGCAGAATTACACGCAGCGGCTGGCATTTAGTTATGCGCCGCTTAGCACCACCAAACGGTGGGGGTCGCAAACTATAATTTTTTTGCGTTTGCTGCTGACCAGGCCGTTTTTCTCCCATGCACTTAAAAGGCGGCTGACCGTATGCAGAGTCGTGCCCGTCATTTCTGACACATCCTGTCGGGTGATGGGAAAGCTGATCTCGATTCCTTCGGTGGTTTTCTTGCCGGACTGGTTCACAAGCCGCAACAGCGCACGCGCGATGCGCTGCTCGACGTGCTGTGTCGACATCTCGACTATGCGGTTGTTCATTTCGACAACACGGTCACCGATCGTCTTGTAAGTCTCAGAGCCAAATCCGGGGTAGTCCGACACAAATTGGTCCCACAACGAAACGGGCCAGCACAGGGTCAGCACCTCTGACGCGGAAATGGCGGTGGCGGGGTAGGTGTCGCGGCTGAAGGCGGGGGCGATACCAAACAGCTGCCCTGCGGGGATGTGCAAGGCCGTGACCTGTTCGCCGTCGGGGGTCGTTTTGACCACGCGGATTGTGCCGTCCAACAGCAGATAGAAACTGCCGGCTGGCGCGCCCTCGTCAAAGACTGTCGTACCTGCATCAAACCGGCGGCTGATGGCACGGTCCAGAATGGATCTGACTTGCGGCCGGTCCAGTTTGGAAAACGGCGGCAGGGGCATTAGCAGGCTTTCGTCTAGTCGGTGCACAGTACATTCCCAATGCCGCAATGCTTTGTGTTTAGGGGCAACCGACGCAAATTGCTAGCATCCAAGCAATCTTCCCATTCCGATCAGAAGTTTGATCTTGCGCAAAGTTCGCGCCCTGCGGGGCTGCTAATCCTATTGCCAACAACGAACCATTCGAAAGGAAATGAAATGTTTCGCACACTACTGACATCCGCCGCAGTTCTTGTCGCTTTTGGCGCTATGGCCTCTGCCGAGACCTTTGAGGTCAAGATGCTGAACAAAGGCGAAGGTGGGAGGATGATTTTCGAACCCGCCGCTTTGCGCATCGCTGCTGGTGACACGGTCAAGTTTTTGGCAACTGACAAAGGCCACAACGCCGAGTCCATCAAGGAAATGATGCCCGAAGGCGCAGCCGGGTTCGAAGGCAAGATCAACGAAGAGATCGAAGTCACCCTGACCGAGCCCGGATTTTACGGCGTCAAATGCAAACCGCATTTTGCGATGGGCATGGTTATGGCCATTGCCGTCGGTGACGAAACCGCAGCCCCGGATACCTTTCTGGAGGGACGTTTGCCTAAGAAAGCCAAACAGAATTTTGAAGAGGCCCTGAGCGGTCTCTGAAGACCCGAGTGCGGGACCATGATGGTTCTGCCATCTTAATCAAAGGAAGACATATTATGACCAAGTTTATTAACCCGGGCCTTATGAAAACCAACCGTCGCAACGTGTTGCGCGGTTCCGTCCTTGCCGGTGCTGCGGCGCTGACAGGGGCCGGTGCAATGGCCCGAACCCGCACACCAAAGCTGGATATCGCCAATGCGACCTCTGCGAAGCTGTACAAGACAGCAGCCCAGCAAACCGCAGACAGCACCGCAAAACCAGCGGACCTGTCGGGCTATACCCGCGTCAAGCAAGAGATGGTCGCACCGCCTTATGCCCCTGTCCACGAACAGGTCGCCACTGGCGGTCCCAAGATTGTCGAAGTGACCTTGGAAACCACAGAGCGGTTGATGGTTGTGGACGAGGATACCGGCGCTTCTGTCTGGGCGTTGACCTATAACGGGTCGGTGCCCGGTCCGCTGATCATCGTTCACGAGGGCGACATGGTCGAACTGACCCTGCGCAACCCTGTTGATAGCATGATGGAGCATAACATCGACTTTCACGCGGCCACTGGTGCGCTTGGCGGGGGTGGTTTGACCCACGTTTTTCCGGGCGAAGAAACCGTGCTACGCTGGAAGGCAACCAAGCCGGGTTGCTTTACCTATCACTGTGCCCCTGGTGGCGCGATGATCCCGTATCACGTGACCCACGGCATGAACGGTGCGGTGATGGTGCTGCCCCGTGACGGGCTTAAGGACCGTGATGGCAACCTGCTGACCTATGACAAGATCGCCTATATCGGCGAGCAGGATTACTATCTGCCCAAGGATGCCGATGGCGAATATATTGCCTATGAAGCCGCGGGCGATGACTATTCTGACAGCATTGATGCAATGCGCACTCTGACCCCGACCCACTGTGTCTTTAACGGGGCCGTTGGGGCGATCACTGGCGAACACGCGATGAAGTTCAACGTCGGTGAGACCGTGCTCATGATCCACAATCAGGCCAACCGCGACAGCCGCCCGCACCTGATCGGCGGGCATGGCAACTTTGTCTGGGAAACCTCGTTCAGCGATGCCCCTTTAACCGGCCTTGAGACTTGGTTTGTGCGCGGCGGCACCGCGATGGCCGCGATGTACACCTTCGAACAGCCGGGCGTTTACGCTTACGTGAACCACAACCTGATCGAGGCCGCCTTGCTGGGGGCCACCGCGCACTTTGTGGTCGAGGGGGAGTGGGAAAATGCGCTAATGGAGCAAGTCGTTGCCCCGCGCGAATTTGTCACCTGAAACTCGTCGGAGGATAAATGAATGACCAATGCGATGTCCAAAAAGAGCCTGTTGATCTTGCTCGGCGGCGTTGCTTTGGTCGCCTTGGCAATTGGGGCCGTGCAAATGCTGCGCGGTCCCGATCGTGCATTTGCCTCCGATACCCACACTGCGACGGTGCAGTTGCGTAGCGGGCAGGTCCTGCGCGTGCAAACCCGTGAAGTTACTGTTGCCCAGTGGCAGGCGTGCCATGCCGCAGGCAAATGCACATTGGACCTGAAGGTTCAGAACAAGGCAGGGGATTATCCTGCAACCGGCCTAAGTTACCCCGATGCCATGGAATATCTGCGCTGGATAAACGCCAATAGTGATACGGTATGGCGCTTGCCATCCGCCACCGAATGGACCGAGCTTGCCGAGGAGGTAATGCCCCAAAAGCCTGATCCGATCTTTACCGATCCGTCGTTGACGTGGGCGTCGGCCTATCTGACCCAAGCCAGCGCGACCGGTCGCGCCCTGCGTCCTAGCGGCGCGTTTAGCAAGACGTCGTCGGGTATTGAAGATCTGGACGGCAACGTCTGGGAATGGACCCAAGATTGCTATGCCGGTGCGAACGGGCAGGGTGGAAAAATTGATCCGGACCGCTGCCCCGCCTATATCATGGGTGGCGAGCATGAGGCCGTCATGTCTTACCTTGTCCGTGATCCCGCCAGAGGAGGCTGCGCCATCGGCGCGCCACCTGCGCATCTGGGAATGCGCTTGGTTTCGGATGAGGGGTAGTGCGACACACGCTTGGCCCGATCTAAAGCGCGCGCAGATCAGGCACCATATGTTTATTGCACGACGAAGGTAGGCCGTAGCTTAGCCCTCGTCCAATCCTGTGGGCCAGCGCCGACCAAGCTGCAGCGAGGGGAGGCGGCAGTTCTTGTGCTAGGATAGTATCAAAGAGCGAGAGCCATACCGCAAAGTGGTCGCTCTTAACGTCGCCCGCCGCGGCATGAACCTGCATCGGATTGCCGTCGTAACACCGCTCAAGTAAAAGCGCGTTTCGCCAGAACAGCACGATCTTTGCCTCATGTGTTGGCCAATCCCTTACATGGGCTGAAAAGACTGGCCCAAGCACGGGATCAACACGTACTTGGGCGTAAAATTTTGTCACGACCGTTTGAATTTGTTCCACAGTGACCGGAATGCGCGGCGGAATGGTCAAACCACGAAAATCCAGACGAAAATCAGGCTAAGCACTAGATAGACAAGCGTGTTGACCATCCAGCGCAGCAATCCTGCTTCGCCCTCCGGATCGACGCCGACTTTTTCGCAGACTTTGGTACCAGGCCATAGGAAGGCTTCGGATAGTGTCATGAGAATCCCCTTATTCGGTATTTCAGATACGCATTATCTAGCGCTTTTAATTGCGCACTTCAAATGCTAAATATAATTTTATGCAATTGGACAAATTCACCGACTACGCCCTGCGGATACTGATCACACTGGCCGTGCGGGCACCTGCGCGTGTCCCGACATCGCAAATCGCCTTGCTATACAATTTGTCAGAACACCATCTGTCCAAGGTCGCGACGCAGCTTGTTGCCGAAGGCTTTGCGACATCCGAGCGGGGGCGCACCGGCGGGCTGACTCTTGGTCGCAGCGCGGACCAGATCAGCATAGGCGACGTGGTGCGGGCGATGAAACGCAATGATCCGGTGGTGGAGTGTTTCGGAACCAATAAATCTTGTCTGATCCTGCCTGCTTGCGGATTGCGAGAGCCGCTTGCCCAAGCGCAAGAGGCGTTCTTTGCTACGCTTGACGGGTATACTTTGGCCGATGTCGTGCAGCCTCGCAGCGCGCTTGCAGCACTTCTTGAGGTTTGAGCGCACCCGCGCTTTGAAAATGATAATGCAGGAGAAACTGTCCAATCGCGCGCGCTTCCGACGACAATATGTGCTTTGGGCTGATCAGTCCCAGACTGTGCTGAAGAGATGCAGGGATCGCGCCTATTGTCAGTCTGGACCACGACAACCAGATCGCGGAAAAAGGCTATCAAACCGAACCTATCTAGCAGAGTATGATTTCTGAGCCCGCGTTTGATAGGAAGTGATAGAAATGGCAATTCTCGGAAGCGACCCTATTCGGACACTAGAAGACCTTAGGCACTTCGAAACCGAATTGACCCTTGAAGAACGCTTGCCCGAACGCAGCATACTTGATGTTTTCATTGCTAGCGCTGCCCGCAACCCCGATGCCACAGCCCTTACCATGTTGATGACCGGAGCGCCTGACGAACAGCCGCGTCGCGTGACTTACGGTCAATTGCTCGGGATGATCCGCGCGGGTGCGAATGCGTTTTCTTCATTGGCGGGGCCAGCGCCTGGCGTCGCATATATGCTGCCATCTTTGGTTGAAACCCACGTGACTCTGTGGGGCGCTGAAACGGCCGGCTATGCGGTTCCGATCAATTTCCTTTTGCAGCCAGACAGCATTGCGGAGTTGATCAAGGCGTCTGGCGCGAAAATACTGGTTGCCCTTGGCCCGCATCCTCAGCTTGATATTTGGGAAAAGGCCCAACAAGTGCGCGACCAGATACCCGGCCTCATCTTGATCCGCGTGTCTCCACCCGGAACTCCGACTGAAGCCGGAGTCGTGGATTTTAGCGCGGCCCTAGCGGTGCAGCCTCAAGATCGTTTGATTTTCGGTGATCCGCGTGGCGGTGATGATGTCGCGGCCTATTTTCATACGGGCGGAACAACCGGTGTGCCAAAACTTGTCACCCATACACATCGTGGTCAACTTGTAGCGGCTTTCGGAGGCGCTGCAATGTGCGGATACAAGTCCGACGATATTATGACTGCTACGTTGCCGCTGTTTCACGTCGCAGGCACTATTGTAGGCGGGCTAAGCGCATTCATGGCGGGCGTTGAGCTTGTCGTTATGTCACCCGGTGGCTTGCGCACTCCTGCGATGGTCGAGGGGTTCTGGCGCTTGGTGGCGCAGTACAAGGCCACCGTTGTTGCCGGCGTCCCGACTGCACTTGGCGCTGTGTTGCAGGTGCCTGTGGGGGATCACGATATTAGGGCAGTTCGGGCAGGTCTAACTGGTGCAGCACTGCTTCCGCCTGCAGTTGGCGCGCGCTTCAAAGAGGTGACCGGCTGCAATCTCCATGAAATCTTGGGAATGACTGAGACTTCGGGATTGATCTGTATTGACCCTTTATCGGGACCGGGGCGCGTCAGTTCCGTGGGATGGCCGTTGCCCTATACACAAGTTGATATTCTGCGCTTGAACGAGGATGGAAGTCTGGGGGACCCCTGTGCGACGGACGAAATTGGCGTAATAACCGTCCGAGGGGATCACGTTTCGCCCGGATACAGCGACCCGGACAAAAATGCGGGTGTTTTTGACGCAGGTAGGCTGAATTCTGGTGATCTCGGCTATAAGGATGACCAAGGCCGGATCTATGTTGCGGGCCGGTCCAAGGACCTTATCATTCGAAGCGGGCACAACATTGATCCTTCCATGATTGAAAACGCCATGAGCACACATCCGGCGGTCGCAGTGGCCGCTGCCGTGGGCATGCCTGATGCCTATGCCGGAGAGCTGCCGGTGTGTTTTGTCCAATTGCATGCTGGCGTCGACGTGACGGAAGACGAACTGCATAAACATGCGCAGCAGTTTATCGACGAGCGGCCAGCATGGCCGAAGAAAATCTATGTGGTAGACGAAATCCCGCTGACAACGGTCGGCAAGATCTACAAGCCGAGCCTGCGCTGCGAGGCCTGTCAGATAATGGTTTCTGATCTGGTTTGGAATGAGTTTGGCTTGCCAGAAGCCACTGTCGAAGCCACCGATGGCGGCGCGCGCGGTATGCGGGTCACCGTGACACTCCCCAAAGCCAAGCAAGGTGCCGTGCCTACCCTTGAACAGGCTCTTGCCGCCTATCTGTTCGAGGCCAAAGTGCAGCTAGGTTAAACCCTCACTGCTTTCATCGCGCCTTTTGAACTGTCGAGAAGCAGCGCTGCGGCGTGGGGATGCATGGGCGGTTTTTAGGCTATGAGCGGCGTGCGGTTAAGCAGGGAGGACGTGAGGCGACCCTTGCCCTGTCATGAAAACATCATAGCGTGTGGTTTTTCCGCAAATTTGATGACTGCATGCTTTAATCCCTTCAAGTGGATCAGCCTTTGCGGGCCACTTTACCACCACACGGTTTAGCGCATGCTTGAGCGCCACACGCACAAGGTCGACAGCGTCTTCATCATTTCCAACGATCTCGCGGACCTGACGCAGTTCTTGTCGCACCAGCGCTGAGCTTTTACGTGGGGGATGCATCGGATCAATCAAAATGGCTTCGCCCGACAGCTCAGGCAGCAAATCTTTGGCGTCTCCCTTTAAAAGGGTCATGCGGCCAATAATCTCGCGCAATTCACCCCCCTCAATCTCGGCGCGTTTCATGCCCTCAGCCAGCAAAGCGTGCATTTTCTCTGACCGCTCGATCATAATGACGTGCGCGCCGAGGGATGCCAAAAGGAATGAATCCCGCCCCAAGCCTGCTGTGGCATCAATGATCATGGGCGTTTTACCGCCACGCAGTCCCATGGCCTTTGCCAAGTCTTGCCCGCGCCCACCACCAAACCGCCGCCGGTGTGCGACGGGACCGTTTACAAAATCTACGCATAATTCTGCAGCAACTTTTTTCAAATGCCACTCACTTTCGTCGCCATAAAAGCTCCAATGCCCACATTTCCCAGTCTGTAACCGTTTTCCTACACCTGCCACAGCCCCAGAATTCAATTGTCGAGCTACAATATGGGTTTGGCTGCCAGAATAGCCGGCTCTGGGCGACAGAACCAAGCCCAACTTTACGGCGACTGTGCAAGCGCAAGCGAAGTCCGGGGCTTGGCGAGCGTCGGTTCAGGCGCTATCACGGCGATCCGGATACCTTGGGGAGCCAGTCATGAATACCGTTGCAGATCGCATTGCCCGTACAATCGCCGCCGATATAGATGCACGTCCGGAACAGGTAAAGGCGACCGTCGCCCTTCTTGATGGGGGGGACACGGTTCCGTTCGTCGCCCGCTACCGAAAAGAAGTTACTGGTGGGTTGGATGACACGCAACTGCGCCGTCTGGCAGAGCGTCTGGGGTATCTGCGCGAACTGGAAAAGCGGCGTGCCAGCATTCTTGGTGAAATCACCGAGCAAGGCAAACTGACTGACACACTTTCCCGCGCCATCGCCGAGGCAGACACCAAGGCAGTGCTTGAAGACCTGTATTTGCCGTTCAAACCCAAGCGGCGAACGAAAGCGATGATCGCCCGCGAGAACGGATTGGAACCTTTGTTGCGCGCCATTCTGGAACAGCGTGCCGCTGAACCTGTGAAATTGGCGCAGGGCTACCTCTCCGAGACGGTAGCAACTGAGAAAGACGCATTGAATGGTGCCCGTGACATTCTGACAGAAGAACTGGGTGAAAACGCGGCGCTTCTGGGCCGCTTGCGGCAGGTGATGCAGCAAGAAGCCCATGTGACGGCCCGTGTGAACAAGGGCAAAGAAGGGCTGGGGGCCAAGTTCTCGGACTATTTCGCCCATAGCGAAAAGTGGGCAACGATCCCTTCGCACCGCGCACTTGCGATCCTGCGCGCATCGAAAGAAGATATCGTAACCGTTGATATCGGACCTGTTGATGACGATGCCCTTGCGCGCGTTGTTGCAATCATCGCCGCTGAAATCGGGATACCCGGCAATGCGCCCGGCGATCTGTGGTTGCGGGATGTTGCCGTTTGGACGTGGCGCATCAAGCTGAGCCTGTCGATGTTTACGGATTTGTTGACAGAATTACGACGCCGGTCCCATGCAACGGCGATCGAGGTCTTTGCCCGCAACCTGCGGGACCTGTTGCTTGCCGCACCAGCCGGTGCCCGAGCGACATTGGGTCTGGATCCGGGCATACGAACGGGTTGCAAAATCGCGGTGGTGGATGAGACTGGCAAGCTTTTGGACACTGCGACAATCTATCCGTTCCAGCCCAAGAACGATCTGCGGGGTGCAGAGGAAACGTTGTTGCATTTGATCCGCAAACATCAGGTCGCCTTGATCGCGGTTGGAAATGGAACGGCCAGCCGCGAGTCTGAACGGTTGATCGCTGACATCTTGAAACGCCTGCCCAGTGGCGTAGCGCGACCAACGCCCGTGATCGTTTCAGAGGCAGGGGCGTCGGTGTATTCCGCGTCTGAGCTGGCCTCGCAAGAATTCCCGGACATCGACGTATCGATCCGGGGGGCTGTATCGATCGCGCGGCGGCTTCAGGATCCGCTGGCAGAGTTGGTGAAAATTGAACCGCAAGCCATTGGCGTGGGGCAATACCAGCATGATGTAGACCAGCGCCAGCTTGCCCAGTCTTTGGCAGCCGTGGTTGAAGACGCTGTGAACGCCGTCGGTGTTGACCTGAACATGGCCTCTGGGCCGTTGCTTTCGCATATTGCTGGCCTGGGGCAATCATTGGCGCAGAATATCGTTGCGCACCGTGACGCGAACGGGGCTTTCGCCCGTCGCAAGGACCTGTTGAAGGTCGCTGGATTGGGACCGAAAGCCTATGAGCAGTGCGCGGGCTTTCTGCGAATTCCAGAAGGGACCGAGCCGCTTGATGCTTCGTCTGTCCACCCCGAGGCTTACGGCGTTGCCCGAAAAATCGTACAGGCGTGTGGACGGGATGTGCGCGCGATTATGGGTGATAAAAATGCGCTTGCCGGTTTGCACGCAGAGCAGTTCGTCGATGACAACTTTGGGCTGCCCACGGTGCGCGATATCTTGTTGGAGCTTGAAAAACCCGGCCGTGACCCGCGCCCGGCGTTCAAAACCGCGACCTTTGCTGATGGCGTCGACAGCATCACCGACCTTAAGCCGGGAATGTCGCTGGAAGGGACCGTTACAAATGTCGCGGCCTTTGGTGCCTTTGTCGATATCGGGGTGCATCAAGATGGTCTGGTGCATGTGAGCCAACTTGCAGATCGGTTTGTCAAAGATCCACATGAAGTTGTTAAAGCGGGTGACGTTGTTCGCGTGCGTGTGACTGAGGTCGATGTGCCACGCAAACGAATTGGCCTCACGATGCGCAAAGACAACAGCGCAGAGCCGACACCGAATGCGCGCCCCGCCGCAAAGCCGAAACCCAGTGTCAGGGGCCAGTCCAAGCCAGCACCAAAGCCGGCTGTTGCCAATGATGGTGCGTTGGGGTCGGCGCTTGCGGAAGCATTGAAACGTCAGACGACCCTTAAAAAATAAGCAATCGCCCGAAAGCTTGCGGTGCTTATGATTGGCAGCCTTTGTCAGTTGCACGCATTGTTGGCCAGCGTCCGGTAGCGGCGAGACTGCCGGTATGCTTTGTTGATATGGGCCGCATTGCAGAGATCGGCAGGTTCACGCTCTGAGCTCAAGAATTGCTGCGCAATCGCGAATGCCCGTTCCCTAGATGCGGCTGAACACGTCGCAATACCAGAATTTTCTCCGCCACTGATTTTCTAACAGAGATATTCCAATGTTCCTGTTGCGCTCAGGGGGGGGCTGAGAAACGCGGCAGTTGTCGCCAGAAACGAGCCTATGCAGCTGTTCCTGGGTTCAAGATCGCGACCGCGTTTGCCACCAGCGCCTCGGCAAACTCCGCGTCTAATGGAAGATGGCCGACGAGGAGGCGGTAAAATATGGGTGCGTAGATCATGTCCAGTATAACCTCAATGTCCGAAGGCTCCTGAATTTCTCCGCGCAAGGCGGCCTCTTCAAGCAGTTGCCGTCCCGCCTCGCGGCCCGACAGGACAATCCGGTTGCGAAACGCACGGGTCATCTCGCTGTCGGGATCAGCCGCAGCGAGGGCAAGCGCAATCTGCCGTCCCCTCGTTGTTGCAAAGGCTTGGACAATATCCTTGATCTGCCGATTGAGTTCATGATGCAGGCTACCATGCTGGCGATCTGCCAAATCCGGATGACCTTCCATTAGGGCGGCCATGGCAATTTCACTGGCATTGGCCCAATTGCGATAGATCGTCGGCTTGCTGACGCCCGAACGAGCGGCGACTGCATCGATTGAGATGCGGCCGAAACCATCTGCCATTAGAATGTCGTAGGCGGCCGCCAAAGCCTTGCGTCGGGCGATTTTGCTTGGCGGGCGACCGCGAGGTTTGGGAACATCTTGACTCATTTAGTTACGGGTCGTAACGTAATTAATATCGCAAATCAACTGAAAGATCCTCAGATGTTCAAAGCGCTCGTTCCTTATCTGGTGGCCAAGGATGCCGAACACGCAATTGAATTCTATTGCAAAGCATTCGGTGCCGTCGAAGTCTTTCGAATGGTCGATCCCGGAGATGGCCGCGTCGGACATGCCGAACTCATGCTTGGTGACAACCGGTTCATGCTTTCCGATGAGTATCCTGACTTCGGGGCCGTCAGTCCGGACACAATAGGTGGGTCCCCAGTCACACTTCACCTGTCGACCGACACCGTCGACGCCGATGTGGATCGCGCCGTCGCCGCAGGCGCGCTGCTTTTGCGGGCACCCAAGGATCAGTCCTTCGGAGAACGCAGTGCGACACTACAGGACCCATTCGGCCATCGCTGGATGATCTCGCAGACAATCGAGGATATTACGCCAGAGGAAATGCAGGCACGTTGGGATGAAGAGACATCCGCATAAGCGGAGGGGACCGAAATTAGCTGGAGGCTGCCGAGCAGGCATTTTATGCGGTGGTGATCAGCGACGTTCTTGCTGGCTGCGTATCTAGGCAGCGTTGTTGGCTTGCATCTGCGCGAACGCCGTTTGCTCACCTTCACAGTATCTGGGATCGACGTCACGAAGTTCACAAGCGAACTCGTTTATGGCGACGGCACCGAAGTCGTGGGCATGGATATCCCGCAGGCCATTTTGAATGGCTTTGGTGCGGACGAACCCCTGCAAGTCACCCCTGCAGAATAGTCTGCTTGAACCAAAAATCATGAGCTGCTCAACGAGAGACACAACCAAATCCGCTGGGGCCAACGGCTTTATGCCATATCAATCGGACGAAGTTGATCCATGATTACATCCCTCAGCCACCGGTGTGCCGGACTTCCTGTGTTTCTTTTGTGCCAAACAAGACAGATTTGGGCGGGAACCAAAGGCATAGGTGCGCGGTAAATCGAAAGCCCGAGCCGCGGGGCAAGTTTTTTTGCCATTTGTTCGGGAAGCAGCGCCACGAGATCGCTGTCCGCCACGGCATTACAGATGCCGCCAAACACGGGCATGGTCATGACGACCCTGCGCTGACGGCCCAAACGTGCAAGTGCGGCGTCCCCCATAGCATGCAATTTCCCCTCGGGCGAAAAGACGATGTGGCCCAGGTCGCAAAACAGGTCCATTGGCACAATGTCGCCCGGATGAACCTGTGCACGCTTCAGCCGAGGATTGCCCTTTCTGGCGATCATCACAAATTGCGAACGAAACGCCGGAACATAATCTACCCAATTGGGAAGTGCGTTCTGCGGGACCAACGCCATGTCGACAGTATGGTTTTCGAGGGTTTTTTCGTAGCTGTTGGGTATTAGGTCCACAAGTTGAACCTGCATGTTCGGTGCCTGCACGGTCAAAAGTTTGGCCAATGGCGGCATCAACATTTCGGCGAAAAAATCTGATCCAGAGATCTTGAAGCTATGGATGGCGATGGCCGGATTGAACGCACCGTGGTCCGACAAGAGGCCGTCGATCTGATCCAGAATTTGACGGAGTGGAAGCTCTAGTCCGGCGGCATATTCGGTCGGGACAATTCTTTGGCCCTGTCGGACAAAAAGTGGATCAGCCAAAGCATCGCGAAGCCGGCGCAGTGCCGACGAAATTGCCGGTTGGGACAGCCCTATCCGTTCACCAGCTTTCACGGTTGACTGTTCGTGCAGCAATGCATCGAGCACTTTCAAAAGGTTCAAATCAAACGTGAGTAAATTCATATGGTCAATATATTATATATATTAAATCAATTTCAATAATTTTTCATCGTCACGTATATTTTGGTTAATTATTCCTTCGTTCTAGGACGTCGAAAATGCCCAGGATTGACACAGACCAGACCCTCCAATGGCTCGGCACAAGGTATAAGATTTTGCTTACCGCCGGCCAGACCGGTGGAAAGATGGGCATGTTTGAAAGCGTTGATCAGCCAGGATATGGCCCGCCGCGTCACATCCATCATGAAGAAGATGAAACATTTTACGTTCTCTCAGGTGAGGTCATGTTTTGGCTTGCGGGTAAGTCTCGAACTTTGGGTCCCGCAGCAACCGTTTTTATCCCTCGTGGTACTGATCACACTTTTCGCGTCCTCGGCGATTTGCCCGCCAGAATGCTGACAATCATGACACCGGGCGGTTTCGAAGGGTTCTTTGCCGAAATGGCGAAGCGCCAGTTACGTATCCCAGAAGACATGGACAAGATCGCAGAAATTGGGCTGCGGTATCATCTTGAATTTACAGGTCCGCCCTTGTCTTTGGCAGCAGCGGTTTAGACCGAAAAGGAGTAACCTTATGCGCGGCATTTCATTCTGGTTTTTCTTCACAGCGACGATCTACGTGAGTATCGGTATGATTTGGGGGATCGAAATGTCGATCAGCGAAGACCATACGCTTGCCCCGGCGCACGCCCATCTAAACCTTATCGGATGGGTCACGATGGCGCTGTTTGGTCTCTATTATCATCTTGACCCCGCAAGTGCAGAGACAGGTCTCGCAAGAATTCACTTCGTCGTTGCGACGACTGGTTTGCTTTTGATCGTACCAGGCATTGTACTCGCCATTACAGAACGTGGTGAATTGTTAGCAAAAGTTGGTTCAATTCTGACCCTGATTTCGATGCTAATGTTCGTATACACTGTCTTTAGAAATAGGGATGCCAGACCGCGGTAAGACCGCACTTGCGGCATCTAAGGTCTTTAGTGGTTTCTGCAAACGTGGCAAACGCAATGAAGGTCGAAACGCAACTGCTACAAGGCAATAGCATTCCTGTCGTCGGAACCACTATTCCGCCCTGTAAATAGGCAGCAGAAGTGGGGGCAGGCCGTTTAAGTTCATGAGAGTTAAATACATCGCCCCTAATTGTCGTGGTCCCCACTGATCTGAAGGAAGTTCTTTTAATCTCAAAGGGCTACAGTGATGTAGAGCAATTGTCGCCAACCCAGCGAAAAGATCATGTCCGCGCAGTCAACAATAGGAAGTCAGCTGAGAAACGTGCGCGTCGAATAGCGAAAGTATTGGACGGAAAGCACCAAGCGTATCGCTGGATAACGTGCGAGCCCTAGGCGACGACCAACTGCTTATAATAATAATTGCAGACCATTGTCCGGTTTCTTTCAACTGATCCGGCTAGCGACTTCGTCCCA
>CBDTUA010000001.1:0-303840 GCA_965363735.1 uncultured Sulfitobacter sp. | reverse complement strand
GTCAGCGCACGCAGCTCGACACGGATTGGAAGACGGCCCTGCAATTCTGGCAGCAGGTCAGATGGTTTTGCGATGTGAAAAGCACCTGATGCAATGAACAAAACGTGGTCGGTTTTTACCGGGCCATACTTTGTCGAAACGGTTGTGCCTTCGATCAAAGGCAGTAAATCACGCTGAACACCCTCGCGTGACACGTCACCTCCGCGTGCGTCAGAGCGCGCGCAAACCTTGTCGATCTCGTCCAGAAACACGATGCCATTCTGTTCGACAGCATCAATCGCTGCACGGTTCACGGTTTCATCATCCAGCAGCTTGTCGGCTTCTTCGCCAATCAGGATTTCATAGCTTTCGGCAATCGACAGTCGCTTCTTTGTCTTACGGCCCCCCATCGCTTTTCCGAAAAGATCGCCCAAGTTCATCATTCCCATGCCACCACCGGGCTGACCGGGAATATCCATTGTCGGGAACGGGCTAGAGGTGTCAGTCACCTCAAGATCGATCATTGTGGCGTCCAACTCGCCTGATTTCAGCTTTTTGCGGAACATGTCTCGGGTGCCTTCGCGGGCATCCTCACCGGCGATGGCATCGATTACACGTTCTTCGGCGGCTTTATGTGCGCTGGCTTTGACGTCTTCGCGCATATGTTCACGGGTCATCAGGATCGCACTGTCCACCAGATCGCGGATGATCTGCTCAACATCCCGGCCGACATAGCCGACCTCGGTGAATTTAGTCGCTTCGACCTTGAGGAATGGTGCACGGGCCAGTTTCGCCAAACGGCGGCTGATCTCGGTTTTACCGACACCGGTGGGTCCAATCATCAGGATGTTCTTGGGGTACACTTCGTCGCGAAGATCATCACCCAATTGCTTGCGCCGCCAACGGTTGCGTAATGCTACGGCAACAGCTCGTTTTGCGTCGTTCTGTCCAATGATAAACCGGTCAAGCTCGGATACGATTTCGCGGGGGGTTAGATCGGTCATGGTTTGATTTTCTCCACCGTGAGGTTGCCGTTTGTATAAACGCAGATGTCCGATGCGATCTTCATCGCGTCGCGAGCAATGGTCTCGGCATTCCGGTCGCTGTCCATCATGCCGCGCGCTGCAGCCAGCGCATAATTCCCGCCAGACCCGATGGCCGCGACATTATGTTCAGGTTCCAGCACATCACCGGCACCTGTAATAATCAACAACTCGTTTCCATCGGTGACGATCAGCATCGCTTCAAGCTTTTGAAGGTACTTATCGGTCCGCCAATCCTTGGCCAACTCGACGCTTGCCCGCGCCAGTTGCCCTGGCGTCGCCTCGAGCTTGACCTCAAGGCGTTCAAGCAGAGTAAAGGCATCTGCTGTCGATCCGGCAAAACCCGCGACCACGTCAAAACCGCCTGGATCTAACCTGCGAACCTTGCGTGCAGTCCCTTTGATAACGGTTTGGCCCAGACTGACCTGACCGTCGCCTGCAATGACCACTTCTCCGTCTTTCTTGACGCCGATAATCGTGGTCCCGTGCCATCCGGGAAATTCTTGGCTAGACATGCGCGGTCTCCTTTTCTGATCTTCTATATGGCCCCCGAAATCGCGAGGGACAAGGGCGCTGCCACTTGTGGCAAGGACCTGCCAGGGCTAGCGTGACCGCATGAGCGACGCATATCATCTGCACTTTCATCTGGAGCCCGATCTGCGACGAGCGGCATCCGCAGGTGAACATCCGTTTATCGCAAAAATGGCGCTTGTGCTGGAATCTGCGGGGTTTAGGGTCGAATATCGCGAACATGGGGATACGAACCGTAGCAGCGATACGTATGTTCTTAGCCATATGAAGCCGCCGCCGGAGAAGCGTGGCTTGGCATTCCGGCGCGTCTATGAATACCCGTTTTGGCAAATTGATGCCTCGGCCCACCGTTGGGAGTGGGACGTTGCGAAATCTGTATTCGATCCGGCGGTGATTTCCGGACAAGAGGCGGCGCAATTCTATGAGTTCTGGCAAAAGCGTCAGTATCAAAATTTACCACAAACCACTTCTCGTGATGGTTTTGCGTACATTCCGCTCCAAGGGCGTCTGACTGAACATCGGTCTTTTCAGTCATGCAGCCCGATATCGATGATTGAACATTGTCTGCAGCATGACAAAACCCGTCAGGTAATTGCCACGATCCATCCAAATGAAACTTATACTGACACAGAGATCGCTGCCCTTGAGGCGCTAGAGCGGAAGCACCCGCGGTTTTGTGTTGACGTGGGTGGTATGGTCCCGCTGCTGCAAACCTGTGATTACGTCGTCACGCAAAACTCCAGCGTCGCCTTTGCTGGATATTTCTTTGGCAAACCGGCCCTGTTGTTTGCAGGCATCGATTTTCACCATATTGCTGTGCGCGCAGATATGGAAAAGCTGGCACACAGCTTTGTCCAAGTGCAAGAACTGCGGCCTGACTATGCGAAATACCTATACTGGTTCTGGCAAGTTCAAAGCATCAATGCTGGGCGCGATGACGTTTACGGCAAGATTGCAGCGCGGTTTCGGCGATTTGGCTGGCCCATAGACTAAGGGCGCCCCTGTTCTGGTGCGCCCTCATAAAAAACCGTCAAATTTGTTTTAGATCGACTCTTCGATCCAGCTTTGAATCTGGCCTTTTGGACGTGCGCCGGACAGGTTCGAGACAACCTCTCCACCTTTAAAAATGAACAAGGCAGGGATACCGCGAACGCCCATTTGCGCAGGGCTGTTTGGGTTCTCGTCAACGTTTACTTTGACGATCTTTACCTTGCCGTCCATCTCTTCGGACAGAGCTTCCAAAGAAGGGCCGATTTGCTTGCACGGGCCGCACCATTCAGCCCAAAAATCCACCACTACGGGGATATCGGAATTTTTTACTTCAGCGTCGAATGTTGCGTCTGTGACTGCGACCGTGGCCATGATGCTCTCCTGCACAAGGAATGATTAGAGTGGGAACCTATGTAGCCGCCGTGCCTTCGTCAAGATCGACAGCGCCGGACAAGGCATTTGTGATCAGATCGTCGGGCAGTTCCATCAATGTTGCGTTGCGCGTCCATAAAATTGCCGCGCGAATTCGGTGATTTGGAAACACCTGTGCGAGACTGGCAGAATAAGCGCCCATCTGCCGCAATATTCCGTCGGGGCAGGCGACAGCCGTGGTCGGCACAACGCGGTTCGTCTTGTAATCAATCGCTAACACTTCTGTATCTGACACTAGCAATCGGTCGATCGTGCCGTGAATACGCCCAAGCGGGATGCTGGCAGTGATCGGCACTTCGACCAAGGCGTCAGGCGCAAATATGTGTCCGATCTCAGTATTGCTCATCACGCCTACGGCTTCTTGCAGGGCGCGATTGGCGGTTGCTGGATCATACGCATCGCTGATGCTGTGCAAGAGGTCATTCCAAGCGCCACTTTGAATAGCGGGCATGGTTTCAAGCAGCTTGTGGACCAGGTTTCCGTATGATTTTGCGTCCGCTTCAGTCATTCCATCCTCTCCAGCCAGCGCTTTGGCCGCGCCTAGGTTTGAGGGAGAAATTGTTTCCAGTCGCTGGGGGATTTCCACGATTTTGTTTCGAAAAACAGGCTCTAACACTAATGAAGTTTGTGTACCGGCTTTGTGATCCCGTATGGGCAACCCATCCCAGTCACCATTTTGAAATCGCAGTCTTCCACTTTTTCCGACAGGCACGGCACCCGCTTGACCCATCGCAGCGCCGATCATCTGGTACCAACTGCTGTCATCCTTTGGCAGGTCACCGGCGGCAGCCACAATAAGCCATTTTTCGGCCCGGGTCATTGCCACGTAAAGCAATCGTAAACGTTCGTCGCGTTCTCGGTCTTTGCGCGCCCCCAGCGCATCGCGCATCGCATTTGGCATCTCGGGATCGGACATCTTCCAGACGGGCGTGTCGCCCATTTTGATAATCTCGTTGCGGATGACCAGATTGCGCTTGCCTGTATCCGGCAGGATCACAATAGGTGCCTCAAGCCCCTTGGCACCGTGTACCGTCATCACCCTGATCTGGTCTGACGCATTGTCAATCTGGCGCTTGATCTCAAGGTCGTCGGTTTGCATCCATACCAAAAACCCTGTCAGACTAGGGATAGCACCCCGCTCGTAAGACAACGCTTGGGCAAGCATAGCATTTATACCATCCTCGGCTTCTGGCCCCAACCGTGCCAGCAATTTTTGCCGACCATCATGACGGGTGAGGATACGTTCGATCAGATCATAGGGCCGCAGAAAATCAACTTTTTCGCGTAAGTCGCGCAGGATCTCGGCAGTCTTTTGGTGATCAGTGTTGTCGCGCAGGGCCTGCCAAAGGTGATCCTCGGTCCGGTAGTGCGACAGCGTGAACAGCATTTGTTCTGTCCATCCGAACAAGGGTGATTTCAGGGCCGTAGCCAGTGAAAGGCTGTCCTCGGGGGTGGCAAGGAACGACAACAGCGCCGCCAGATCCTTGACTGCAAGTTCGGCACCAACCTTCAGGCGATCTGCGCCTGCAATGGGCAAACCGGCTGTCTTGCAGGCGCGAATTATCTCGGCGAACAGGGCGCTGCGCCGTTGGACAAGGATCAGAAAATCACCTGCGCGAATGCGTCTGCGTTCGAACCCGCCGGGAACATCAGCATCGATTGGAATATAATGCTCGTCGTGGATCAGGGTTTTGATCTGCGCCGCGATTTTGTCTGCCAGAATGACAGTGTGATGGTGACCGGATTGCTGGTCGACCGGATCAGACCACTCGCGATCATCCGGCTCTTCTGATTTTTCTACCAAGGGCCACAGATCAACTCGGCCGGGCAGGGCAGATTTAAACGCGATATGCTTTCCATCTGCTGCAAATCCAGCACTGGCGTGGGGCACAAAGCTCGTGTCCACCAGTTGCAAAATCGCTGAGGACGACCGGAACGAATAATCTAGGCTACGCCTTTGGAAAATCTGGCCGGCTTCGGTGATCTTTCTCTCGAACAGTGTTTGCTTGTGATCAAACTCGCGTGGGTCAGCACCTTGGAACGAATAGATTGACTGCTTTTTGTCGCCCACTACGAACAGGGTGCGCGCATCGTCTTCGCGGGCACCGTCGCCGCTATAAAATTCGTCTGTAAGCCTTTCGATCACATCCCATTGGCGCGGGCTGGTGTCCTGCGCCTCGTCCACCAGAATATGGTCGATACCGCCATCAATCCGGTACAGAACCCACGCGGCAACGGCGGGGTTAGTCAGCAATGCCCGTGCTTTCAAAATCAGGTCATCAAAATCCAGCCAACCACGTTTCTGTTTTTCCAGCGCATATCGTTTAAGGAAGGCATGCGCGAACTGATGCAGGACGAACGTCTTTTGCGCCGCCTTCAACGACAGGCGCGCATTGCGAGCACTTTCAACCCGCGCCATCAGATCGTCAATTTGCGGCATAAGATGCGATAAGATCTTTTGCGTAGCCTTGGTGGGAACACTGCCAATTTTCGCACTAAAGGGGGATGCCGCAGACCCACCGGTCAGAAAGATACCCTCAAGAACGGGCAAAGCGGTGATGTCCAATGCGCCAACCGACCGCAGCTTGTCAGCGTTTTTCTGATCCGTGACGCTCTTGTCTTTCATGGTGGTGATCATCTCGTCGATGATGCTGGCCTCTGACCCAAGGAAAACCGAAGCGGCGATGCTTTCTTCGGTCAGTTCGGGGGACTGATCAAATAGCGCCAGAACATCACCCCACGCCAGCGGCGTTTCAAAACCTTCGCGTTCGCCGACAATGGCGCTGGTCAGCTTGCTGAAATCTTCGCCTGTATAGTGGCGGGCCAAGACAATAACTTGCTGCCCATCATGCCCATCGACCATTTTATCGACAATCTCGGCCCGCAACAGATCAGCAGCGCGGTCTTCGATTTCAGTAAACTGCGGACTTACCCCGGCCTCTAGTGGAAAGCGCCGCAGCAAAGACGCGCAAAACGAGTGGATCGTTTGAATTTTTAATCCACCAGGGGTCTCAATCGCGCGCGCAAACAGCGTGCGCGCTATCCGCAGTTTTTCGGGGGTAAATGCGTCTGTCACGCCCAATTCAGCCAAGGATTCGCGCAACTCGTTGTCCTTTAGCATCGCCCAAGCGCCCAAGCGTTTAAACAACCGGTTCTGCATCTCTGACGCGGCAGCTTTAGTATAGGTGAGGCACAAGATGTGCTGCGGCTCTACTTCGTTCAACAGCAGGCGCGCTACACGGTCGGTCAGTACCCGTGTCTTGCCGGACCCAGCATTTGCACCCAACCAAGTCGATGCATCGGGCCGGGCGGCATCAATCTGCGCGCGCGTTGCATCGTCAAATTTCGTGGTCATGTCAGATCCTCCGGCACGGGGTCGTTCGTGCCGTCCCATTCGCCAAAACGGGCAAGCTGATCGTAATCGCCCGCGAAATCGGTGGTCTTCACCATGCGGCGGGATGTGAACCCCTGATCATCCGACAGATAGCTGGTCATCAGCGCATGCAGCTTGGCCAGAACCTCGTGTGGGGGCTCTTCTTCAAGCGGAGCGGAAAGTTCGACAGGGTTGCTCCCCAGCCCGATATAGGCCGCATTGGCAACATGGGCGGCCCCAATCTGCTTGAAGCCGCCTTCCTCGACCATCGCGGCCTCAAGGAGCAGTTGTTTATCAAAGGCTTTTTGTTCTGACTTGCTGGGCGGTGCACCTGTCTTGTAATCATAAATCAAGATGTCGCCATCATCCGTCCGGTCAATCCGGTCGGCAAAACCAGTCAGGGTAAAGCCAAGATCGGCAAAGCTGTGGCTGCCCTTTGCGGCTTTTTCAAACGCGGCGGGGCTGGAATAGCTTTGTCGTTTGATCTCGTTTTCCACAAACCAATCCGCGATGCGCTCGATTTTGGTTAACCACATGACGCGGGCAGCAGGCCAAGGGGCTTCGGCCTCCAGAACTTGGGCAGCGGTTTCGAGCAAATTCGCTTTGGTCAGAGTTGCAGGGTTTGCGGATACCGATTTGATGAACCTCTCCATGATCTCGTGCACGATAATACCGCGCACGGGCGCGTCAGGTGATTGGACCAGCGGATTTAGGGCACGCAGTTTCAAGCTGTGCTTGGCATAAACCGCGTAGGGATCACGGATGAGGCGTTTGATTTCAGTCACCGACAGCGCATGTGGCCGAGCAGCCCGTGGCGGCCGTGGCGAGGGGCGGGTTGCGGGGGGGACACGGGTGACGGTTTCCAAGGCGCGCGCCTGTTCAAGCCAATGATCGCCGCGTTTTATCATGGCAGACCACACAGCTTTGCCGCCCTGTTCGGGTAATCCGTTCAGCAAGTTCCCCAATCGGTTCAGCCATCGCGATGGTACGGTTTCGGCCTCGTCAGACCGGATGGCGCGGGTCAGGCACACCTCGGGCGCAGCGATCGACTGCTGATAGTCATGCGCAGATAGACCGATGCGCCGCTCAGGCAGCAACAAACCGGCCTTCAGCCGCATTTGGCGGTTAAGCCAAGGATCTGGCGGCGGGGCCTCGGGCCACGTGCTGTCATTAAGTCCCCCCATGATGATCAGGTCGGCACCTTGCACGCGGGCCTCCATTGTGCCCCAGATCATCACATGGGGGTGGGGTGCATCCCTTTCCCGGACTTCACTATTTTGCAATAATGCGCTCAGTAACTCTGCATAATCCGATGCGGACATATCGCCGCCGTACTGGGCGTTTTCAGCCAGATCGGTCATCACCTTGTCGGCCTCTTCGCCCGCTGTTTGCTGCCACAACCTGCTTACCGATGTCGGATTTGATCCGTCTGCTATGGCTTTTGCTTGGTTCAGATGTTGTGTCACCCATGTTTCAAGCGGCTGGTCATCGGGCCCTTCAAGATCGGTAAAATTCTCACCGACCCAAGTTGCCCATGCGTCCATCTGATCGGGCTGTTTTGACCGCGCCACCGATTTGCGTGCTAACCGCAGGATGCCTTGGGCGTCAGGATAGGGCAAACCGTCACGGCGAAGCTGCAATTCCAACCGTTGAGTGTTGAGCTGATGTAGGTTCCGGTCGCCGCCGCTGTGGGTCAGCGGATGCTTCAGGATGGTCAGCAGCGCCTCGGAATCCAGCTTGCGCAGGAACAGATCGCCAATGTGACGCAGAAATCGACCGGGGGGCGATAGGTGCAGGGGCGATCCGGCACTGTCATCGGGCAAGATATTCCAACGGTCCAACGCGGACGTCACCTGCCGCGAAAGCATCCGGTCTGGCGTGATCAACGCTGCGGTCTGCCCGTCCTCCACTGCTTGTCGCAGGCGCATCGCAATCGCAATCGCTTCGGCGCGGGGGGTCGGGGCCTGAATGAGCGTCAGCCCCTGTGTCGCGGCCCCAAGATCCGGCAAATTCGGCCCTTCGGTCAGCCAGACATGCGTGACCGGGGCAGGGCGCAGTGACAGGGATACCAACGCATTGCGTTCCGGCGACGGGGGCTGTCTGTCTGTCCAAGCCGTGACTTGTCGGTGCGACATATCCAGCGCGCGCAGCATTTCGCGAAACCGGTATTGCGGGTGGTCCTGAGACAGCTTTTCCTGATCTTCCCCCAGATCTGTCCAAACGCTGCCGGGCATGTCGAAATCATAACCCGGCAAAATTACAGCCCCCTGAGGCAATCGTGAAACTGCATGCATCAACATTGCTGATGTCCCACGTGATCCTGTTGAACCCGCAACGATCACAGGGTGCTGTGGCGGTGATTCTGCCCAGCTTGCAATCAACTGCGCTGCAACTTGGCGTTGACGCGCGCGCGGGTCGGGGCGGGTTATGCTTTCTCCAAGATAACGATGGGCGATGTCCAAAAATTGTTTCGCGCGTTCCCAATGTCCCGACTGGTCGCTGACATCCAGATTTGTAATTGCCTCAACCGACACCCCTTCGCCCTGCATTTCGTCCATCAGGCCTGCCAAGCTGTCGGATAGATCGTAGAGCGATGCGCGGGGGGCCAGATCAGGTGCCTGATCCAAAAGCTTTGACACCAGCGTGATCAGCTCTAGCCGCCGCCGCAGCGCTGGGCTGGGGCGGGGTAGGGCGACGCCAGACGACAAGGTGTCAAGGTTATCGATCAAGTGGATACGGGGCAGAAGGCTGGCAGGGCCGGTATCAAAAAGTTCGCGCAACCGGCGCTGCATGCGGCGGGTGTTTACGATCAGATCGATCTGCGCAATCGCATGTGGTGGTTGGCTTTTCAGTCGATCAAGAAGGCCGTTCAGCAACTCCTGGGGGAAATCAACACCGGGGGCGAGGCCAAAGATGCGCGGCGTGTCGGTTGGCTCAAACATCGGCATCCCTTAGCATGTTTTCCGCAAGGGTGACCCCCTCGGGGTGACCAACATCACACCATTGTCCTGTATAGCCAAGACCATACAACCTGCCTTGGGCAAGCATCTTGTCCCACAGTAGGTTCAAGGAAAAGGCATGATCTGGAATGGTCTCTAGCAGGTCCGTTTTGATAATTTGCACGCCGCCATAGATCACGCCGGGCCCTCGGGTTAGGTGACCGTCTTGCCCCAATGCAAAGTCACCTTTGCCTGAATGACCCACAGCTTGCCCTGTCGGAATTCCGATCAGCAGCGCATCCATTGTGTCGGGGTTCCAAGCATCCAGCAGCATCGTCAGCGGGTTCGGCCCCGCCCAGATCGCATCGGTGTTCATGGTGAAAACTGGGCCGCTTCCTAACAACGGCAATGCATTGCGCAGCCCGCCGCCGGTTTCAAGGATATCTGGTTTTTCGACGATGGTTTGAACGTTGCGCCCCCTAAGATGGTCCAGCAACGGTTCAGGTTTATAATGCAGGTTTGCGACAATGCGATCCGGTGCGATACCAGTCGCCAAATCAAGTGCATAATCAATCAAAGGGCGTCCAGCGACCTTTACCATCGGTTTGGGTTGATCTTGTGTCAGATGTTTCATTCGCGTGCCAAAGCCCGCAGCGAACATCATTACGGCGTTGGGCGTGTCGCGCATCGTGCTTTCAAATCCTCAAGGAAATCGGGGCTGGGGTAGGGAAGGGTTTTGCCCAGAAACTCGGCTAAATCGGCTAGGTCGGGGCGATCAAGGTTGCGCTGCAGATAACCCCAGACCCGCGGGATATAGTTCACATATTGCGCTTTTCCGTCCCGCAGACAAAGCCGGACGAAGATACCCAAAATGCGGAGGTTTCTCTGCGCACCAAGAACAGCATATGCGGTACGAAATGCGGCTGGGTCGGTGTCGGTTTCAGTAATGTAATGCGCAATCATCTCAGCTTCGGTTTCGGGCGCGACGTCTCGGCGTGCGTCTTGAAGGATCGACACCAGATCATAGGCTGGATGCCCTAATAATGCGTCCTGAAAATCAAGCACACCGACCCGCGCAACGTCTGGCCGGTCTGGTAACCACAACAGGTTCTCAGCGTGGAAATCACGCAAAATTACGACGCGCACAGTTTGATCAAGCTTCTGGGCCAGCGGTCGGAAAAATTTGTCAAACTCAGCGAATGCGGGATTGTCATGTGCGTACCAGTCAAATGCCAGATCGGTCATACCGACCAGCCAGTCGGAATCGCAGACAGGCAAATCTAGAGGTGCCGCCTTGTGCAGAGCGACGAGCATATTTGTGGCTGCAGTATACAGGGGGGCGGTCATGTCGGGCGCGTCGACCATCAGGCGTGCAAACAGCGCGTCCCCCAGATCTTCGATCAGCAAAAAGCCGTTCTCGGGATCCTGCGCCAAAATGCGCGGGGCGCTTAGCCCGTTCTGTATTAGGAACTCAGCAATGCGCACAAATGGTCTAGCGTCCTCGCCCTTATCTGCTGGTGCATCCATGAGAACAGCGGTGGTGCCGTCGGAATTTGTCAGCCGGTCATAGCGGCGGTTCGATGCGTCCCCGGCCAGCAGCGATTGCCGGGCTTTTCCCCACCCAGCACCCTTGATAAAATCCTGTGAAGCAGTGATCCGGCTTGTCATTTGCGCCAGCATTTCAATTTCGGGCCCCATTTATCGGCGTCCCAACATGCTGTCAAAATGCGGCTGTTTTCGCCCGTTGTTTCAAGAGCAATTTCCAATGCGGAGTCGGGTTTGAGCGACCCCAGTCGATCGGGCCATTCCACCAGACAGATTGCATCTTCGAACGCGTCAGAAAGACCAAGCTCCTCGATCTCGAACGTAGATGTAAGGCGATACAAGTCAGCGTGCCAAATCGGCCCCGCGGACGTTTCATAGGTTTGCACCAAAGTAAATGTCGGCGATGGCACGTCTTCGGGTGTGGTAAGCAGAGACTGTATCAATGATCGTGCAAAATGGGTTTTGCCCGCGCCAACATCGCCGCTCAGCAAAATGGTATCGCCAGCAGACAAAACAGCACCAAGGGCGCGCGCAGCTTGGCTGGTGTGTTCCGCGTCTTGCAGGTCAAGAGTAAGGGTGCGTTCAGACATGTGCCCAAGCTACTTGGCCGGGCAGGTGCGCCGCAAGGCGAAAGCTACCCCTAAGTGTGTTGTGTCGTATCTTGGGCCGAAGCGGGGCGCACGATGGTATCCACTCTTTTATGAATGTGAAACCTAATCAATGTCGCCCCTGAAACGATGGGTGAAATCAAACATGTCATATGGGTCCCGTCAGTCAGATAAACCGGAATGCTCCAGCTTTTGCGATCTATGAAACTGCGAACGAAGCTTTCAATCTCTGACCACATGGGGTTTTCAGCGGCCTTTCGTTTCCAATCCTGAATGGCATCATGGATCGTTACATCGGCAAAGCTTGTATTCGGGTCGACCTTCCAAAGAGTTTGGTAAGCCGTGTTGGAAAATGTCAGAACACCGGTGCCGGAAAACACCGCAATGCCGTCATCCAGTGTGTCCAGCATGGATTGCCCAAGCTCAAGCTCGGCACGGAAATTTCGGGTCAGACTGACCTCGGCGCTGATGCCTTCGATCAAGAATGCCGTGGCCCCATCAGGGTGCGGGCGGCCCTTAACGCGAAAGGTCTGACCTGAATCCAGCGACCAAATATCATCATATCGTCCGTCATGCGCGGCGTTCACCAATTCAGAAATCGCTGTGCGCCAATCTGCATAGTTCTTTGGTTCGGGCATTTTTCGGGTTTCGCGCAGGCGGTCAAAGAAGGTCTGCAAGGCCGGCCGGGCGCTCAAAAACTCTGCCCGCAGACCCGTAAGATCGACCAGCGCTGGGTTAAATAGGGCAAGCTGCCCATTTCGATCAAAAATGGCGAGACCGATAGACAGCTGCGCGAATGTCTTGGTCAAGGTTTGTACAAAATTGCGCTGCGCTTCTTCGGCGTGGACAAGGTTGCTGATACAGATGGCCTGATAGTTAAGCATCCCGTCAACCTCGCGATACTGGACATCAAACCATTCTTTCTTACCGGACGTTGCGTCGCGCAACGATACGCGTTGGGTCGAGGCGTCAATCTCGGGCGCGAAAAGTAATTGCTTCTCGACTGAATCATTTGGGAAGATCCGCGCGTGCAGTTCTTCGTAGGCGGGGTTCCACCACAGCAATTCGCCGTCTTTAGTTGTTTGCCATACGGGCAGGGTCAGACTGGCGGTCAAACCATGCGACAATATCCGTCTTTCGACGGCATCGGCTTTTTGGTCATTTTCCAAGTTCAGGAAATGCACACGACTTAGCCCATTCTCCCAACTAATGTTAATTTGCGTCGGCCCATTCAGGTCTATCGCATCAAGGGTCAGAGTGCCTGATCCATCAAGCCTGGGTTGCTTGGGAAACAGGGTAAACCTGTCCACGATCTTTTCGCGCAAGTCTGCCCATTCATGAAAGCCAGCCTCTAGCGGGACAAAGTCTTGAGCCGCTGCAGATGCATGTTGCAGGACGCCGTGGTCAAAAAGGTAAACTTGATCGGACGCGCCTGCCATCGTTCGTGGTGCGCTTTGCTGGTTTGGAATATTGATCCAGGCAAAGGCAATCGCACCACAAACGATGGCGACACCAAGGATCAAAATGATATCGGACGGTTCGAGCAAGCGGCATTCCTTTTGACTTTAAAGAATGGTTGCGGCGCAAAGATTAACTTTTCGTTAATCAGAGAAAATCGGCATAGCTGGGGACTCGGTTCTATGCGGTAATCGGTAGGTTTTCGCCCTGTGGGACCGGCGTTTCCCCCCACACAGCATCAAGCTTGCGACGTGGCCATACAACCTCGACCACGGCACCTAATTTAGATTGGCCCGCCTGCGAAGCACGATTCGACCCATTCGCAAATTTTAGTTCAGCGCCGGAACGTTCCAACAGGGTTTTTGCTATGAACAAGCCTAACCCCATCCCCTCGTATTCGGGACGCTCTGTGGAAACCCTTTGCGACCGCCGTCTGCGCATCAATGGGTCACCGATCCGACCCAAAAGATGCGGTGGAAACCCCTTGCCGTCATCGAAAATCCGTATTGAAATCAGTGTATTGGACCAATTCGCTTCAATCCAAACAGTGCTGTCGGCAAAATCGACAGCATTTTGTATCAAATTACGCAGACCGTGGATGATCTCGGGTTTGCGCAGGATAGATGGTTGTTCAATCATCGCCCTTGCATTTTCCCCAAGGGAAATTTCGATCAATTTTCCGCGGTCTTTATGTGGTTCTGCTGCTTCTTCTATTACGGTGATCAAGGGGGCCTGCCGCAGATGTAAATCGTCTTTGCCTGCACGGCCCATGTCGCGCAGGATGTCACGGCACCGGTCTGCCTGATCCCTGATCAACGCGGCGTCTTCTGCCAGTTCAGGGTAGCCTTTTAGTTCGTCCAGCAGCTCTGCGCTGACCAGCTTTATTGTGGCAAGCGGTGTGCCAAGTTCATGCGCGGCTGCGGCAACCACCCCGCCCAAATCTGTCAGCTTTTGTTCCCGAGCCAACGCCATTTGCGTGGCGACCAAAGCGTCTGACATCGAATGGATTTCGGTTGTTACGCGGCGTGAATAGGATGTCGAAAATAAGATCGAGATGACGAGTGCGATCCAGTGGCCAAACACAAAGATGCCGGGGATCATCAGAACCCCGTCGTTCTGGGTCTTCAGCGGCAAGTGGTACTGTGACAACAGACTGACGAGCACGATTGCAGTGCTGCACAAGATCACGGTTGATCTAAGGCTAAGTGTCGTCGCAGAAATTGTTACCGGCCCCAAAAGCAACAAGCAAAACGGATTATGCAATCCGCCCGTCAGGAACAGCAAAAACGCAAGTTGCAGTAGATCGAAAAGCACCATCGATAGGTTCTCAAGCTCTGACAGGCGCTTGTTTTCGGGAAACACAAAGATAGCAATCAGGTTGCCGACAACGGACACGCCAATCGCAAGATAGCAAAGCCCCAGTTCAAGTTGCAGGCCAAACAGACGGTCCGCCACAGTAATCGCCGTGAGCTGTCCGGCAATTGCAACCCAACGCAACACGATCATTGTGCGCAGTCTTATCCAGTTTGCCCGGGTGCGATCCCCCAAGGGTGTGATTGCAGCCTGCGTCATCGGCGCACCTTTTCAAGTTGATCCATTGCATAGATAGGTCAAAAGCGTAGGTCTGCTGTACGCAGTGATCAATAGCCCCATTTGGCGCAGGAGAATGAAGATGACCAGAATTGTTGCAATATGTGCCGCCGTTGTTGCGCTCGGCTTTTTGGCGATAACCCTTTTTTTAGGCTTTGGCGATGATGGCGACGACAAATATGCACAATGTAAAAACTCCGCGGTGGCAGGAGGCGGTGATTTGGGCGGCCCGTTCGAACTGGTGAATTCTGTCGGTCAGACTGTGACCGATACAGATGTGATCACCGAGCCAAGCCTGATCTATTTTGGCTACACATTCTGCCCCGATGTTTGCCCTCTGGACGTTGCCCGCAATGCCGGTGCAATTGATGTTTTGGCAGAGCGCGGCATGTCGGTCACACCCGTCTTTATTTCGATTGATCCTGCGCGGGACACACCCGAAATTGTTGGTGAGTTTGCCGATAATATGCACCCCAAGATGATCGGTCTGACCGGTTCCCCCGAGCAAGTAAAAGCGGCAAGCATGGCATACCGCACTTACTACAAGGCGCATGAGGCTGAGGATGAATTCTACCTCGTTGATCATTCGACCTTTAGCTATCTGGTGATGCCCGGCGAAGGGTTTGTCGATTTTTTTAGGCGTGATGTTACGCCCGACCAAATGGCTGACAAAATTGAATGCTTTATAGAAAACCAGTAGAATATTTGACGTGACCAAGGAAGCACTACATATCTGCTCATGAATGTGGCAAAAAATCCGATGATTGCGAGGCATGAAATGGCTGAGAATAGCGCGCTTGATCTAGGTGAAGATCGGTCTTTGCTTTTGGTAGATGACGACGAACCGTTTCTGCGCCGTCTGGCCAAAGCAATGGAAAAGCGCGGGTTCGAGGTTGAAACAGCGGGTTCCGTTGCAGCGGGTCGTGCTATTGCGACAGCCCGTCCGCCAGCCTATGCCGTCATTGATCTTCGACTTGAGGATGGGAACGGTCTGGACGTTGTCGAAGTGCTGCGCGCAAAACGCCCCGATGCGCGGGTTGTCGTGCTGACCGGCTATGGTGCAATTGCGACAGCGGTGGCTGCTGTTAAAATCGGTGCTACGGATTACCTGTCTAAACCAGCTGACGCCAATGATATTACAAACGCGCTTTTGGCGAATGGGGATGACCTGCCCCCGCCCCCTGAGAACCCGATGAGCGCGGACCGCGTAAAATGGGAGCACATTCAGCGTGTGTACGAATTGTGCGATCGCAATGTGTCTGAAACAGCGCGGCGTTTGAACATGCACCGCCGAACATTACAGCGTATTCTGGCGAAAAGAAGCCCGCGTTAGGGTCTAAATATCATATCGTTTGCTGATTTTGTCCACGATCTGACCAGAGGCAAGCGAGACTCCCTCATCAAAATGCCAATCGCGAAATCCGCGGCTTTGATAGTATATGAGGCCACCTGCATTGTCGGCGCGGATTGTCGCGTTAATCCAGACATAGCCCAACTGTTTTGCCGCGGCTGATGTCGCGCTGAACAATGCAGACCCGATGCCAAGACCGGTGCGCCCGACTTGGACAAATGTCGCAATATCGCAGGCTCCGGCAGGCAATTTGGGGTGGGGGTTGATCCATTGAAAACCGACGACCTTTTCGTCTTCGTCCAAGCCAACATGCCATGCGCTATGATCCGCGTTTGATGCCATCCATTGTTTCAAATCATCGCCGGTGACTGGCCTGGTTATCGCCGTGGTGCCGCCAATCTCGATGATTTCGTTCAACAGCCGCGCCATATTAGCGGAATCCAACCCAAGGGCTTCTCTGACTGTGATCATGATATCTCCCTTAGAAGTATTGCATGGCGGGCAGTGAAATCATTGCGGGTCTCAACTGGCGGCCGCAGCACGATTGCCAGATTCTCGATAATGCCGGTGTCAGGCTTGCCAAAAAACCGGGTTGCTTCGGTTTCTGAAAATCCTGCGATCTGAGTCGCTTCCATCCAAGCGCTAATCTTATCCGCCTTCTTGATCTGCTGTTTGACGGTTTTAGGTATTGCAGCAGGCAGGCCAAATCGAATGTGAATCGCTGCCGTCAATCGATCATCCAGCGCACCATATCCCGGCCCTACAGCCGATTTCACAGGTGAAATCATGTCACCGATCACATATTCCGGCGCATCATGAAGCAGAGCGGCGAGTTTCCATTTTGCAGGTGCCTTTGGGTTCAGGCGCGCAAAAAGCGTTTCCACCAAAAGGGAATGTTCAGCAACGGAATAGGCGTAATCACCGTGGGTTTGGCCGTTCCAGCGGGCAACAAAAGCCAAGCCATGCGCGATATCTTCGATCTCGATATCGACGGGGGTGGGGTCAAGCAGGTCCAGCCTGCGACCCGAGAGCATGCGCTGCCACGCGCGGGGTTGCTGCGCCATGATGATCCTCCGGTACCTAATTTCTGGTCATTCTTCCCACGTAGGTCCCAATCATGGAACCCGTGAATGCACATCGCCAACGGTTCCTAGGGGCTTACCAGTACCGAAAAATAACTGCTGCTTGCCCACTGAACCATCGATCGTTGAGATTAGTGTATTTAAGTGCTACGCGCGTGGCAAATATCCGATCTTTTGAAAAGGGATGCCAAATGGCCAACGATTATATCGTTAAAGACATTAGCCTTGCTGCGTATGGCCGCAAGGAACTTGATATTGCTGAGACAGAAATGCCGGGCCTGATGGCGCTGCGCGAGGAATACGGCAAGAAAAAGCCGCTCAAAGGTGCGCGTATCGTTGGATCGTTGCACATGACAATCCAGACCGCTGTTCTGATCGAAACGCTGGTTGAGCTTGGTGCCGACGTCCGTTGGGCATCGTGTAACATCTTCTCAACCCAAGACCACGCTGCTGCCGCGATTGCTGCTGGTGGCACGCCTGTGTTCGCGATAAAAGGTCAGTCGCTGGAAGAGCATTGGGATTACCTTGATAAATCCTTCATGTTCAAGGACGGCCCGAACCTGATCCTTGACGATGGTGGCGATGCGACGCTCTACATCCTGCTGGGTGCCCGCGCCGAAGCTGGCGAAGAAGTGATCGCCGTACCGCAATCCGAGGAAGAAGTCGCGATCAAAGCCCAGATCAAAAAACGCATGGAAGCCTCCCCCGGTTGGTTCACCAAAATGCGCGACCAGATCAAAGGTGTTTCCGAAGAAACGACAACCGGCGTTCACCGTCTGTACGAACTGGTCAAGCAGGGACAACTGCCCTTCCCCGCTATCAACGTGAACGACAGCGTGACCAAGTCCAAGTTCGACAACAAATACGGCTGTAAGGAATCGCTGGTCGACGGTATCCGCCGCGCCACCGACACCATGATGGCTGGTAAAGTTGCCGTTGTCATGGGCTATGGCGATGTTGGCAAAGGCTCTGCCGCGTCCTTGGCCGGTGCCGGTGCCCGTGTCAAAGTTACCGAAGTCGACCCTATTTGCGCGCTTCAGGCTGCTATGGACGGTTTCGAAGTTGTGCTGCTGGAAGACGTGCTGCCAACAGCTGACATCTTTATCACCACCACCGGCAACAAAGACGTGATCCGGATCGAGCATATGCGCGAGATGAAGGACATGGCGATCGTTGGCAACATCGGCCACTTTGACAACGAAATCCAGGTTGCCGCGCTGAAGAACCACAAATGGACCAACATCAAAGAACAGGTCGACATGATCGAGATGCCTTCGGGCAACCGTCTGATCCTGCTGTCCGAGGGTCGTTTGCTGAACCTTGGCAACGCGACTGGTCACCCGTCCTTTGTGATGTCCGCGTCCTTCACCAACCAGGTGTTGGCGCAAATCGAGCTTTGGGAAAACACCGGTAAATATACAAACGACGTATATATCCTGCCCAAGCATCTGGATGAAAAGGTTGCGCGTCTGCACCTCGCGCGGATCGGCGTTAAGCTGACCCAACTGAGCAACGAGCAAGCAGCCTATATCGGCGTGCCCGCCGACGGCCCGTTCAAGCCAGAGCACTATCGTTACTAATTCAGGCTAAACCGCCTGAGATTGCGCCGCCTGAACATCCGTTCGGGCGGCGTCTTTCGTTTTGGATGCCTACCTGACATCGCGCCCTTGGTTCAGGATAATCACGTTCCCGCTGGATACATCCCCAGCAGGTGAGATCAGAAAACCAACCCAATCCGCAATCTCTGATGGTTGCATCGCGTGACCGTGGGGCATTTGTGCGATGGCTTTTTCCAGAACCTCTGCGCTGACCACACCAAACAGCGGCGTTTCTGTCATTGCGGGCGCAATCGAATTAACTGCAATCTTCTCGGTCGCATAGCGCCGCGCCAGATCTTTGGTCAATGTATCCAACGCTGCTTTTGAGGCCCGGTAGTGTGGCGGGTCAAACGCGTCAAAATTATATGCGCCGTTGGAGCTGATATTGACTATTTTGCGCACCCCTTCACGCCCCGCCATCAGTTTGATCGCAGCTTGACAACAGTAAAACGCACCTGAGAAATTCAGCGCCATCTGCTTTTCAAACTCGTCCACAGGAATGTTAGGGAATTCGGACATCAAACAGGTGCCTGCGTTATTCACCAACGCGTCGACGCCCCCATAGTTAATTCCGATTTGCTCGAACGCTTGGGCGATATCTTTAGCGTTGGTCAGATCGATTGAGATGCCTTCGAAACTGTCCGAAAGCATATCCGCCAGACCGATTGCGTCGATATCCAATCCTACGACATGGAAATTGTCCTTTTTTAGCCGTTCAACGATAGCCCGCCCCATGCCACCTGCGGCCCCAGTGACCACTGCAATTTTCTTCATCTCAACGTCCCTCATGATTTGCGGTTGGCTTTTCTAGCTGGACCACGTTATCCAATTTATATGTAAACGCATGTATTTTTCCATGCAAGGAGAGCCAGATGCCAATTCGCCCCGCCCGAAGGATAACCGATACCAGCCCAAAAAACTTTGGTATGTTCGCCAAGGCAGTTGGGATGCCGGGCGACCTGATCCATCTTGAACTTGGTATGCCAGCCGAGGATACCCCTCAGCATATCAAGGATGCAACGATTGCCGCTTTGCAAGCGGGTGCCGTTCATTATTCCGACCTGCAAGGCATGGTAGAGTTGCGAGTGGCTCTGGCGGACAAGTTGCGACGGCAGAACAACCTGGACGTTACGGCCGATGACGTTTTAATCACCAACGGTCTAACCCAAGGGTCATTTGCCGCCTTCATGGCGTATCTGGAGGAGGGCGACGAGGCTCTTTTGCTTGCGCCCTTTTATCCCCAACACATTGGCAAAGCCGAACTTGCCGGTGCCAAAGTGACCATCGCACCTTTGGATGCAGCAAACGGGTATTCGATCAATCGCGCCTTAATAGAGCCCCATATAAGCCCCGCGACCCGAGTGATCGCGTTGATAAACCCCTGCAATCCAACGGGCCGCGTGTATAGCCGCGATGAACTGCAAATCGTTGCGGATCTCGCGCAGAAACATGACCTTTTGGTGATCTCGGACGAGGTGTACGAAGAGATCACCTTTGACGCGCAGCATATTTCAATCGCGTCTTTGCCGGGTATGGAGGATCGAACGATATCGTTGTTCGCCTTTACGAAGGCGTATGCGATGGACGGTTGGCGATTGGGATATGTTGTGGCTGATAGTACCTTAATGGGGCCGTTGATGAAGATCACGACGAACGAAGTGACCCACGTGAATACGTTTATCCAACATGGGGCACTCGCGGCAGTAACGGGCGACGCGTCTGTTCTGGCTGGGATGGTCGCGCGGGATAGGGATCGGCGCGATCTGGTGGTTGGCCGGTTAAACCAAATGCCAGGCGTCTCCTGCGCCCCAGTCGAAGGCACGATCTATGCCTTTCCCAACATTGCGGCGACTGGCCTTAGCGCGCAGGAGTGCGCTGATCGCTTGCTGAACGAAACCGGCGTGGTCGTCGAAGCGGGCAGTTTTTACGGCGAAGCGGGCGAGGGACATTTGCGTGTTTGCTTTGGCTGCGCTGAAATTGATGTGCTGACCGATGCGATGGACAGGATGCAGCGGTTTTTCAACGGGCTTTAGATTAACGTTCTTAACGCCTGAAACAGGTCTGAAACATGTGCCGCGGTGGTGACCGCGCCCGGCGACAACCGCAAGATTTGGCCACGGCAATCGACGTAAATTAGGTGTTCTCGTAGTTGCCCGACCAATGCCTGCGCATCGACAGCGTGTGGCAATTTCACCATAATGGACCCGCCCCGATGCGCTTCGTCACGGGGGGTCGCAATCATCAGGCCGGCATCGTCAGCGTCTGCGATAATCAAATTCGTCAGCCCCCGATTATGGGGCAATAGATCAGATTGCGCCGCATGCCAACGCAGTGCTGGAATAGAGCCTAAACAGGCCAAAACGGAGGGTGTTCCGTGGTCAAACCGCCGCGCATCCGGCGCGTATTCAAAGGCATCCAGGTCCCACGAGAATGGATTATCCTGCGAAAACCACCCTCGCAGTTCGGGTGTTACGTGACGGATCAAATCCTTGCGCATTTGGATGATGCCTGCGCCCGGCGTTCCGCACAGCCATTTCAAACTGGTCGAGATCACGAAATCGGCCGGATAGTCATTTAACGAAAACGGAATAATCCCGATGCCTTGTGTCAGATCCACCCCGATCATCGACCCCATTTCGCGCCCATGTGAAATTAGCCTGTTTAAATCGCAACGGTGCGAGCTGGTAGATGTGACAAAGGTCAGAAGCGCCAGTCCCACATCCTTGCCCCAGGCCTCAAGCAGATCATCGTCATGCACCCAGAAAGCGCCATCGCGTATCGGAACGGTGTGCAGGGTGAACCCCATCCGATCCGCCAACCCGTTCAACAGAAAATGCAGCGAAGGAAAGCAATCTGCCGCGATCAAAACCCGCTTGCCGCGCAGCTGCCCAACGGGCAAACCGCCGAGGATGGAAAACAGCGCAGTTGTGACGTTTTCGGCGCTGGTCAGGGTATCTTCTGGCGCGTCTATCAAATCACGCCAAAGGGACAGAAACTCTTGCCTTTGGCCCAGAACGGACGGCCATTGCCCGTCATTTGTCATGCCCCAGACGTTTGAAAAATCAGACAAGGCGGTGGCCATTTCCTGTGCTTTTCCGGGATATTGACCGATAGAGTGATAAAGAAAATAGGCGGGATCAGGCATAAGCCCCTCATTTTAATACACATCCCAAGCGGCACGTGAATTTAGTTGCAAACGCATATAACGCTACGTAGCATCTGATATCAACAACAGTGCAACAGCATACCCACGGGAGTGATAAAGATGAGCGGCGCAGATAGTCTGACGAACCTTGCAATGATGCTGGCCACTGGCGGGATCGAAGTGATCGACTGCTCAGGTGTTCTGGGTCCGGATACACCGCTTTTGCAACTGCCCGAAGATTTTGCCAAAAATACGCCGAAAATCGAGATCCACAAGATCAGCGAATACGATAGCGACGGACCGTTCTTTGCATGGAACTGGCTAAAGCTTGGCGAACATTCAGGCACGCATTTTGATGCGCCACACCATTGGATTACCGGCAAGGACTATGAAGACGGCTATACCGACACGCTGGACGTGAAGCGGCTTGTCGCGCCCGTCAATGTCATCGACTGCTCTGCGCAGTCAGCGCAGAACGAAGATTTCCTTTTGACCGCTGACTCTGTGAAAGCTTGGGAAGGTAAACATGGGGCGATCGGCAAAGGCGAATGGGTTGTGATGCGGACGGACTGGGACAAGCGCGTTGATGACGCGGCAAAGTTTCTGAACGCCGACGATACCGGCCCCCACAGCCCGGGGCCAACGCCTGATTGCATCGAATATCTGTTATCAAAGGGGATCGTAGGTTGGGGCACCCAATGTATTGGCACTGACGCGGGTCAGGCCGGCGGGATGGAGCCGCCATACCCCGCTCACAACCTGCTTCACCGCGACAATTGCTTTGGGCTAGCGTCACTTGCCAACCTCGACAAGCTTCCTGCAAAGGGGGCCATCCTGATCGCCGCGCCGCTCAAGATTGAGCGGGGCACCGGCAGCCCGATCCGTGCTCTTGCGCTGATCCCAAAAGGCTGAGGTTTAGTACGCTACTTTCGGCATATTCCTTGAGCCGAAGTTGAGAGAAGGAGCCTTAGGATGACGGACATAGACACTGTTATAGAAAAGTCTGCCAATCCTTTGGCAGATGAGGGACTTGAAAGCTTTGCCCCCTATTTGATGAACCGCATCATTGGGCGCTACAATGCGGCGTTGCAGGAAGAAATGGCCAAATTGGGCCTTACAACGCCACAAATGCGGTCCCTTGCCGTCTTGTCCGTGCGCGATGGTATCTTGATCCGTGAACTTGCAGTTTATGCAGTTGTCCAGCAATCGACCCTTAGCAGGGGTTTGGACACATTGTCGCAAAACGGATTGGTCCTGCGCCAGCCCGACCCTCATGACAGCCGCGCAACCCGCATCTTTTTAACTGACAAAGGGCGCGAAGCATTCCAGTGCCTTTGGCCGCATATGTCTGAAGCCTACCAAGCGATGTTTTCAGGCATCGATGCCGATGAAAAGCGAGCATTTGTCGTTACGCTACAAAAGATGTTGAAAAACATCCGCAAACACGACTTTTGAAAGGGTTTAGATGGCCGAGCGTTCCTTCAAAAAAGAGGTAGAGCATCTGCGCAAGGGCGACGGAGATGTGTTTACCGGAGAAGGGATATTGGCCCTGACAAAGGCGCTGCTAGAAAACGGCGTGGGTTATGTCGGCGGGTATCAGGGCGCACCAATCAGCCATTTGATGGATGTGCTTGCTGATGCGCAGGACGTACTCGGCGAACTTGGCGTAAGGTTCGAGGCGAACGCAAGCGAAGGTGCTGCGGCTGCGATGCTGGCGGCGTCCGTACACTATCCGATCCGGGGGGCTGTGACGTTTAAAGGGCCGGTTGGTGTGAATGTTGCGTCGGATGCTTTGGCGAACCTCAGTTCATCAGGCGTGACGGGCGGCGCACTTGTCATCGTCGGCGAGGATTACGGCGAAGGGTCGTCGATCATGCAGGAAAGATCGCACGCCTTTGCAATGAAATCCCAATTTTGGATGCTGGACCCGCGACCGAACTTGCCAAGCATTACCAAAGCTGTGAAAGACGGATTTGAACTGTCCGAGGCCAGCAATACGCCTGTGATGTTGATAGTGCGGATCAGATCGTGCCATGTGACAGGCAGCTTCGTAACCCGCAATAACGTGCCGCCGCCTCTAACCGTGCGCGATGCATTGTCGGCCCCGCGCAGTGATTTCGCCCGCGTGGTTCTCCCCCCGATGAGCTATCTTCACGAACAAGACAAAATACAAAATCGCTGGCCTGCTGCTGAAAAATTTATCATCGAAAACAAACTGAACGAGGTTTTCGGCCCCGACCGTTCGCCATTGGGCATTGTTGTTCAAGGGGGCATGTATAACGGTGTGATGCGTGCACTTCAGCGTTTGGGGCTGGCCGATATCTATGGCAACAGCGACGTGCCGCTATACGTTCTGAATGTCACATATCCGCTTGTTAGAGACGAATTTAACCAGTTTTGCCAAGGCAAGGATCATGTGTTGGTCGTCGAGGAAGGGCAGCCGGACTTTATCGAACAGCAGCTCGGCAGCTTTCTGTATAAGGCGCGCAGTTCTGTCGAGTTGCATGGCAAAGACATGCTGCCGATGGCTGGGGAATATACCGGGCAGGTGATGTTGGACGGCGTGACCGCATTCATAAAGGCCGCCGCCCCAGAAATGTTACCGGGGAATGTGCGGGCCCCGAATGCAGATACCCCGCAGATACCGGACCTGTCTAAAACCGTTCCTATGCGGCCACCGGGGTTCTGCACTGGCTGCCCGGAACGGCCCATTTTTGCCGCGATGAAGCTGACAGAGCAGGAACTTGGCAAGCATCAGATAAGCGGAGACATCGGCTGCCACTTGTTTGCGGCGCTGCCCCCGTTTGAAATCGGCGGGGCCACGATGGGCTACGGCTTGGGTCCTGCGTCGAATGCGGCATTTGATGGGGGTGGGGAACGCCGGGCGATCTCGATCCTTGGCGATGGCGGGTTTTGGCACAACGGGCTCAGTTCTTCGATCGGGAACATGGTTTTCAACAAATCGGACTCGGTCGCAGTGATCGTCGACAACTACTACTCCGCGGCGACGGGCGGGCAGGATGTGCTCTCCAGCCGCGCAAGCAACAAGACTAAATCGACAAATAATCCCATTTCAGCCGCCCTAAAGGGGGTTGGTGTTGAATGGGTACGCCAGATTGACCATACCTATGATGTCGGTAAAGTTCGCGAGGTCCTGCGCGAGGCGCTAACAACTGATTATGCCGGGCCCAAGGTTATCGTCGCGTCTTCGGAATGTATGCTAAACAAGCAACGCCGCGAAAAACCACTTCGCAATCTGGCGATTAAGGAAGGCCGCCGTGTTGATATCCCACGTTTTGGTGTGGATCCAGATATCTGCACAGGCGATCATGCGTGTATTCGCCTTTCTGGCTGCCCGTCGTTGTCGTTGAAGAAACTTGATGACCCTCTGCGCGATGATCCGGTGGCCCATATTGATCAAACCTGCGTCGGGTGCGGTAATTGCGGAGAGGTGGCCGTCAGTGCCATTCTGTGCCCGTCATTTTATCAGGCGGATGTGGTACATAACCCGACCCAGTTCGAGCTTTGGCGTACGAAGCAGCGGATCAAACTCATTAGCTGGCTGCAATCCAAGCGTGATGCCAAACGGCTGGCGTTGCAATGATTGCCCTGAACCTGCCAAAACCGCCTGACATGCGTGCAGCGCAAATCACGAAACTGGCAGTCATGGCGGTTGGGGGGCAGGGTGGTGGTGTCCTGACCGGTTGGATTGAGGCAATGGCCCGCGAGAAGGGCTATGTCGTGCAAACCACCAGCGTGGCGGGCGTGGCGCAACGTACTGGGGCAACGATCTATTATCTAGAAATGACGCCAATGACAGATCAACAGCCGATCTTTGCATTGGCACCCTCGGCAGGTGATGTCGATATCCTTATCGCTGCCGAGATGATGGAGGTTGGGCGCGCCGTAATACGTGGCTTTGTGACGCCGGATCGAACAGTATTAATTGGGTCGACCCACCGCGCATTGGCTGTCTCAGAAAAAATGGTACCGGGCGATGGCATTGCTGATGCTGAAGAGGTGCAGGCCGCCGCTGAAATCGCCGCGCAGCGACTAATTTTGGCTGATATGGAGCAATTGGCAATTGATGAGGGATCGGTCATCTCGGCCAGCTTGTTTGGGGCGCTTGCAGGTGCCGAAGTGCTGCCTTTTCCACGCACGGCATTTGAGGATGCCATACGCAATAGCGGCAAAGGCGTGGATGCCAGTCTGCGTGCATTCAATGCCGGATTTGATGCGTCGCAAGCTGGCATAACTCAGCCGTCGCAAAGTAAAGAAAACGCAAGCGAGATAGTCGGGCCAGCGCTTTTGATGAACGAATGGCAAGTGCTGCTTGATCGTGTCAAAACCATGCCGCCTAGGGTTCAGCAGATGACCGCAGCTGGTTTAGGAAAAGTCGTCGATTTTCAGGATTGTGCCTATGGCGCGGCCTATCTTGACTGGGTGAACGCGGTCCTTGCGCTGGACAGCGCCGCGCAAGATTGGCTGCTTAGCGTCACGGCTGCGAAATACATTGCTAACGCGATGGCCTATGATGACGTTATCCGGGTTGCTGACATTAAAACGCGACGCCCTAGGTTTGATCGCATTCGTGCCGAGATGGGTGCGACCCAAGATCAGGTCATGCAGTTGACGGAGTATTTCCATCCAAGAGCAGAGGAGATCGCTGGGCTTTTGCCTGCGAAGCTTGGTGCCAGGATCGAGGGGAACCGGAAAGCCATGGCGCGGCTGGACCGGTGGTTTGGCAAGGGGCGGCGGTTGCGCACAGACAGTCTGCCGGCTTTTACTTTATTGTATGTTCTGGGTGGGTTGAAATCCTATCGCCTGAAAACCCGTCGCCATGCGGTTGAGGGCGCACATCTGGATTCATGGCTTAATCGCAGCCTTGCACCCATCACGGAAGATTATGCACTTTGTGTCGAAATGCTCCGCTGCCGCCGCCTGATAAAAGGATACTCCGATACACACGCACGTGGATTGACTAAATTTGACAGTGTGATGAACGGAGCGGACATGCTGAAAGGGCGCAAAGATGCGTCAGAATGGGTCGCCCGCCTCCGCGAAGCAGCGTTGAAAGACCCCGAGGGAAAGGAGCTTTCTGGAGCGTTAGAGACTATTCGAAGCTTTGTTTAACGCGAACCTTGCGATCTGGTAGAACCGGTCGTCAGCGCCTTCTCCACATAGGGCCAGACTGTCGACAATGAATGGCGCAGGGATCGTCGGTATCAGGTAATGCTCTAGCACTTGGCTAATCCTGTTTCTTGCGCTGTCAGAAACTGGCCCCGTCAATGTAATGTGAAACCGAAAGAACTCTTCGACATTGGCATAGCCCCATTGTCTAAAAAGTTGCCGCTGCCGGTCAGATAAACTAGGTCGGTTCTTGCGATCAAACTCATCCTGGCTGATTGGTGCGCGAAACGGGTCCAGCGAACGCATAACTGATGACGCCAGTGCGTTCACGTCACCTGTATCGCCGACAGGTGTCAGTGCCAAGAAACGACCCATCTGGCTTAGGCGTAAGCCCTCAAGCGCAACGGCATAATGCGCCGCGCAGAATGCTTCAAGCGTATCAGTCAAACCTTGCTCTGTCGTGCCGTCGGCAAGGGAAAACGGTGCCTTCATTGTGGCATGCAAACCGTATTTCTGAGGTCGTGCCGTTATGGCGGCAATGTCGACCTCCGCTGTATCTGGCTGCGCCACTTTGCAACCTTGGGCCAAATCCCACCCTAACCAAGCTGCACCTGATTGGGCAAACCGACCAGATTGAGGTGTGAAGTAGATGGCGTAGCGTTTGAACATGGGTTCAGGTAATCCGACGCGGGTCAAAGGTCAAAGATAGCGGTTCATCAAGTTTTCCAACGCTTCTTGGCGACCCGACGCGGGTTGCGGGTTCAGTGCATCTGCTTTCACCTGTGCGTTGATCGTTGCAAGGTCGCTTTTCAGCAAACCCTTTCCGCGTGCTGAATCCCATCCTGCATAACGGGCCTCGCGGGCAGCCTCTAGTTTGCCGTCTTTCAGCATAGCGGCAGCGGCTTTCAACCCGCGAGCGCAGACATCCATTGCGCCGACATGGGCAAGGATCAGATCTTGTGCGTCCAACGACTGACGGCGCAGCTTGGCGTCGAAATTCGTGCCGCCAGTTGTGAAACCACCTGCTTTTAGCACTTCATAATAGGCCAATGCGACTTCTGGGACCGAGTTGGGGAACTGGTCGGTGTCCCAACCCGATTGGTAATCATTGCGGTTCATATCAATGGATCCGAAAATCCCAAGCGCGGATGCCAGCGCCAGCTCGTGTTCAAACGAGTGTCCTGCCAAGATCGCGTGACCCTGTTCGATGTTCACTTTCACTTCGTTCTCAAGCCCGAAATCCTTGAGGAAGCCATAAACAGTGGCGACGTCATAATCATACTGATGTTTTGTAGGTTCCTGTGGTTTAGGCTCGATCAGGATGCCGCCTTTGAAACCGATCTTACGTGCGTATTCGACGGCCATTTGCAGGAATCGACCGGCCTGTTCACGCTCGCGTTTCATGTCGGTGTTGAGCAGCGTTTCATAACCTTCGCGCCCGCCCCACAGCACATAGTTTTCACCACCCAGCTTGTGGGTCACGTCGATGCATTCCTTGACGGTCGCGGCAGCATAGGCAAATATCTCAGGGTCGGGGTTGGTTGCGGCACCCGACATATAACGCCGGTTTGAAAACAGGTTCGCAGTGCCCCAAAGCAGCTTTGTGCCTGTTTGCTCCATCTTTTCGCCAAAATAATCGGTGATCTCGTGCAGACGTGCGGTGCTTTCGGCGAAGGTATCACCTTCGGGGCGCACATCTGCATCGTGGAAACAGAAATAGGGCTGTCCAAGGATTTTGAACATATCAAACGCGGTATCGGCCTTGACCTTGGCATGCGCCATGGTGTCACCAAACCATGGGCGCTCGAACGTTTGGCCGCCAAACGGATCGCCCCCTTCCCATGCAAAGCTGTGCCAGTACGCAACAGCAAAGCGCAGATGCTCGGCCATTGTTTTGCCCATTAGCATTTCATCAGGGTTATAGCTGCGATAGGCGAAATCGTGTGTCGCGTCTGGATCGTAGCTGATCGTTGGGATTCCATTAAAAAAGTCGGTCATGGGAGGCTCCTGAAGTATAGTTCAGCGCAATGATTTGATCGCGCTGTATGTCTCGGAATAGCGGGCATGGGCGTCCGCGAAGGCTGCTGTTTGTTGCGTGTCAGGCTCTATTACGCGGGAAACGGGGGGTGGCACGGCGATTTCCGCCCCCGCACCGGTTGCAGCCATACGGCCAAGGCGAGCGGCACCAAGGGCGGCACCAAAATCACCATCAGCAGGCATTTGGATCGGCATGTTGAGTGATGTCGCGATGGCCTTGAGCCAGTAGTCGGATTTTGATCCGCCTCCCACAGCGATCAGGCTATCAATTTTGGTGCCCGTCAGCGCCATCGCATCAAAGCTGTCGCGCAGCGCGTGGGTGACCCCTTCAAGTACCGCGCGAACCATCGCAGCGCGGTCTGTTGCATGGCCTAGGTGCAGGAAGCCCGCGCGAATTTGGGCATCATTATGTGGGGTCCGTTCGCCACCTAAATACGGCATAAAGATCGTGCGACCGGGAGCCTGCAATTGCCCCAGATTACCAGTCAGTGCTTGTGCATCTTCGTTCAGTACGCCTGCCAACCAATTCAAGGCATCTGTTGCAGACAGGATCACCCCCATCTGATGCCACAAGTTGGGCAACGCGTGGCAAAAGCTGTGTAAAGCGCTTTCTGGTGCCGCGGAATAACTGGGCGTTGCTGCGAACAACACGCCCGAAGTGCCAAGCGACACAAACGCCTGCCCCGGTTTCACTACACCCATCCCGACGGCAGAGGCAGCGTTATCACCACCACCCCCCGCGATGGGGATCCCTGCTGGTAGGCCGAGTTTTGCGGCAATTTGACCGCTCAGAGTACCAGAAACCTCGGATCCTTCGACCAACCGGGGCATTTGTGTCCGTGAAAGACCCGACAGCGCCAGTAATTCATCCGACCAATCGCGGGCACCTGTATCCAACCAGCTGGTGCCTGCGGCGTCAGACATTTCTGAAACAGATTCACCCGTTAACCAAAACCGCAGGGCATCCTTGGGCAACAACACTTTATCGATCTTAGCAAAGGTATCGGGGGCATGACGCCGGACCCATTCAACCTTTGGCGCAGTAAATCCGGGGAAGACGATGTTGCCCGTCGCCTTGCGCCAGATCGGATTGGCGTCCATCTCGGCCGCCTCAACTGCCGCGCGGGTGTCATTCCAAAGCATGCAGGGGCGCAATACCGCGCCATCAGCATCGATCAGTGTCGCGCCATGCATGTGGCCGCTTAGCCCAATACTCTGGACTGCTCTCAGATCAACGCCAAGACCTCGAACTGCCGCCTCGCAGGCTGTGAACCAGTCACTAGGAGTTTGCTCGCTCCACCCATCATGGGGGCGCGATACCTGCAGTGGCGCGTTTGCCTCGGCGATGATGTTTTCATCACCGTCCACCAACAGCGCTTTCAGGCCCGACGTGCCCAAATCAAGACCTAAGAACATTCGGTACCCCGTCGTTAAAGCTTAAGCAGCGTCGCGCGCTTTGCCCATGATTATCATACTCAGGATGTCATCCTCGGTCACGTCACCGACTTTTTCAGTGCCGATCAAAGTGCCGTTCTTCATAACCGATACGCGGTCGCATAGATCCAGCATTTCGCGGGTGTCGTGGCTGATCAGGAAGATACCCAAACCCTGCGCCTTCAGTTCCTTGATCAAGTCCGCGACCATCTTGCTTTCGTGCACACCCAACGCGGCAGTGGGTTCATCCATGATCAAGATCTTAGCGTTGAAATACACTGCGCGCGCAATCGCAACTGATTGCCGCTGGCCGCCGGAAAGCGCAGAAACAGGTTCGCTTATTTTTCTAAAGTTGGGGTTGAGCCGCGCCATGATTTTGCGCGTTTCTGCCTCCATCTTTGCGTCGTCCACCAAACCAAAACGATTGGTTAATTCGCGCCCCAGAAACAGATTGCTAGGCGCATCAAGGTTATCTGCCAGCGCCAGCGTTTGATAAATCGTCTCGATGTTGTGACGGCGCGCGTCGCGGGGCGAATAAATGTTAACCTTTTTTCCTTCGATCCATATTTCGCCTTCGTCCATTTGATAGGCGCCGGCTAGGATCTTGATCAGTGTCGATTTACCCGCGCCGTTGTGGCCCAGCAGGCCAACAACTTCGCCCGGATACAGATCAAGAGATACGTTATCGACAGCGCGCACGCCCCCGAAGGACAGCGAGATATTTTTGAGCTCTACTAAAGGTGTCATCATTTCCCTCCCGTGCGGCGGCGATAGACAATGTCGATCCAAACGGCGAGGACAAGAACTGCCCCCACAACGATGTTTTGCAGCGGCGCGTCGACGCCGACCATGGCCATTCCTGATTGCAGCGATTGCATGATCAAGGCACCTAGGATCGCGCCATGAATGGTGCCGATCCCGCCCGCAAGGGCCGTGCCACCAATCACCGCAGCAGCGATGACGCGTAATTCATCCAGCGTACCAATGTCGTTGGAATGGTTCGTTAGACGGGCCGACGCTACAACGGCAGACAGCGCCACCAGCGCCCCCATAAGCGCAAAGATTTTGACCGTCAGCAACCGTGTGTTGATACCGGATAATTCAGCCGCATCAGGGTTGCCGCCTGTCGCAAAAATATAGCGCCCGAACCGCGTGCGTTTCGCAACGACGGTCATGGCAATTGCAATCGCGATCAGCAGCAGTACGGAATAGGGAATACCGTAGGCGGCTGTATACCCTTCTGGCATCACCTCGCCGCTTGCTTTGAATTCACGGATCAGCCGTGCGGTGGGCACTTGGTAAGCGTTCAAAATGGCGACAAAGCCAAGGATCCCGACAGCGATAATAAACCCGACGATCGCTTCTGCCCAGACCGGCTTTACCGGAAAATCATGCCTGATTTTGTTGCGGCGTGAAGATGATAGCGCCCAAAGCGCGAGTATCACTGCGATAATGCCAACAACCCAGGACCATGTTTCGCCCAATGTACCGTTGATGCCACCAAACTTTCGGAATGTTTCATCAAGGGGGCCAATGGTTTGGCCATCTGTCATGTACCACGCCACGTTACGCCAGATCAGCAGGCCGCCTAATGTCACGATAAAGGCGGGGATCGTCAGATAGCCGACAAGCCACCCTTGAAATGCGCCAATCAGGGTACCCACGATCAGACCGACTGCGATAGCAATCCAAGGGATCAGCGGGTGGCCAAGGCCAAGCCCCAGCATCTTAGGCAAGATATCGGTTTGGGTAATCGCCATCGCGGCCGAGCAGGTTGCCAACATGGCCCCTACAGAAAGGTCGATATGGCGGGTGACGATCACAAACACCATGCCAGTGGCCATAATGGCAACGCTGACGGTCTGAATGGTCAGGTTAAAAATATTCCGTGGCGTCAGAAACCGGCCATCTGTCAGCACGTTAAAGACCAGACAGACCAGAACAAAGGCACCGATCATGCCCAACAGGCGTGTGTCAATCTCAAGCTGGGTCAGGAACGAACGTTTAGAGCGTGTCGGTGACGGATGTGAATCAGCCCCGGGTGTTGATGAATCTGTCATGTGATTGGCTTCCGGATTGGGACGCGGTTGCTTTCAGCGGTCAGGGCATTGCAAAGAAGAATGGCCCACGCATAAAAGGAAAAAAAGGGGCGCGCATCCCGACAGGGCCGGAATGCGCTTGGTTCGATTACTCGCAGGCTGCGACGTCTGTAACGCCCTGGCAAAGCGCTTCTTTGGTGATCCAGCCAGCGTCCAGAACGGCGTTCAGGTTGTCGATGGTAACCGGCACAGGGGCCAGAAACTTGGCGGACAAGGTCGTGCCGCCGGGCGACGTCCATTCCTGCGCGCCTTCAACCGCACTCATTTCAGTACCGCCGGCAAGGGCAACTGCGATTTCAGCAGCGTTTTTGCCCAAATCGCGGGCGTCTTTCCAAACGCTGACGGTCTGTATGCCCTTGGCAACGCGGTTCAACGCGGCGTGATCGCCGTCTTGGCCGGACACAGGCGTGCCTTCCATGCCTTGCGCTGTTAGCGCTGCAATTGCACCGCCAGCTGTGCCATCGTTGGATGCAACAACCGCATCAACTTTGTTGTCTTGCGCGGTCAGGATCTGCTCCATGTTGCGCTGCGCGTTGGCAGGCAACCAACCGTCCGTATAGGCTTCGGCAACGATGGTTATGTCGCCAGCGTCAATCGCGGATTGCAGCACTTCTTGCTGGCCGCCACGCAGGAAATCAGCGTTCGGATCGGTGGGCGAACCCTTGATCATAACGTAGTTGCCCTTGGGCATCGCTTCGAAAACTGCGCGGGCCTGCATGCGGCCAACTTCCACGTTGTCGAATGTCAGATAAAAGGCGCGGGGGTCTTCGATCAGGCGGTCATAGCCAACCACTGGAATACCTTCGTCAGCCGCGGCTGTGATGGCTGGGCCAATGGCTTGGCTGTCTTGTGCCAGAATGATCAACGCATCAACACCTTGGGCGATCAGGCTTTCAACGTCGGACAGTTGCTTGGCCGAAGATGACTGCGCATCAGCGCTGACATATTTCGCACCGGCAGCTTCCAAAGCAGCTTTGATCGCGGCTTCGTCAGTTTTCCAGCGCTCTTCTTGAAAATTGGACCAGCTAACGCCGACAGTGATGTCTTGCGCCGCAGCGGCATGGGTGAATCCGGCAGTGGCGACAGCCGCTGCCATAAAGAGTTTACGCATTTCTTTCCTCCCAGATGAAATGATTCCGATGACTTATAGTACATCGTTATTGTCCGTGTACTGAGGTTGCGCGTTTTAATTCAGTTGTCAAAATAAATTTTCAGATATTAGACAAATAATTTGACAGGCGTCTGAAAAATGCGGCTTATTTCGGGTGATATAGCAAGAAGTAATTCGATCGAGTGTTCTGACGGGAGTATAAAGTTTGGCTAGCGAACTAATTCGGAATGACAGCCTGGATGGCAGTGATAATATTCCTTCCGGCTGTGGTCCGCGACTTTTGCTGTCGCAAGATGATTCTCGTCCATTGCGTCAGCAGGTGTTTGAACAGGTGCGTGCTGCAGGGCATATGCCACGCATGGACGTTGCCCGTACCTTGAACATCAGTCCTGGGTCGGTCACCACAATCACGTCTGACCTTATAGCGCGCGGCCTTCTGCAAGAGGTCGAAGACAACCAGCGCGGTGCTACCCGTGGCCGACCGCCCATTGCATTGCGTGTTGCACCGCGCTGCCGCTATGTGGTCGGGATGAAATTATCAGACGAACGCCACACCGCCATTTTGCTGGATCTGGCGGGCAAGATCATCGCCGAGGCACAATTGGTCAGTGGCGCATTGCGCCAGACCACAGCCGAGGTCTTAACCGAAGTTTCGACCCTAATTAAAAAGCTTTTACATAAAGCGGGTCAGACCCATGGCGACGTCAGTGCCATTGGGATCGGACTGCCTGGCATTGTCGATGCAGGTACAGGCATCGTAAAATGGTCGCCTGTCTTGACCGACACTGACATTCCATTGCGCGAACTGCTGATGGAGCAGCTTGATCTGCCAGTGTCGCTCGACAATGACACCAACCTGCTGACACTTGCCGAACTTTGGTTCGGGGCAGGCCGGGGAACGTCCAATTTTGTTGTCGTCTCGATTGAGCGTGGTGTTGGCATGGGGCTGGTGCTGAACAACCGATTATTCCGCGGTGCCCTCGGACCGGGCATGGAACTGGGTCATACCAAGGTGCAGTTGGACGGTGCGCTTTGCCGCTGTGGCCAGCGCGGGTGCCTTGAGGCCTATATCGCTGATTATGCTCTTGTTCGCGAGGCCGGAACCGCTTTGGACCGTGATCCAAGATCCAACAGTTCGGCGTTGACGATGATCGAAACCCTTTACGATGAAGCGAATGCAGGAAACGAGGCGGCATTGGCAATTTTCCGGCGCGCGGGGCGGTTCCTGAGCGTGGGTCTAGCGAACATCGTTCAGTTGTTTGACCCAGAGCGAATCATCCTCAGCGGCGAGCGTATGCGTTATGATTATTTGACCACCGACGATATGTTGGCTGAGATGAACAGTATGATACTTCCCGCTGGGCGCACACCCACCCCCGTTGATATTCACGCTTGGGGCGGGTCTGTCTGGGCGAAAGGGGCTGCGGCCCTTGCACTGGCCGAAGTCACAGATGCGTTGTTAGGGGAAAACGCGGCGTGATTTGTCGACTGTCTTTTGTATTTGCGATGACAGCCGGAACTTTGCACTCTGATCCGATGTTCCGAGACATCACAGATGCCCTGCCCGACCATCAATACACCGGCGGTTGGGAGCACTTTGTCGGCGGCGGTGTGTCGGCTTTTGATTGCTCTTCCGATGGGTTGCCCGATCTCGTGGCCGCGGGCGGGACGACACCGATGATCTTGCTGAAAAATGTCTCTGACAAAGGGGAAGTTGCATTCCAGCCGTTGCCTGTGCCGGGAGTTGCTACGGGCGTGACGGGTGCTTATCCGATCGACATTGATGGTGATGCGGTTCTTGATCTCTATGTCATGCGCGTAGGCCCCGACCGTGTTTTGCGCGGCGGGCCGGATTGCAGTTTCACCGACGTAACTGAAAGCTGGGGCATTCCGCAAACCGATCAATGGACAACGGCTTTTGCCGCATGGTGGGACGAGGGCGCGCATTTTCCTACGTTGGCGGTTGGCCATTATGTTGACCGCGCCGATCCCGAAGGTCCGTTTGGAACCTGCGATACGCAAACCATCCTGTTCCCAACTGATGGAAATACGCCCATCTATAGTGCTGAAACACTTGAACCCGGTTTTTGCACCCTGTCGATGTTGGCTGCGGAAGATGCGAGGGGCGTGATGTCTTTGCGCATTTCCAATGACCGACATTACTATGTATCGGGCGGGGCTGAGCAATTGTGGGATATCAAGAAGCGCCGGTTTCTTGGCCCTGATGACGGTTTTGCGACCGTGTCATTATGGGGCATGGGTATCGCCAGTCGTGATCTAACCGGTGATGGTCGGGACGAGTTGATGTTGACGTCCATGGGGGATCAACTGATGCAGATCGCCCAGCCAGACGGAACTTATAAGAACGCACCCTACGACATCGGGACCTTCGCGCATAACCCCTACATCAAGGGCGACGGCCGGCCGTCGACCGGTTGGCATGCAGCCTTTGGCGACGTGAACAATGATGCACTGCCGGATTTGTTTATCGCAAAAGGCAACGTGGATCAGATGCCCGGTATGGCAATGCGTGACCCAAATAACCTTTTGATTCAGGGCGTAGATGGTCGGTTTACCGAAGCAGGTGATAAGGCCGGTCTTGCTGATGTTGAGCGATCCCGCGGGGCGGCTTTGGCTGATTTTGATGGCGACAGCCTGTTGGATTTGGTGGTGGTAAACCGGCGTGCGCCAATGCGTCTGTACCAAAATATCACAACGGGCGCGGGCAGTGCCGTCACTGTTCGGCTGCATGGTGCATATGGAAATCGATATGCCATAGGTGCGCGAGTCATGATAAGCGCGGGCGGCACAAATCAAAGCCAGCAGGTAACCATCGGCGGGGGCCATGCAGGTGCTACTGCACTGCCGCTGCATTTCGGAATTGGGTCGGCGGATCAGGCAAAGGTTACCGTGCGCTGGCCTGATGGATCGCAAAGCGACCCATTCAGTATTATGGCTGGCGAAACCCTGACCGTCAATCAAGCGGACTAGTTAGGAGCGCCACCGACGGCCAAACCACTTGGCACACTGTCTGGAATACCAAGCCGCCCGATAAGTGCGGCATCATCATCTAAGGTGTGCAGAAACGACACTAATGCAGCGATATCAGCCGAGTCCAAGCCTTTCGGGGCACGGATCAGCGCGGCCTCAACGATGCGTTCGCGTGCCGTTGGATCATCCATCTCTATCCAATCATCGGCTGCAAGCGGCGGCAATCGCACTGAGCGCCGCCCAGCAGCGTTTGTGGCGAAACGATTAGCCGTTGCTACGGGATCAAGATGATCGCGGAGGAACTGTTCCATCCTGCTGTGGGCACCGGCATGGCCCCATGGCCCTGTTTGCATTACATTACGCAACGACGGGGTGCGAAACGCAAAAGCATCACTTGGGTCGCCGGTCACACCTTGGCGTCCCAAGTCACGGGAATGGTTTTCAAAAACAGCGGCCTTGCCTGGACCGAGTTGGGGTGCGCCCATCGCGTAAAATTTGTGATCAGTTTGAAATGGCCCTGCATGGCAGGTGCTGCACCCGGCGTCCCCATAAAAAAGTGCCATCCCTTTGGCAGAATTAAAAGGATAGCCCGCGTCGGGGTTTCGTAAATAGGCATCGAATACCGAACTATCCGATCGCCATTCATGGGCAATAAATACCGCAATCGCGTTAGAAATATCGGTAAAGGCAATTTGGTCAGGCCTGTCGATATGATCATAAACGTCTTGGAACCGCAGCGCATAATCGGGGAGGGCGGCAACCCTCCGCGCCAGTAAATCCCATGCGCCGCCTGGCCCTGTGATTAGTCCCTGACGCACTGCTTTTGATACATCGTTCTCAAGTCCTTGGCCGGCCATTTCATCAGGGCTGAGAACTGGGAACATCGTTTGCGCTGACAAAAGAGAAGCAAAGCCGTCGAGCATGTCATCCTCTAGCGGAGTTCGAAATCCCGATTTCATAGCATCATCGACCTCGATCCGGCCGTCATGAAAAAGAACGGTGAATTCGGATGCGCCTAGATTGAAGAGCGCAGGTGAATTACGCGGAATTCTGTGCAGCGGCATATTGTCAGGATCGCCGCGCCGCTCAAGCCCTAGACCAACGCCGCCTTCACCAAGGCCCAGCGACACCCCATCACTGGTGGCAAAGTCGGGATGATGACAAGTCGCGCAGGCTATGTTTTTGTTGCCCGACAGGATCGGATCATAGAACAACAATTGCCCCAACACGGCTTCGTCTATGTTCACTGCCTCAAAAGCCGATTCAGCGACCGATTTCGGCAAAGGATCAGCCAAGGCCGAAACCGCGCAAAATGCAAGCAGGACTGGGGATAAGTGACGTAAAACCATGACCGCAACATCGCGCAATTCGTTCAATTCAACAAGGCTGGTAATCCCAATTTTGCAACGCTTTTGCAACTCGGTCCAAGCCGTCTTTTAGATTGACAGAAGCGCCGCCGCCCACACCTAGCCTGATGTGGTCTGGCTGATCATATGCACTGCCTGGCAGCAGAAACGTGCGATGTGGGTCAGCCAAAAGAGTTCGCGCAAATTCATCGCTGTCAATTCCATCGGGCAAACGGGCCAGTCCGATCAGCCCGGCACGCGGCGATACCCAAGATAGCTGGTTTTGCGCATCCACCCATGCGTTCATCTGCGCAAGATTAGAGCGACCTTCAGCTCTGGCCTTGTCCATCGCGGCACGATAACGGTCCGGCCGCAGGGCTATTTCGGCGATGACTTCGCCCATGATGTTCATGATTTCGGATGAATTCTCGCGCAAAATTATCGCGTCCATCAGCAACTGTGGATCCGGGCAAATCAGCCAGCCTGTGCGCAACCCCTGAAGGCCCAACGCCTTTGAGACAGAGCCGGTTGTGATCCCGCGTTGATACATGCCGGCGACAGACGGCGCGCGCGGACCGTCCCATTCAAGACCGGCGTAAACCTCGTCTATCAGCAGCCATGCGCCAACCGGATCAGCAATACGCACCAGCTGTCCAATTTCGTCAGACGAAAGCAAATCACCTGTCGGATTGTTTGGATTGGTCAAAAAAATCATCTTGGTCTGGCTGGTTACCGCGTTTGCAATCTGATCGATCGGCAGGTGCCAATTGTCAGCTTCGTGCCGCTGGATGCGCGTGATCTTGGCTCCAATAGCTTTGGCCAGTACATCAGCCTGCGGCCAGCCCGGCGTTTCAATTATTACTTCGTCACCGGGTTCGAGTGTCTGCATAATCGCAAGGTAGTTCGCCTCGGCCGCGCCAGCGGTGATTAATACATCAGCCGTTGTGCAAGTGCCGGATAGGCCAGCTTGGGCCAGTACATGTTCGCGCAGTTCAGGCAGCCCGCGAAAGTCGCGATTGTTCCAATCAAGGGACTGTTCAGGGTCCAAATCCGGCAGATAATCCCCCAATTTGGGCGAGCCTGATAGCGAGAAGCCGACAATCGCTTCGGGCGCAGAGTTGGTGGTTTCAAGCAGATATTGAAACAGAGTGTGTATCTTGACTTTCATAGCGTGCCCCAGGCTAACATGTCCGCAATAGGGGACAGACTTCATGAATATGCAAGTTTCTTTAAAAGGCAAACCCACCCGTCTGGCGGTGTTAGACTATGGGCTGTTCCGTGTGCATTCGGGGCCCCGTGACGTTGGGATCTGCGGATATGTTATCCAGACCGATGCAGACGAAACCATCCTGATCGACACTGGTTTCCCGCAGAAATATGCTGACGATCCAGATGCAGCAACGGCCCAAGACGACCTTGGCGGTTTTGGAAAGGTTCTGTCAGTGACCGCTGACAACATGCCGGGGCCGCAGTTGGCCAAGCTGGGTCTGACCAAGCAAGACGTTACGCTGATGATCCAAAGTCATACGCATATCGATCATGTAGGTGATATGGGTGGCTATCCCGACGCGCCAATTCTGATCGCCGCGTCTGAACGCGCCCTGCCAAGGCCGCTATACTGGTCGGGCAAGCAGGCAATGGAGTGGCCAGATGCCAACTATGCACTGGTCACGCAGGATTTCGCGTTGGGCGACGGGTTTGATATCTTGCTGTGCCCAGGCCATGCGCCGGGCCAACTTGCCTTTATGGTCCGCCTCCCGCAGACGGGTTGGGTGATGTTGACGTCGGATGCGATCAGCCGCGCGTCCGAGATTGACGAGAAATTCGCAGGGTCATGGGACGTTGATTTAGCCATCCACCATGGTGATCGATTGATGCAACTGGCGGTCGAACGGGACGCTTTTGTTATCTTTGGTCACAGCCCCGAAGACTGGCCCACGCTGAAAAAGGCTCCGCATTGGTTTTCGTGACCCTGCGCCAAGGTCATAAAAAATACCTTTTGCGAAGGGAAAATTCTGACTAGGGTTCGCGGCAAGGCCGTAATCATCGGTCAAATACAACAGTGGGAGCCAGAAAATGGGTAAGAGAGACGAATGGATCGCAAAATATGCGGATGATCTGAAAAACAAGTGCGGCATGACGCCTGACATGCCTTTGCTGACCAAAGTAACAATCGCCTGTGGCCCGTCAATTTATAACGCAGATGCACAAACCGTGGCGAGCAGCCAAGAAAGCGAACTTGAGCTGGTTAAAAAGAACTTCCTGATGAAAAAGCTTGGGATGGCAGATAGCCCCGAGCTGCTGGAAGCGATCCACAAAGTGATCGAAGTATATGGAAAATCTGAGCGCAACAAATATCGCGCCGTAATCTATTACATGCTGACCAAGCATTTCGGCAAAGAAGCTGTCTATAGCTAAGCTGGAATACAGACAGAATTCAGTACCAAGATAGAAACGTCCAATTAGTTAATTGGGCGTTTCTTTATTGTAAGGCCTTTGAAGTATTAGATTCTTGCGAAAAATTGTCCAACGCGGTATCCAAAACAGGTCGGCCAGGATGGCCAGAACAAATTTCGATACACGCGAGGTGGCCTTTCGGGGTAAGCGTGGGGTGAGAAAGGGTTCTGGCGGGGTGCCGGGACCCTTTTTACACATTAGGCTTCTGTGTCGCCCATTGCGCAAATCTGTTCCCATTGCTGTTTCGTTATCGGTTGTACTGACAAACGCGGGCTTTTGACCAAAGGCATATCGTCAAACCTGCCATCCGCTTTGACCTGATCCAATGTGACAGGGTCTTTAAACGGGCGTACGGCTTTGATATCCACACATTCCCAACGCACATCATCGGTCGAACTATCTTGGTGCGCTTCGGCGCAAACTTCGACGATGCCGACAATCGCGCGTTCGCCCTGCGAATGATAGAAAAAGCCACGGTCGCCCAGCGCCATCTCTCGCATGAAGTTGCGCGCCTGATAGTTGCGCACGCCATCCCATTCCTCGCCCTTGGCACCCTTGGCGACCTGGTCATCCCAACCCCAAGTCGACGGTTCGGATTTGAACAGCCAATACGCCATCAGCCGATCACCCTGTTCCACGCAACCAGTTCTACATTCGCGAACAAGCCGGCCTTGGCATAGGGGTCATTGTCAGCCCAATTTTGCGCGGCAGCCATGTCAGGAACATCCAAAATCACTAACGATCCACACATTTGCCCGTCAGCATCCAGCAATGGGCCAGCCTGTGCAACGCACCCGGTTGATTTCAAGTAATCGACATGCGCGGGGCGGTTTTCCTGTCGTACGGGCAACGCACCAGGCTTGTCATTTGCAAATAGGGCAACGAGCATATTATTCTTCCTTTAGCGGGCGGTTCAAAAGCGCTTTCATTGCGCTGGGCACATCTAATCGATTCTCGACCAGCCCTGCAACGGCCGCGGTGATGGGCAGATCAAGCCCGCGTTCACGGGCCAGCGAATCAACCGCACGCGCGGTCGCGGCCCCTTCGACGGTTGTGGTCGTGTCAAACGGCTGGTTTTCCCCAAAGGCCAATCCCAGCCGATAGTTGCGAGATTGACTAGATGTGCAGGTCAGCACCAAATCGCCAAACCCTGATAGCCCGGCCAATGTATCGGGTTTGGCGTGCAAGTGTTCAGCCAACCGCTGCATTTCCGCAAACCCGCGCGTCATCAAAGCCGCACGCGCGCTTTCGCCCAAACCAGCACCAATCGCAGCACCACAGGCAATGGCGACTACATTTTTCAATGCCCCGCCTAATTCAGCACCGATCGTATCGGTTGTCCGGTAAAGCCGCAGATTATCCGTTGTCAAAGCGGCCTGCAGGGTTCTACCGATGTCGGGATTGTCACAGGCAAGCGTCAAAGCGGTTGGAAGCCCACTTGCAATATCAGCACCGAAACTGGGACCGGTCAGAATGGCTGGCATCGCGTCAGGCAGCGTTTCGCGGATCACAGCTATGGGGCCTACGCCTGTTTCAAGCTCGATCCCCTTGCAACAGGCAACAATGGTCGCGCCGTTCAAATGGTCTGCATTTCGGGTTAGAAATTCCCGAAGCTTCTGCATGGGTACCGCCACCAACAGAATGTCAGCCTTTGCTGCGTTTACAATAGCTTCAGTGACGAACAGCGCGTCGGGGAAAGGGAAACCGGGCAGGCGTTTTGTGTTCTCACGCGTCTGCGCCATATCACCGATGTCACGCGCCCACAGCGAAACAGGCCCCTTATGGGCCAGTGAAATCGCCAATGCGGTGCCAAATGCGCCCGCGCCAAGAACTGCGATGCTCATGCTTTCGCCCCTTTTTTTCCGCTGCCCAGCATAGACGGTTGGCTAGTATCCAGCGGCCAACGCGGTCGTGCTGACAGCGTCAGATCATCTGGCCCGCGCAAACTGCTTTGCTCTGCCGCGGCGAAGGCGATCATAGCTGCATTATCGGTGCAAAGCCCGAGAGGAGGGGCGATAAATCGTGCGTTCTGGTCGTCTGTTACAGTCTCTAACCCTTGGCGAATGGCTGTATTTGCGGCCACGCCGCCTGCAACGCACAGGGCTGGGGCGGTGGGGTTGTGTTCCATGTACAGAACCATCGCGCGGCGGGTCTTTTCGGCCAATACGTCCACAACAGCGGCTTGAAATCCTGCGGCAAGGTCGGATTGGTCCTGAGCAGTCAGTCCGCCTTTTTCGGCAATAACTTTATCACGTGCCCGCAGAACCGCTGTTTTCAAACCCGAGAACGACATGTCGCAATCAGGACGATCCAGAAGCGGCCGGGGGAGGGCAAAGCGTTTGGGGTCGCCACTTAAAGCCGCTTGTTCAATTGCAGGCCCGCCCGGCTGTGGTAGGGCAATCAACCGCGCGACCTTGTCGAAGGCCTCGCCCGGAGCGTCATCAATTGTACCGCCAAGCCGTTCGAACCGGTCCGGACCATGCACCAGCAGGAACTGGCAGTGACCGCCAGATACTAACAACATTAGATAAGGATAGCTGATATTGTCGGTAAGGCGTGGTGTCAGTGCATGCCCCGCCAAGTGGTTTACCCCATAAAGCGGCTTGCCTGTCGCGGCAGACAGCCCCTTTGCGCACATGACACCGGACAGCACACCGCCGATCAACCCAGGTCCGGCAGTAACAGCGATAGCATCGATATCAGCCAATGTTAGAGCCGCTTTTTTCAGAGCCTCCTCGACGCAGAGGTCAAGTTTTTCGGCGTGGGCGCGGGCTGCAATCTCAGGAACAACACCCCCGAAAGCCGCATGAAGATCTGTTTGCCCGACAACGACCGAAGACAAAACAACTCCTTTGGCATCAGGTGAATATCGCACTACCGCGGCAGCGGTATCGTCGCAGCTGCTTTCTAATCCAAGAACAATCATCGCCGTTTCCGTTGCAAGGGTGGTCTGCGCCAAGTAACACCTTGGGGCAGACGGAACAATCCTTGGGGGTGGCTGCTGAATGACACAGCCCGCGTTGATCATGACCCGACCTGCGCCAGCATCACAGCGCTTTGTCGATGGTATCAGGCCTGAGGTAATGGCAAAAGTTGCGTTGATCATCAGCCCGCTGCTTAGGATTTCGTCGACAGACACCGATGTTGACATGGCACCCTATGCTGGCGCGATCTTCACGTCGGCAAATGGCGTCGATCATGCAGGGCCCGGCAACGGGTCCCCCGCATATTGCGTGGGTTCGCGCACTGCCGAAATGGCAAGGACACGGGGTTGGGATGCCAGCATTTCTGGCCAAACCGCTGAAGAGTTGATTCAAAATCTAGCTAATGCCATGCCCGCCGCCCCATTGGTTCATATCTGTGGGGTGCACCAACGTGGCGATGTTGCCGCACGGCTGACCACCGCTGGTTTGCACACAACTTCCATTGCTGTTTACGATCAACAGCTTTTGCCCCTGTCCGCACGGGCACAGCAGGCTCTCAGCTCCGGCACCCTTTGCATTGTGCCGCTGTTCTCTCCTAGGACTGCGATGCAATTTGCTGTGGAATGTCCTGGCATGCAGAATGTCGTGGTCATCGCGCTAAGTAATGCCGTGGCTTTGCATTTAGCAGGCTATGATCCAAAGAAATTGTTGATTGCAGGTGAGCCAAGCGCCGCAGCTATGCATATTGCGCTTGAAACTGCAGTGGATTGGATCACGTTACCTTGAAGATGAACCCAATTGCTGTCTAAGGTTAGAAATATTGACTGACAAAAAGTCAGAATCGGAAAGGTTTTAAGCGTGGCGAAAGCGAAAACTCCAAGCACGGGCGGCGATAAACCTGTGGAAAACCCGACCTCTCGCGCGTCTTCTGCTGCGTCCAAGCCAAAAACCGTTCGGAAAGCTCCGGCGAAAACGACCAAGGCCGGCGCTAAAGCCGATTCCGCCACAACGCCCGCAAGCGCGAGCCCGAAAACAACTGCCGCTTCAAGCGCACCGCAAAACGCAACGACATCGTCGACGCTCGCGGCCAAGCAAGCTGAGCCATTTGCGCCTAAAGGCGACACTGAAAAGCCAGCCGTTATGGGCGAAACGCAGGCCAAAAACGAAACCGGTGATGTCGGTAAGTCGACCGACAAACCAGACGATAAAAAGGCAGAGCCCACAAAGTCAGTCGAACCAGCTAAGACAACCATTGCACCAACGTCCCCAACCCCACATTCGGCACATCATGATGTGCCGGAAAAACGCGGCAGCGTGTTTCTTCCGATGGTATTGGGCGGCATCATCGCTGGTGGTATTGGGTTCGCCGCCGCAGAGTTGAATGTCTTTAATTTACGTTCGGATGATGCCGGGCAAACCGCACTAGCGCAGGACCTTGCTGCACAAGAAGCGCGGATAGCAACGCTAGAGCAAGCCAGCACGGAACCTGCCGCCGTACCAGATACGTCTGGAATTGAAACTTCGATTGCTGACCTGACCGCACGCGTTGAAGAGATTGCCAATCGTCCAGCCCCAAGCGTGGGCGAACCCCCGAAAATCGATACATCCGGATTCGAGGCTGAATTGGCGGAGCTTAAAACATCCGTCGAAACCCAACGTGACGAAATTGAGAAATTGCTGGATAACGCGCTGAGCGTTGAGGAAGCGACCGCAAAGGCTGCCCAAGCCGCCACAGCCCAATCCGCCATTGCGCGGATCGTTGCGGCGATTACCACTGGCCAGCCATTCGCGGGCGAAGTTGCGCAATTGCAAGAAAGCGGTTTCCCTGAATTACCGCCGGCATTAACAAATGCTGCGGAAACTGGCGTCGCGACCAGCGCCAATTTGCAGGATCGCTTTCCAGACGCCGCGCGCGCTTCTTTGGCTGCCGCGCGTGCTGATGCCCCCGCAGACGCAGGCGGAGGATTAGGCAGCTTCCTGAAAAACCAGCTTGGTGCGCGGTCTGTCACTCCGCGCGAAGGGAGCGACCCCGACGCGATCCTGTCACGTGCCGAAGCCGCGATGAGGCAAGGTCATCTGGAAGACGCATTGACCGAAGTTGAAGCATTGCCAGAAGGTGCAAAAGCGCCCTTGGCTGACTGGATAGCAGATGCGCAAACCCGCCAAGCTGCGCAAGATGCCGTAGACACCCTGGCGCAAAGCCTGACGGCAAACTAAGGAAACTAATATGCTTTGGTCACTGATTAAGATCGTTATGTTTGTTGCGGCAATTGCTGCGTTGACATGGGGTGCCAGTTTCCTACTCGAAAGCTCGGGTGGGTTGCAGGTTACGGTCATGGGAACTGAATTCAGTTTCGGCCCACTGCAATCTGTCATTGCTGTTATCCTGCTGGTGGTTGCCGTTTGGGTGCTGCTCAAGGTGATTGCCCTTTTGGTTGCGGTTTGGCATTTCTTAAATGGCGATGAGACCGCGCTGTCGCGCTACTTTGATCGCAACCGTGAGAGAAAGGGTTACGAGGCGCTTTCTCAGGGGTTGATGGCCCTGGCCAGTGGTGAAGGTCGGTTGGCTTTGTCCAAGGCAGCCAAAGCAGATAAATATTTGGAAAAGCCCGAACTGACTAATCTGCTGATCGCCCAAGCCGCCGAGATGGCTGGCGACCGACGTCTGGCCGAAGAATCCTATCGCAAGATGGTGGAAAATGAATCCACCCGTTTTGTAGGCGTGCGCGGCATCATGAAGCAAAAATTGGCTGATGGTGACACTGACACTGCGCTAATGCTGGCAAAGAAAGCCTTTGCGCTCAAGCCGAAGCACGAAGAAACCGGCGATGTCTTGCTGAAGCTTCAAGCCGAAAAAGAAGACTGGAAGGGTGCCCGCGAAACTCTGAACACCAAGTTGAAAAATGGCCAGCTGCCACGTGACGTTCACAAACGCCGCGATGCTGTTCTTGCCCTGTCCGAGGCAAAAGACGTCATCAGTGATGGCAACAGCATCGAAGCGCGTGAAGCTGCGATTGAGGCGAACCGTTTGTCGCCTGATCTAATCCCCGCCGCTGTCATGGCCGCGCATGGGTTCATTGACCAAGGCAAACCGAAATACGCCGCACGTCTGCTGAAAAAGGCATGGAGCGTCCAACCGCATCCTGATTTGGCCGCTGCCTTTGCTGCAATTGCACCAAACGAAAGCCCAAGCGAGCGTTTGAAGCGGTTTGCGGCTTTGACCAAGTTGCGGCCTGATCATTCTGAAACCAAGATGCTCCTTTCTGAACTGAACATCGCAAACGAAGATTTCCCCCAAGCGCGGCGGTCTTTGGGTAATCTGGTTGAAACCGACCCGACAGCGCGGTCTGTCACTTTGATGGCCGCGATCGAACGTGGAGAAGGTGCATCTGACACCGTAGTTAAGGGCTGGTTGGCACGCGCGTTGACCGTATCGCGTGGCCCGCAGTGGATCTGTGACAATTGCCAACATATCCACGCGGCATGGGCCCCAACCTGCGAAAACTGTCATAGCTTTGACACCCTTGCATGGAAAACACCGCCCATGTCAGAGGTGGCAATGCCGGGCGGTCTGCAAATGCTTCCATTGATTGTTGGCGCAATCGAAGACAATTCGGGCGCGGATGCCAAGCCGCCTGTCGCAACCCGCTCCGATATTGAGGACGCCGAATTGATTGACGATCCTGCAGCGCCAAGCGAAGATTCTAAAAAGCCCGAGGCACCGGTCGGGCCGTAACCATATTGCGTTGCGAGAAATCAGACCGGCGTCAGCAATACCTGCTGACGCCGGTCTTTTTTTTGGTGCGGATCGATGCAGGCACTAAAACGCAAGTTGGATCCTTAGCGGATGACGCCGTCAAATTTGGCCGCTATTCCTACTGCCAAAGTTCTTTAAGAAGGATCCGCCCATGACGTCCGAAACTTATGCTTTTGAGCCGCCAAAACAGGCAAGCCTTGCGATCAAGGGATCAGATGCTCGGTTTCCCATAAGACGCATCTTTTGTGTTGGCCGAAACTATGAGGCACATGCGATTGAAATGGGCAAAGACCCGTCGCGCGAGGCCCCGTTTTTCTTTACCAAACCTGCGGATGCCGCGCTTGATACGCCTTGTACAATCCCCTATCCACCATTGACTGGAAATTTGCACTACGAGATCGAATTGATCATCGCCATCGGCAAAGGCGGCGCAAACATTGCCGAGGAAGATGTGATGGATCACGTCTGGGGCGCTTCGGTAGGGATCGACCTGACCCGACGTGATCTGCAGAACGAGGCTAAGACAATGGGCCGCCCATGGGATTGGGGAAAAGCTTTTGACAACTCTGCGCCCATCGCGCCGATTGTCCCGCTCGCCGATGTGCCGTCAGTAGAATCCGCGCGCATATGGCTGGCCGTCAATGGTGAGACGAAGCAAGATGCCGATCTGGCCGATCTGATCTGGTCTGTTCGTGAGCACGTTTCGATCCTGTCGCGTGCAATGAAACTCGCCCCCGGCGACATCATCATGACGGGCACACCGGCGGGCGTCGGGGCAATCGTGGCAGGTGATGTCGTTACGGGTGGCGTTGATGGCATTGGGACGCTTGAAGTGACGATTGGCCCACGCGGATGACCGGTTTTGCGCTGCATAACTATTTCCGCAGCTCCACATCCGTGCGGGTACGGGCTGCGCTGAACCTCAAGGGGTTGGCGTTCGACTACATTCCACTGTCTTTGCTCAAGGGTGAACAGGCCAGTGCGGAACATCTGGCGCTGAACCCGTCCGGATTGGTTCCCACGTTGGTCACGCCGCAAGGCGCATTGCCGCAATCGCTCGCTATCCTCGAATGGTTGGATGAGACACACCCGGAGCCGCCCCTGCTCCCGTCCGATCCTTGGGGCCGCGCCCGGGTCCGCAGCCTTGCGCATATTGTCGCATTGGACATCCACCCAGTGAATAATTTGCGCGTCCTAAAGTATCTTGAGGCAGAATTTGGCGTAGATGCACAAGGCAAGGCAGCGTGGTTCAGGAAATGGGCTAGCGCTGGCCTTGACGCGTTGGAGAGACGGTTGGCATCCGAGCCGGAAACAGGTGATTTTTGCCATAAAAACAAGGTCGGAATGGCCGATCTTTGTATTTATGCCCAAGTCCTTAACAACGCCCGATTTGAGGTTGATATGAAACCGTATCCGACGATTCAAAGGATACACGAAAACTGCATGGAGCTTCCTGCGTTGCTGCAAGCGTCACCACCCCATCAGCCCGACGCCAGCTGAAACTTGCCCAATGGTCGATGTTGACTAGTGCCCTTACGCGCTATCTTAATCCACAAGCTTTAAACGGGAGATGACAAATGAAACTGATCTATACAGCAATCTTGGCAACAGCCTTTGCGGCACCCGCTTTCGCAGAAAGCCACAGCATGGGCGATGTGGACAAAGGCGAAAAGAATTATGGCAAGTGCAAAGCCTGCCACGCCATCGTGGATGACGCAGGCGAGGTAATCCAAAAGGGCGGCAAAACAGGCCCTAATCTTTATAATATCGTTGGCCGTCAGGCTGGTTCAGCTGATGGCTTTAAATACGGTGATTCACTGGTTGCAGCAGGCGAAGCTGGTCTGATTTGGGACGAAGCCACCTTGGCCGCCTATATGACCAACCCCACCGACTTCTTGCGTGAAACGCTGGATGACCAGAAAGCACGGTCAAAGATGTCGTTCAAGCTGCGTAAGGGTGGCGAAGACGTCGCGGCTTATCTTGCAAGCGTTTCCCCTGCGGCGGGCGAAGGCATGACGGAAGAAGAGCCTAAAAGCGAATAAACGACGCTAAACTGACAATTGAAAGGCCCGCCCAACAGTATTGTTGCGCGGGCCTTTCAATTGGATGCGATTGATGCACGGGTATTCTGCGCGCGCGCACGCGCCTTGGCCGCTTGCTCAGGCAAGCCTGTCTTTTCATAGATGTCGCCCAAAAGCATGTTTAAGGGCACGCCGTCAGGGTCATAGGTGCGGCGCATCTCGAGCACTTGTTGCGCGGCTGATGCACGCCCGTCCTTAACCAGTGCATCAAGGTGGATTTGCTCAAACAGGTCGCGCTGTGCATGGCTGCCGCCACATTCCGCCATGCGAGGCAATGCCTGACCTAACTGCGTGATCGCGGTCGCCCAATCGCCTTTGCTATGCGCGACGATACCACGTGCAGCAGGCAAGGCGACCTCTGCCCATGCGTTGTGGTCATGCTGGCGGGTGTCGGCTGCGCGGGCTTCGATGGCATCCATCAGAATCTGCACTTCAGGTTTTGCCGTACGACCAAGCGCGTACAAATATTGCAGGGTTAGGAATGCATTCACCGTATCTTGTCCGCGCAATGCAATATGATCGGCTACATCGGACCAACGGTCTCCGACGCTCACCCCTGCGAACTCCATCCGGGCGAGAAGGGACGCAGCACCGACCTGATCTTGCGAATAGTCTTTGGCCAAGCCCCAGATGTGCGTGTCATAGGCGCGGCGCACGTCGTCATGTCGCCCCTGCGATAGATAGAACAACGCCAAATGCCACCAGTTATGACTGCGCATAAAGGAATTCAGGGGCTGCCAAGTGTCGGCAACGCTTTCTAGAAAAGCGGCCCCTTCAGATACGCGCCCTTGGGTGAGCATAACATGTGCCAAGGCATGATGCGCCCACGGTTCATCGTGGCGCAAGGACATGGCCTGACAGGCGGCGGCTTCGGCGTCGTCAAGCAGGTGGCATTGTTCATAGCCGAACGCGATCATACCATGCACATAGGGGATATCAGCGGCGTCTGGCAGCGCCTTGAGGGCAAAGCGCAGCATACCGGCAGCATCGCCCGTGTTGAACAGATGGTATTGCGCCAACTTCAGCATGGTGACATCGCGTGGATGGTCAGTGGTGATGGTATCACACCCTGCCAGCATCGCCGGGATATCGCCATCAACCCAGTGGCCAATGGTTTCAATTACCTGCGCCTCGCGTTTGGTGCCGGGATCAGCGGCACGTGCGCGGGCCATATAGGGCGCTGCTTTGGCGGGTGCTGCAGGGGCCTCAAGAAACATCCACAACAGTGCGGCATAGGCATTGGCGAGCCCACATTCAGGGTCGGCATCGGCTGTCGGGATGATGTTGGGGGCCTTGGTCTCGTAGGCAATGAAGCCATGGATGAAATCATCAATCCCTTGGATCGTTTTCGGATTCTGTGTGGTGATCGGCAGGCCATATAGATCGATAGTCATACTGAGCCTTTTGTTGGGCGGGACTGTGCAAATCTTTTGATGTGATCCGCGACGATATCAGCAGCGTTCCACAGTGTTAAAGACCCTGAATTAGAGACAAAATACGTTGGCGCGCCAGAGAGTGCGGGTTGCGCCAGAAAGAGTAAAATCAATATGCTATCCTCGGGCAGAGAAAATGCTGGGTAACGTCAGGAGGGATATGTCTACGCATTCAAGTCCTTCCAGCAAGGCAGCAAGTCGCCGGGGGCAGGCGTGGCCTCGAAAATTGCACGGGCGATGGCGCGGGCAAGACACAATGATGCTGCATGACCGATAAGGGCCAGCATGCGATCCTCCACCGGATGATCAGCTGTGCTAAGCGCAAACACCAGATCGCCGTCATGCGGCGTATGTGCCGGCACTGTGGCGCGGCCAATGCCATCATGGGCAGCAACGGCCATCCGCTGGCATTGTGCCTTTGTTAGGGTCGCATCCGTGGCAACAATTGCAATTGTGGTATTTTCGCGCGGTGACATCGCTGCGATTTTCCGGCTATCCAAGCTAAGCCCCAAACCACTGTTGGAGTCAGGACCCAATCCGCCAAACTCTCCGTTCATCTCAAACGGAGCGGCATAAAAATGACGATCCCCGGGGGTGGTCACGGCACCCACAGGATTCGCCGCAACCAATGCACCAACCATGGTACCATCAGGCAATTGCAACGAGGCAGAGCCAAGCCCGCCTTTGACCATAGCGCTAAGTGCCCCGGTACCTGCGCCAATTGTCCCCAACGCGAAGTTGTCACTGGCTGCATCAAACGCTTCCCTGCCAAGGGCCCGGTAGGGGTTGTCGGCCCAGTCTTTCTGACCACCGTTCAACAAATCAAACAAGATTGCGCCGGGCACCAATGGGATCGTGGCAGGCCCCACCTTAAAACCGCGGCCCGCAACGCGCAGCCGGTCGACCACGCCAGAACAAGCATCCAAGCCAAATGCCGAGCCCCCCGACAGAACCAAGGCATCGACGGCAGCAACGGATTTATCAGGTGCCAGCAAATCGGTTTCTCTGGTGCCTGGCGCGCCGCCCATCACATGGACCGATGCGAAAAAAGGGGTGTCGGATGTCAAAACAGTGGCCCCAGATTTCAAAATATCATCCTGGGCGTTGCCGACACGAAGGCCGGCAACATCAGTAATCAGATTTTTAGGGCCAGTTTTCATCGGTTCGTACCTGTAAAAAGGGCGGAACGCCCCGCAGGGAGTTTATTTGGCAAAACGAAAGACGACTAGATACAACGTCCGCCGTCGACTTCCATTGCAACGCCAGTGATCATGCTTGCCTCGTCCGAACACAAGAACAGGGCTGCGTTGCCCATGTCCTCGGGCTGGCTAAACCGACCAAGGGGGATGGTGGAAAGGAACTTGGCGCGCATTTCGGGGGTATCTTCGCCCATAAATGTTTTCAACAATGGCGTTTCGCCCGCAACCGGGTTGAGCGCGTTAACGCGGATACCTTGAGGGGCAAGTTCAACCGCCATCGTTTTGGTTGCGGTTATCATCCACCCCTTTGAGGCATTATACCAATTCAGATTGGGTCGCGGCGAAACGCCAGCGGTGGACGCAATGTTTAAAATTACGCCGGATTGGCGTTGTTTCATATGTGGTACGATGCTGCGGGCCGTGAGGTAGACAGATTTCATATTCACGCGGGTGACACGATCAAAGTCGTCTTCGCTGATCGTCTCTAGTGGGGCGGGCATGTGGGATACGCCAGCGTTATTGATCAGGATATCGATATGACCCCACGCCGCCAGCGCCGCGTCTGTCATCGCCTGAACCGAGGGACCATCGCCCACATCGACCTGTTGGGAAATCGCATGATCGCCCATTTCAATCGCAAATTGCCGCGCGGCATCGCCGTTGATATCGGCAACCATGACGCGTGCGCCGTCTTGCAAAAAGCGGCGTACGATTCCTGCCCCAAAGCCAGAGGCACCACCTGTCACGATTGCGGTTTTTCCTGTCAGTCGCATGCGGGTCTCCTTGTTGGGGGGTGTCGCTTGCATGCTACGCAGGTTCTCTCCTCCCGCCAAGTGGCGCGTTGAAGAAGTTTTGGTTGAGTTCAGGAGGCTAGGGGGCGAATTTGTAGAGATGCTGTCAAATCTGCGCTTATTGGCGTTCAATCCGGAAGGCAAAGCTGCCGACCTGATGTGCCGTTTTGGGCAGGCCTGCCGTTATCTCGCAGACATTTTCGCAATCCGTTAGGCATTGTCGCCAGAACGCCATGCCGCCGGGGGAAAGGGTGGCTACCCCCAATGTCCAATCACCGCCAAGCGCGTTGAATATGAGATGCGCAGCCCGTGTGCCGATCCCTTGGTGGCGATGCTCTGGTCTGATTGTGAACTCTGCCAGTTCATGTGTGCCGTCAGCGTGGTTCCACACCAATGCAAAGCCAATGGGCGATCCATCCAGATTGATCAGATAGGGGTGCCGGCCTTTTTCAATCCAATAGCGGTCCAACGCAGAGGGGTAATAGATCGGTCCTTCGGGGAGGAGATCGGCAAAATACGTCTTGGCCATCTTGTCTAAAACTGAGCGGTTATGTTCTGGGACGGGTGCGATAGAGAGCGTCATAGGTCAATACCTCCCAGTTCGGGCAACACGGGCGCTGCAGCAAGTAGGGCTTGGGTATAGGGGTGCCGAGGGTTTTCAAACACGGTTTCAGTTTCCCCTTGTTCAACGATTTGGCCCGCTTTCATTACTAGGACGCGATCCGTGATGGTCCGCACGACGGACAGATCGTGGGAAATGAAAAGATAGGTCAGGTCATAAGCTTTGCAAAGATCAGCGAGCAGGTCGAGGATCTGGGCGCGCACCGAGACATCAAGCGCGCTAACAGCCTCATCAAAGAGGATCAGATCGGGGCGAATAATCAGTGCGCGTGCTATTGCAATGCGCTGGCGCTGCCCGCCGGAAAATTCGTGAATGTATTTACGGGCATCATCTGGCGTCAGACCGACGGCGGTCAGGGCCTCGGCGATCGCGTTGCCGCGAGCGGCACCTTTGGGCGGGTCGGTCAGCAGATGAAAAGGTTCGGTGATCAGACGGTCGACGCGGTGACGGGGATTGAAGCTGCCAAAAGGGTCCTGAAACACCACCTGCATTTTGCGGCGCACGGAAAGGTTTGGCTGGCTCCCAGTAAATACCGGCTCTCCCTCTAAGGTAATTGAGCCCGTCTGAACTTGCTCAAGTCCCAGTATTGCCTTTGTTAGGGTCGATTTTCCGCATCCTGATTCACCGACAAGACCCAATCGTTCCCCGCGATTGAGGATAAAAGAGACGTCGTCAACTGCCCTGAATGTGCCAAGTTTTCCAAACATTGTCGTGCGGGGCAGGCGGTAATCGCGGCTGACATTGTGCACCTCAAGCAGCGGCGCAGGCGTAGGTGCGGGGGGCAATGCAACCTTGTGGTTCGACGCGGCGAACAGCATTTGCGTATAGGGGTGGCGCATTTCGCGCAGCAAGGATTGGGTTTCCCCTTGTTCGACGACCTCGCCTTTGCGCATGACGACAATTCGGTCAGCCATATCGGCAACGACTGCCAGATCATGGGTGATCATCAGCAGGCCCATGTTGTCGGCTCTAGCCAGAGATTTAAGTAAATCGAGGATCTGGGCCTGTGTAGTCACATCCAGTGCTGTTGTGGGTTCGTCGGCAATTAGCAACCGTGGACGCAGAGCAATTGCCATCGCGATAACGACGCGTTGGCGTTGGCCGCCAGACAGTTCGTGCGGATAGCGGGTCAGAGGAAATTTTGCTTTTGGAAGGCCAACACGTTCCAAGGTTTCCGCCGCCCGTGCCAGCGCATCAGCGCGAGAGACAGATCGATTATGCACGCGGATCGTCTCGGCGACTTGGTCACCAATGGTTTGCACGGGGTTTAGCGCGGTCATTGGTTCCTGAAACACCATGCCGATGTCGTTGCCACGCATCCCGCAAAGCTGTTGTTCGGACAGTTTCAACAAATCCTGATCGCCCAGCACAATATGCCCTTTGGCAAGCGCACCCTTTGGCAGCAGTTGCATCGCAGCAAGGGCCGTCATGGATTTGCCTGATCCGCTCTCTCCTGTCACTGCAACGATTTCACCTTGGTCAACGCTGATCGTCACATCGTGCAAGATCGGGTAGCTGTGGATGGCGACCGACAAGTTGGTGATGCTAAGCAATGTCATACACGTGTCACCCGCAGCCGTGGGTCCAGGTAATCACGCAACCCGTCGCCCATCAGGTTCAATCCCAATACGGTCAGGATTATCGCAAAGCCGGGTATTAAGGCCATGTGTGGGGCAATTGAGACCAGTGTTTGGGCGTCGGCCAGCATCCGGCCCCATGAAGGTGTTGGCGGTTGGGCACCCAAACCCACATAAGAAAGGGCCGCCTCGGCCAATATGCCTAGACTGAACTGGATCGTGCTCTGGACGATTAGGAGGTTGGCTACATTGGGCAGGATATGTTCAACCGAGATGCGCGTGGCGGATTTCCCGGCTACACGGGCGGCGAGGATAAATTCGCGTTTCCAAAGGCTAAGAGCGGCACCACGCGTGATGCGAGCAAAGACAGGAATGTTGAAAATCCCGATAGCGATGATGGCGTTAACCGCACTTGCACCGAAGATTGCTGTGATCAGGATGGCAATAACGAGCGACGGAAAGGCAAAGATCAGATCGTTGCCGCGCATGATCAATTCATCAACCAGCGATCCGCGCCGTGCTGCCGCCCACAGACCCAGCGGGATGCCTATCCCGATGCCGATGCCAACCGCGACCAGTGCCACGGCTATCGATGTACGCGCTCCGACCATGATCATGCTAAGTATATCGCGGCCAAAGTGGTCTGTGCCCAGCAGGTGTTCGCCACCCACCCCCTTTAATTTGTTAGGGATGTCCATCGCGGTGTGGTCAAACGGCGTCCAAACAAACGACACCAGCGCCGCGAGAATAAAAAAGCCAGTAAGGGAAGCGCCAATGATCAGATTTCGATTCATGTGCGTGACCTAAGACGCGGATCAACGGCGGCATAGGCCAGATCGACCAAAAAGTTCACTATGATTACCGAGAACACCAACAGCATCACGACGGATTCAACAACGATCAGATCGCGCGCTGAGATGGATTGGAATACCAACCGGCCCAGCCCAGGCAGGTAAAACACCTGCTCGATGATGATTGCTCCTGCCAATAGAAACGAGAATTGCAAACCAATGATCGTCAACACCGGAATTAATGCATTGCGCAAGCCGTGCCGCCATAGTGCCTGGCGTTCGGTCAAACCTTTGGCGCGGGCGGTTCGCATATAATCTTCGCCCAAGACATCTAGCAGCGATGATCGCATTACCCGCGCAAGAATAGCCGCTTGAGGCAACGCCAATGCGATTGCGGGTAAGGTAAGGGCGTGCAAGCCCGCCCACAGCCCCTTGTCCCAACCAACAAAACCGCCCGCAGCAAACCAGCGCAGATTTATGGAAAAGATCAGCACTAGCATCATAGCAAACCAGAAGTTCGGTACCGCGACACCCAGCTGAGTGGCCCCCATGACGCCCAGATCGCCTGCAGCACCCCGGCGCGATGCAGCATAAATCCCGGCAGGGAAGGCAATCAGCGTGGATAGCGCCAAAGCATAAAGTGCAAGTGGCAGCGACACCCAGAGTCGCGCGGCGATCATATCTGAGACAGGTGTGCGGTACGTGTAGGATGTGCCGAAGTCGCCGGTCAGCAACCCGCCAGCCCATGACAAATACCGTTCGAGCTTTGAGGCGTCCAAGCCCAACTCCGTGCGCAGGGCGGCCAACGTCTCTGGCTGTGCATTCATACCTAGCATGAACGAAGCGGGATCACCGGGTGCAATTTCGATAACGGTAAAGATGACAAGGGATGCAACAGCAAGACTGACGCAAAGGGAAAGCAATCGTTTGATTGTATAGCGTAACATTTTGACAGGTTAGGCGCGGATTATGAACGCGTCCAGATAGGAAAAGAATGTCAGCCGTGAATCTGGCAGCTTTTAACCATCTGAAATAAAATAAAATAACAGATCGTCCGAGAGGCTCGGAACTATTTGGCAATTGGTCGGGTTAATTCACCAGAAACGAGTAATAAGGAAGATAACAATGACCAATACATTCAAGACACTCGCAATTGCCGCCCTGATGGGGACTATTTCTGCACCAGCATTTGCTGCAGCTCACGCTAGCCCGCAGATGACTTGTGGCGAGTTCAACCAATTGTCGACAGAAGATCAGGCAACTGTAGCCGCGATGGCAATCGCGGAAATCGACGATGGCGACAACGGTGAGTCGATGGAAGACACAGCAAAAGACACCGAGATGTCCACTGATGTGACAGCCGAAGTAGCGACGGATGGCGTAGCCGTAACAGACTCTGTCGTAGATGGCGAAGCGAAAGCTGTCGAGCCGACTGGCGGGAACACCGAAGCTTCGAATGAAACAGCAGAACCTGCCGCCGAAACTGCGACCGAGCAGTTGTACCGCGTCTGCGCAATCAACTTTGACGCGACAGTCGGAGAAGCTGCTGCTGGCCTAGTCGGCACTAAGTAATCTGAGTAACTGACAATGATTAACGGGCGCATTTTGCGCCCGTTTTTTGTGCGATACAAGTCTCGCACTCGCCGGCGGTTGGTATAGATACCTTTGCTATGCACACACCACTTTTCATCGGACACGAGATTTTTCGCGGATCCAGCTATGGTCGTTGGCATCCGTTGCGTGTGCCACGCGTATCAACGGTAATTGATTTGTCGCGCGCGATGGGGTGGCTGCCTCGGTCGCAATACATTACTTCTCCCCGGGCAAAACCCAAGGCGCTGATGAGATGGCATACGGCTGATTACGTCGCCGCCTTGCAGCGTGTTGAAGCGGCTCAAAAAGCGACCAAAGAAGATTTGCGCCGCCATGGCATTGGCAGTGTCACAAACCCGGTCTTTACCGAGATTTTCCGCCGCCCGGCAACTGCTGCGGGTGGATCGATCCTTGCTGGTGAATTGCTGCGCGATGGCGGTATTATTTATAACCCCGCTGGCGGCACCCACCACGGTATGCCAGGCCGCGCCAATGGTTTTTGCTATCTTAACGACCCCGTATTGGCGATGAAATCCTTGCGCTTTCATGGTGTCCAGCGCATCGCCTATATCGACATTGATGCGCATCATCCCGACGGGGTCGAAGTCGGATTTGGCGGTGATCCCGATTGCTTGATGATTTCGGTTCACGAGGACCGCCTTTGGCCGCGCACTGGACCCGTCGAAAACGATGCGGGTGGAAATGCGTACAACCTGCCTGTTCCGCGCGGTCTGAACGACACCGAGATGGGCCATATCCGCGATCACTTGATCCTGCCAAAAGTGCAGGCATTCAAGCCTGACGCAATTGTCCTGCTTTGTGGTGCCGATGCGATAGAGGAAGACCCGCTTTCGCATCTATCCCTCTCTAATAACGCGCATTGGGCAGTTTTGCGTGGGTTGATGGGAATGGCACCACGCTTGCTGGTGCTTGGTGGTGGTGGGTACAATCCGTGGTCGGTGGGGCGGCTATGGGCGGGCGTTTGGGCAACTTTGAATCAACAGGAATTGCCTGACCGATTGCCAGAGAAAGCCGAAGCCGTTCTGCGCGGCCTTCGATTTGATGGAAACCGGCGTGGTAAAAATCCGCCAAATCATTGGTTCACGACGCTGCGCGATAGCCCGCGCGAAGGACCTCTTCGTGACGAGATCAAACAACTGGTAGAGCAGCTTGCTGCACGCAGCTAAGTGCGGTCGCTATCGTTTGTTAGATATGATCGCCTGCGCGACGAAATAGCTGACGGGAACAGAAATCACTGCACCGATTAAGGCAGCCACAAGGATCGGCGTCAGTGTATCATAACCTGTAGACAGGGCGATAATGATCAACGAGCCGGACAAAGTCGTCGCGACGATCGAATATAGAATTGAAGCAAGGCGCAACATGTCGTGCTCTCCGGTTGGTTGGTCTGACTTAGCTTATCCGCTGCGCCCCTTGTCTGTCTTTGATGTATGTCAACAAGCGGGACCGGGTGCGATGGCGCTTCGGGTCAAAAAAAACGCCCCCGCGAAACGGAGGCGTTTAAGTTGTCTAATGTTGTGGCGTTTTATTCAGCCCAAGTGACGCCAGTCAAATCCGTCGCCTGAGTTGGTGCGTTCGTCCACAGGCCCTGAACACCCGCTTTGGCCACCGACATGGCAGCAAGCTGGAACAGATATCCGTTCACATAATCCTCGGCGATTGTCTTTTGCGCCTCGGCCAGCATTTCGGTACGCATGTCGGGATCTGTTGTCGCGTTCAATTTGGTCATCAGCGCCTGGAAATCCACATTGTCATACTGAAAATAGTAATCTGGATTTGCGTAAATCCCGATGTCCATCGGCTCAGTATGACTAACGATGGTCAGGCCAAAGTTTTTGCCCTTGAACACTGTTTCAAGCCATTGCGCCCATTCAACATTGTTTATTTTCGCCGTAATCCCAACATCGGCCAACTGCGCTGCGATGATTTCACCGCCGCGGCGGGCATAGGACGGCGGCGGCAGGTCGAGTGTTGTCTCGAATCCATCGGGATATCCGGCCTCGGCCAGTAGGGCCTTGGATTTCTCCGGATCAAAGGCGCTGATCGCCGTTTCATCGACATACGCCGGGTTGTGAGGCGCGAAATGTGTGCCGATGGGCGTGCCATAGCCAAACATCGCACCGTCAATGATTGCCTGACGGTTGATCGCATGAGCAACGGCTTCGCGTACTTTCACGTTATCGAACGGCGCTTTCTTGTTGTTCATCGCCAAAATCGTCTCGCCCTCGGTCGAGCCGACCAATACTTGAAAACGGGGGTCTGCCTCGAATTGCGGAAGGTTTTCAGGGGCGGGGAAGCCAACGAAAACATCCACATCTTCGGCCATCATTGACGCAAAGGCGGCTGTGGGATCAGAGATGAACTTGAACGTCGCCATATCCAGCGCGGCAGGTGCACCCCAATAGTTAGGGTTCTTTTCGATCATGATGTTGTCGCCCTGCGTCCAGCTGGTGAATTTGAACGCGCCAGTACCGATGGGCAACTGTTTGATGTTGTCGATGCTCTCGGGCGCCACGATCACTGCATCCCCCCAAGCAAGGTTGAATAGAAGATTGCCGTTTGGTTCGCTCAGCTTAATTTCGACAGTTGCGGGATCAACCACATTGACCTCGGAAATGGCACTAAACAACGCTTTTTGCGCATTGGCGCTGTCTTCGGCCCCGATCCGGTCAAGGGTGAATTTCACATCATTGGCGTCCATTGTGGTGCCGTCGTGAAATGTCACGCCCTCTTGCAGTTTGAACGTATAAGTCAGACCATCCTCTGATATATTCCACGATTTTGCGAGACCGGGGACCACCGAACCATCGCCCATAAACCGCGTCAGCCCCTCAAACACGTTTGAATACAGCACGGAATCGATTGCACCTGCGGCAGCGCTGGTAGGGTCCAGATGCGGCGGCTCAAGCTGCATTGCAACGATAATGTCAGATTTTGCAACTGCACCACCGGCCATCAGCGCAGCTGCGCAAGTGCCAAGTATTAGTGAGCGAAGGTGATACATCGGTGGTCTCCTGTTAACGTTCAGCAAAAAGTCTACTCAGTTCGAAACGCTTTGACCAGCACTGCCATGATAGTAACAAATTTGTATTGTGCCGCCTGCGCTGTCGGTTTATGCGCCACCTTCGCTTTATCAAGCAGAGGTGTCTTATGGCTGCGGTATCTTCCACGCTGGGAATTGATTTCGGAACGTCCAACTCTGCTGTGGGATATGCCATCGATGGCGTTCCGCATCTGATTGATGTTGAAGCGGGTGAAAAAACCCTACCTACAGCGCTGTTTTTTGATGCCGAAGAGAAACGCATCATTTACGGGCGCAGTGCCCAAGAGGCGCTGATCGGTGGCGACGAGGGGCGATATATGCGCGCGCTCAAAAGCCTTTTAGGCACGCCTTTGATGCGCGAAAGCCGGATGTTAGTGGGCAAACGGATGGACTTCATCGCCATCGTTGCCAGCTTTCTGGCGGAGCTGAAAAAGCGCGCCGAAGCTGCCACAGGCCAGACATTCGACCGCGCCTTGTCTGGTCGTCCGGTGATGTTTCACAGTGCAGATGCCGCGCGAAATGCCCAAGCGTTGGTTGATCTGACCGAATGTTATCATCTGGCTGGCTTCAAAGACGTGCGCTTTATGCCCGAGCCCGAGGCCGCAGCCTTGGCCAACCGCGCCGTATTAAGTTCGGGCGATCTGGGTCTGATCGTGGACATTGGCGGTGGTACTTCGGATTTTACCTTGTTCAGGCAAGAAGGCGACAAAGGCATTCACATCCTTGCCAGTAAGGGTTTGCGAATGGGTGGGACGGACTTTGATCGCGAACTAAGCTTGCATCATGTCATGCCGCATCTGGGCATGGGCAGTCAGATTAGGCACGTGTTTGGCGATGAAACCCACGCTGCCCCCCATGCTGTCTTTACCGATCTGGCGACATGGCAAAAGATCCCGTTTTTATATACCCGCGAACAGCGCCGTGCTGTGGATGACCTTGCTAAATATGCCGTCGAACCTGATTTGCTGAACCGTCTGGTTAAGGTGCTTGAGGATGAGTTGGGCCACGACATCGCCTTTGCAGTCGAGGCGGGCAAAATCGCGGCGAATGATCCGGCTGCGACGGCCCCGCCCGAGATCAAGCTGGATTTACTTGAGCGCGGCCTGCGCGTCCCGCTGCCCCCCGCGATGATGGCGGCGACCTTGAATGAAATGGCCAACAGCATTGCACAGGTTGCCACCGACCTTGTGGCACAAACAGACCTTGCCCCTGCGGACGTGAGCAAACTAATCTTCGTAGGCGGATCAAGCTTGATGGGCGTGATCGACATGGCGATGCGCCGCGCGTTTCCTCAGGCTGAGTTACACCGCGGTGCCGCCATGACGGCTATCGTAGATGGGTTGGCAATTGCAGCTTCTCACGCTTTTCCCACGGAATAGAGCCTATTCTGGCGGCAACAACAGCGTTTCAAGCGCAGCACCCATTACACAAGCGCTGTCGATCATATCGTCGATGCCAATATACTCGTCGGGTTTATGCGCCAGTTCCAACAGGCCGGGGCCATATGCGATGCAGTTCTTGAGCTTCCCAATCCGGTCGATGTGTTTCTGGTCATAGGATCCGGGCGAAGCAACGTATTCAGGCGCTTTGCCCATAATATCCTGAATCGCGTTGGCCACCGTTTGCACGACCGGCGCATCGCGATCAGTCATTGAGGGCAGGACCGAATTTAGCTCGGTCAGTTCATAATCGAAATCAACCCGTGTTTCGCGCAAACCTTCAAGCAGCGCGCGCACTTCGTCGCGGACTTGGTCCAAAGGTTCTTCCAGCAAGAACCGTCTGTCGATGGTGATACGACAACTATCAGGAACGCAATGGGCGGGAAGGCCGTCAAAATCATCGTCGTTTTCTTTTTGCCCGCCGTGGATGGAATTGATGTTCATCGTCGAACTTCGCGCCCCTTCGGGCACGACGGGCATATCAGTGTGACGGGCGGCCATGGCAGGGAAAAGCTTGTTTTCGAACTCTGCCAGAACGGCCCCCATGTGCCGCACGGCGCAATCGCCAAGGAATGGCATAGACCCATGTGCGATCTCGCCTTTGGTCTCAATCTCGGCCCACCATCCGCCGCGATGACCCAGACAGATCCGGTCTTTTTGCAAAGGTTCGGGGATAATCACATGCTGGACCCGTTCGGGGTTGAAAAACCCCTTTTCTGCCAGATAGGCCACGCCGCCATATCCGCCGGATTCTTCATCCGCTGTGCCGGAAATTTCGATGGCACCAGCAAAGTCCGCATGCGTCTCAATGAAAGCCTCGGCCGCAATGATTGATGCGGCCAGCCCGCCCTTCATATCGCAGGTGCCACGACCGTAAATCTTGCCATCCGAGATTTCGGCACCGAATGGGTCGAACGTCCAGCCCGCGCCGACCTCGACCACGTCGGTATGGCTGTTAAAATGTACCGTTTCACCCCTACGAGTGCCTTCGCGGCGAGCAACAATATTCCAGCGTGGATATTTCGCGCTGTCTCCGGGGGTGCCGTAGGCGCGGATCAATCGTGTCTCGAACCCGTGCTGTTTGAGCCGTTGGTCGAGATATTCACAGATCAACAGATAGTCGCGCCCCGGCGGATTTAGCGTCGGGATGCGGACCAAATCTTGGGTCAACGCGATGAGGTCGTCACGCTTGGCGATAATGGCGGTGGAGAGTGTGCTTGTCATAGATGCATGTTTGAACGCGCGCACCGATATGGCAAGCGATGTCTCGGGAGGTTCCGTCGAATTTAGGTTTATTCTGCAAAATGAAGCAGGGCCGGTGTGATTATTCAGCGATATCCTTGATTGCGGCAAGCAACGCGCGGACTTCGTCCAACGTATTGTAATGGCAAAGAGAGACGCGCACGGCGGCATCGAGGCCAAGCGGCGTCAGTATGTTGCCTGAGTAGTGATCTGCCTTGCGCAGATGGGTTCGGATGCCTTGAGCGTTGAGCCGTTCGACGATTTCGGCGGCGGGGACGGATTTGAGGGCAAAGCAGACCAGACCTTCGCGGTCAGGGTTGTCGGTGCCGCCAAGAATTGTGACATCCGGCAGGTCCGCCAGACCGGCAAGGTTTCCCGTGCCGAAGAGCATGGCATCGGTCAGCCGCTTTTCATGGTCGTGGATTGCGGCACCGGCCGCTTCGATCAGAGTGCGGGGGTCGGTTGCGTCTGAAACTTGCTGCCCCAACCATTCGAAATAGCGCACCACGTCACTGAATGTGGCATAGGACCCCGTATCGCGGGTGCCCATTTCCCAATTGCCAGCAGGTCCGTCCTTGAGCGTTTCAATCGGCAGCGCGCTAAGCCGGTCCGACGCCCAAGCGATGCCATATCCATGGCGCGAAAACAGTTTGTAGGGCGAGATCACATAGCCGTCGATGCCATAGCTGGCAATGTCGATGCGACCGTGACTGGCGTGTTGAATGCCATCAACAAAAATAAATGCATCAGGGGCAATGGCGCGGATTGCGGCGCTGATACCTGCCACGTCATTGGCGATGCCGGTGACAGGCGAAGTGTGCAGGATCGTTGCGACCCGCACTTGTGGCGTCATCAGGGCGGCGTAGGCTGCGGGTGTGACCTGACCTGTCATATCGTCATGTGGCACGCTGATATATTCCTTGCCCGCAATTCCAGCCCAATGCTGCGCTGCGCTGCGCGAGGCCGGATGCTCAACGCTAGAGCCGATAACCGAACCATCGGGCGTGCCCATGACAGCAGTCCGGATCAGTCTGAAGGTCAGCTCTGTCCCGCTTTCGCCAACAAAGAACTGACCCCCTTGAGCGTTGAAAAAAACGCGCATATCCGCCTTGGCTTGTTTGATCGTCGCGACCAGCGCATGAGAGGCCGGATTATCACGCCCCTGATTATCGGGGATCGCGGCGAAAAGAGCCGAGGTTTCAACGACAGCATTCAAGGTCAAAGCCCCGCCAGCGTTTTCAAAGAAGATGCGCGGCCCCTGAAACGGACAGTGATCAACATGCGCAAATTTCGCGCGGATCGATTGCGTGAGTTCTGAGTTTTCCGTGAACATTTCTGACCCTGACTGCGTTTGGATATGTGACTTTGAGATTTCTGCGCTAGATTGCCCCTAAATCACAACCACAATTAAATGCTTTGGTCATCTGCATCTGCATCTGCGCGCGGCCGGGCGAGGACAGCGATTCAAATGTGAGAGTAATCCATGGCCCCATTGATCCAACCCGGCGTATCCCCAAAAAATCGCAAAGAAGTGGAGGACGAGGAACGGTCTGTAACCGAGGCGACGGCCCTTTCGCCGAAACTGATCTATGAGGTTATCCGTCGCGAAGGCGAAGAAGAACTGTCGCGTACAAAGCGTTCCTTGATTTGGTCAGGTATTGCGGCAGGTATCATGATTAGCCTTTCGGTCCTGGGCGAGGCCATTTTTCGTACCTATTTGCCAGATACCCCGTATCGGTTCTTGATAGAGAACTTAGGTTATTCTTTGGGCTTTCTTGCCGTAATTATGGGACGGATGCAGCTGTTTACGGAAAACACCATCACAACCGTTTTGCCCGTAATGCGCGCCAGAACATGGCATTCATTTATGTGTATGTTGCGTCTGTGGGGCATTGTGTTGAGCGCAAACGTGATTGGTGCCTTTGCAGCCGCTATTTTGTTTATCTGGACGCCAGCATTGTCGCCGGACATCATCCCGGCAATTTTGGAGCTGTCCCATCATGCAACGCACATGGGTGCCTATGAAGGGTTCTGGCGCGCAATTCCAGCTGGCGTAATCGTTGCACTGATCGTCTGGATGCTGCCTCAGGCTGACGAGACAGCATTTTTCCTGATCCTTGTTTTTACTTGGCTGATCGCAGCCGGGGACTTTGCGCATATCGTTGCAGGATCGGTTGAAATGGCCGTGATGATATTAGATGGTCAACTGGGCATGGGTGGCGCTGTGTTCGGGTTCTTTATCCCGGTGCTTGCCGGAAACATTGTTGGGGGTACAATCATCTTTACCCTCGTGGCTTGGGGACAGGTCCGAGATGAGGTAGAAGAGAGCGATTAGCGCCGCATGAGGCCGTAAGAAATGTACGGACGAAACGCCGCACCGCACTGTAAGGACCCGTTCTTTGGAAAAATCAAAAATGGATATGATCTGGCTGTATTGGGCAGCTTTCAAGGCAATGATCATAGATATTAGCGAGCGAAATATTGCGTTGATTGCAGCGGGGATCGCTTTCTATGGGATGTTATCGCTGTTTCCCGCTTTAGCTGCCTTGGTGGCGATCTTAAGCTTGATTTCAGACCCTGTCGTAGTGATTGCGCAACTTGAAGAAATGCGCGGCCTGCTGCCTGACGATGTCTACAAAATCATGAATAAGCAAATCGTATCCTTGGTAACCACCAGTTCCGAGACATTGGGCTGGGCTGGTGCGATATCGCTTTTTGCGGCGCTATGGTCAGCGCGGGCGGGGGTTGGTGCGATGATGATCGGCTTGAACAGTGTCTATCATGAGAGAAACCGCACCTTTGCGGGTCACTATCTGCGAGCGCTGGTCCTTACCTTTGGCTTGGTCATGGTCGGAATTGTTGCGTTAATCACAGTCGTTGTTGCCCCTATTGTATTGGCATTCATACCTATGGGAATTTTCGGTGTGATTGTGGCTGATTTGATCCGCTGGACCATTGCGATTTCGGTTTTGCTGGCGGGCATTGGCGTGCTGTACCGATTTGGGCCGAACCGCCGCTCTGCTCGGATTGGCTGGCTGACCCTTGGAGCTGTCTTTGCTGTCTTTTCGTGGGCGGTCGTTTCGATTGCCTTCAGCTATTATGTTGCCAACTTTGGAAATTACAATCAGGTCTATGGGTCAATTGGCGCGGTCATTGCCATGCTGGTTTGGCTTTGGATCAGTAGCTTTCTGGTCCTAATGGGCGCATCTTGGAATGCCCAGGTTGAACTGCGCGTCTGGCCCGATACCACTATTGGCCGGCCGCGTTCGGCGGGTGAACGCGGCGCGGTTGTGGCCGACACTTTTGTAACGCCTGACGAAAATTAGGTCTCATACAGGGTCGTTTGTTAGACTTGGTCCGGTCCAGCACTCAATATGCGGCCAGTTTGTCTGTGTCATTAATTTAAAGAGATTTTTAGGGACGTAGTTCGTGCATTTGCGCATTATCAACCTAGACCAGTTGGCTTTGATAGGTATCTCAGACAAGATATAAACGTTGTATCCGGAGCTTTTCGTCACAGTTGCTGAATCCCAATAGTGGCCAGCTGAACAACCATCGAAGACGACCTTCTCGTCGATCGCTATTGTTACGGTTACAGCAGAACAAGGCTCTCAGACATAACATGCCCAAGAAGCCTTCGGAAATGGAGACTGCCGGTTAATACCGTGAAATCATCTGTTCCACGCTGTTTCCCGCCGCTTTACGGACCGAAGTTTGGCGCAAGTGGTCATAAGCGCGTTTTCTTGCCTGCTTTGAAGCCGTTGATTAAGGCGATAACCAAAGCTGCGATGCCTTCGACCCCGCCAAAAGGATGTGCGCGTTGTTGTGCCTGAATGCGCAGCAGCTCGGCTTCTCTTTTGCGTTTAAGGTTCCGGGATCGGATGCTCACTACCGCGACCATAACCAAGCCCGTGCCAAAGAAGACACCGCCCATTATCAAACATGCAAGCAACGCCGTGGTAATTGTAAGCAAGAAAATCCAGCCTGCAGCCGCCAAAAATATTGACCCGATCAAAAGGCACAATCCAGCACCCAGACCAATCGCTGCGGTCTGGGCTGTTTCGGCCGCCCGCTGCGAAACCTTATCAGTTAAGGCATTCAACATTGCTGACATTACCGACGTGTCGCAATCAGCCCGATTAGAAAGCCAACCCCGGCTGCGATACCCAAAGCCGTTGCGGGCTGTGTGCGAACGAAATCTTCAGCACTTTTCTGCGCTTCGATGGCCTTTTCTTTGGTAAGATCCGCGTAATCGTGGGCGGCTGCCTTGGCCTGATTTGCCGCGTCACGCGTTGTGCTTTTCCCGAATTCGCTGAACGAACCGGTCAGAGCAGCAATGTCATCCTTGAGGATAGCGATTTGCGCAGAAAGGTCTTCTACAGTGACGACTTTGCTCATTTTCGTGTCCTTAGCCATTTTATTTCCTTATCTATTATCTCACCTTACAAACGCGTCGGAGATTGATCCAGTTCCATTCTATCATAGCAGGCTAGGCGCGGTTGGTTTGATGAAAATCAAAAGGGATTGTTTGCATTGTGGCCTGCAAAGCATCGTGCACCATTAACCCGACCTGCTAGGTTTCAATTTTGCGTCGAACGCTGTCTGTTGTTGGTCACCGAAATGCGTTTTGAACCAAGTTGGCAGTGTCACCCTATTTTTGAACACGGTGGATTTACTTCTTAGCACGCTTTCTTTTTCATCTCGGATGGGTTCAGACGTGATCGACCGGTAAGCTTCATCCCGAGCGCTGTTCCAATCCCTGTCGTCATACCGTGCCAAGTTCGCGTAAAAGCGAGAAGCGTCTTTGTCAGCATCTCTCCAGGCTGCGCCGGGCAGACCTTTGCCTTTTGCGTTTCCAACTTCGATCCGATGATGATTGGCAGTCTCAAGCGCCATCAGGTTGGCATATTTGAGGTGCAAAAGGTAAACCCCTGGGGGCAATTGAAACTCTGCCGAGGCGAGCTTGCGCGGTCCCACCCAAATTCCATGGCGCCACAATGCGGTGCCCCGCTTCGATGCCCAAGCTTTGCTGTAGTGACCGGTAAAAACCGCCGTAGACCGATGGCCCAAGGCCATTTCACCGTCTTGCAGGACCTGATCATCTACCGTCTCAGCGACATTCAGACCCAAGGCAAACATGGCATTCGACTTCGCCGTTTCGAAGATGGAGTCAAAAGATGCATAAAGCGCGGGGTCAAAGCATACCAATTCGTCGGCATCCGTGCGGATAACCCAATCGTAGGAAAGGCCCAAGCCATCAGCAAAGCTATTCAACATTTGGCCGCGACGACGGTCGAAACCTTCTAGGGCCTCGCGCGGTATCGTTATGATATTCGCTTCCCGACAGATCTCTGCGATCTTTTGGTCATGGCCGTGGGCTATGACATACAGGTTGGTGTGTCCCAACAGCTGGCCATAGTGCGCGTACCACTGCGACAATGCCCAGTAGTCTTTGTAAACCATTGTGATTGCGCATGTGCTCATGGTTTCTTTTATGCCGCCTGCAAAAGCTGTGACAAGGTGTTTCGCGACAATCCGGTACCAGAAGGGGTGGCGGCTCGCAAAGGAGCGGCTTGTGAGGGGCCTTTTTTAGTGCCTAATTCCGATGCCAATGGCCAATGAAAAAAGGCCGCGCAACAGGGCGCGGCCTCTAAAAAACATCTGAAAACAATCAGGAGTTGAGGGTTTCCGTCGATGAAAAGAACATCGCCTGAGATACGGCGGAGATAACCTGATCAACGCTGTATGGTTTGGAAATCAAGAACGCGGGTTCCGGTTTGTCACCAGTCAACAAACGTTCGGGGAACGCGGTGATAAAGATCACGGGGCGATGACCAAGTTCGGCCAGCAAATCATTCACCGCATCAATACCAGACGAATTATCCGCAAGTTGGATATCGGCTAGGATAAGGTCGGGCGCATCAGCCTTGCCCAGCTTAACGGCCTCGTCACGCGTCCGGGCAATCCCCGTCACCCGATGACCCATGTCAGCGACAATCGTTTCAATATCCATCGCAATGATCGCTTCATCCTCGATGATCATAACGGACCCTGTGACGCTATCGGCCATCTCGCGGCGGGCGATTTGCACTAGTTGGCTGGCTTCTTCCTCATCTACGTTGATGATTGTGCCCACCTCAGCAAAGGAGAATCCTTCGATGGTATGCAGCAGCAGCGCTTCGCGACTGTGATTGGTAAGTTTTGCCAAGTGTTTTTGCGCGTGGGCACGTGCACCACTTTCGCCCTCTTCTACGGGGGCACCGGCACTTTCCCAAATGCTGTAAAGGACTTTAAAGATCCCGGTACGAACTTCCATTCCGTCCAAGACTGACCGATCAACCAGAATAGCTTCAAGTGCTGCGGCTGCAAAAGCATCGCCGCTGGTCTGACTGCCCGTCAGCGCGCGTGCATACCTGCGCAAGTATGGAAGGCATTTACCCAACGCGTCGCTGACACTCGTTTTCTCTGTGGCGTCCGTCATTTATCGTTGTCCTTTTTAAATATTTATGGAACCAAACCCCTCGGGTATGTGTTTAGTTCCGTATCGTGTGAAGAAAATGCAAAGTAAAGTCAGGAAGATTGTTGATGCAGTTGGGCAAAAGCGATGAGCAAGAGCGTTTTATCGATGAAAATCTTCGGCGTGTCTATGAAGAGACTGTTGAGGAGGGGATTCCTGACAAGTTCAAAGATTTGCTGAATAAACTGAAAGAGCAAGAAAATAACTCTGAGCGCCCGAAATGAGCTGTTCAGACCCTCGCGATGAGCTGGTCCAGCACTTGCCAGCTATGCGCGCTTTCGCGATCAGTCTGACACGGAACGGTGCCATTGCAGATGATATGGTCCAAGATACAGTAGTTAAAGCTTGGACAAACATCGACAAATTTGAGGTCGGGACGAACATGCGTGCCTGGCTTTTTACCATTTTGCGTAATACTTATTATTCATCCCGTCGCAAGGCCAACCGCGAAGTCGCTGATGTCGACGGCGTGTTTACCGAGAGTTTAGCCGAAAAGCCGGCGCACGACGGGCACATGCAAATGACAGATTTCCGCAAGGCGCTGGGCGAGCTGAAAGACGAACAGCGTGAGGCTCTGCTTTTGGTCGGAGCATCCGGATTTTCCTATGAGGAAGCGGCTGAAATGTGTGGGGTTGCCGTTGGCACGATCAAAAGCCGCACAAACCGTGCACGTGCGCGCATCGCCGAGCTTATGGGCCTAAGAGAAGACGAAAGCCTTGAGATGACGGATGACGCGACTATGTCGGTCATTTCGTCGTCAAAAGTGTCTTCCTTTTAATCATGACGTCCGGCTTTCTTGGCACTGATATATTTCGCGGGCTAACCTTTCGGGTTCTTCTGTTTCTATCGCTTGCTTTGTTGCCCATCGGGTTGATCTCGGTCGTACAAACGAGCGAGATTGCGGACCAGAATTTGGTAAACGCAGAATTATCCCTGCTCGCGATTACGGAGCAATCATCGTCATATGAGAGCAATCTAATTCAAGAGGCATTCGGCGGCGCGGATGCGCTGGCTTCTGTGGTCAACCTGATGAAGGCCGACAGCTTCTCGTGCAGTGCGTTTTTGCGGGAATATCAAGAAACTTCTGATCTTTATACGCTTGTTAGCTATGTCAGAATTGACGGTAAGATGACTTGCGTTTCGTCAGGTATTTCGGCTGACGTGTCCGAAAGCACGGTGTTCAAGAAGTTATTAGAAACCCAAAAACGCTCGGCGCATCTATCGCTGACCCCCGCCTTTAGCAAAGAACCAGTCCTTATTGTCAGCGTACCACTGAAGGTCGATGATGAATTGCTGGGCTTTGTAAACATGTCGATCCCGGAGCGTGCCTTCCGCGAGGTCTTGGAGCCGGATTTGAAAACACGGCCAACCGCGATGGTCACGTTCAACTCAGATGGCGAAATCCTGACGACAGAGAATGATCGCGAATTTGCAAAGAAGGAGCTTCCATCCTTCAAAGAGCTTAAGTGGTACACTGGTCAATCGGGCCGAGTGATCCGCGATACCAATACTGAGGGCGAAGAACGCGTTTATGCGATTTTACCAATCGTTCCGGGCGTGGTTTACGCAATGAGCGTGTGGCCCGCCGATTCCCCTCTGCTCAAGGCGGGAGCGACAACTCGGCTGAATCTGCTGTTGCCAGTTGCTATGTGGATCGCGAGCCTGATCGTTGCATTTTGGGCTTTGAACCGATTGGCGATCAAACACATCCGCAAGTTGGGCCGGCAGATGCGTCACTTTGCGTTGAACAGAACGCTGCCCCGTACTGCGCTTGGCGGAGTTGTCCCGACCGAAATCGTGAATATGGAAGAAGCCTTTATTGGAATGGCGGAGTCAATTCTGCGAGACGAAGCCAAGCTAGAAGACAACCTGCGTCAAAAGAACATCCTCTTGAAAGAGGTGCATCACCGCGTAAAAAATAACCTGCAGCTAATTTCATCAATCATGAATATGCAGATCCGTCAGGCGTCGACGCCTGACGCAAAGCGCGTGCTTCAGCGTCTTCAAGACCGTATCCTTAGCCTCGCAACGGTGCACAAAAGCCTGTATCAGGATGATAGCCTTTCCCGCGTGGATGGCGGTGTCTTGATGCATGAGATCGTGAACCAGCTGCTCAGCGTTGGGCTGCCTAGTGGGTCGGGCATCAAGGTCAGCCAGAAGTACGAGGCGATTCAGCTAGACCCTGATGATGCGGCCCCGCTTACGTTGCTGGTATCCGAAGCGGTGACAAATGCACTGAAACATGTTGCTGTCGGACGGCCGGATAAGGGAACGATCGAGGTAAGCTTGAAATACACTGGTCCTGAAATGGCTCTTTTGACAGTCAAGAATTCGACTGGTCATGGCGAGGTCGAAGAGGGCACCGGATTGGGTTCAAGATTGATCAACGCGTTTTCACGCCAGTTAAACGGCCAGTTCGAAGTGATCGAGGAAAATGACAGCTATACTTTGTCAGTCGAATTTCCTGTGCCGATGAAATCCAAGGTTGTGTATGATTACTAGTTTTCGTTTTTTCCTCCCAATGGCGTCGGCAGAATAGTCACGCTTGGAGTTTTCAGACTACGTCTGGGCATTCGTACATCCACTCGTCCGTTCATCAATAATTTATCTGAAATGCATTGTATTCATGATGGTAACGCTGTGTCTGGATATCAGGCAGTTGCGTCAACCGACATATATCGACGGTTTTGAGCTTTAGCTGATCACGACAATGGGAACAAACGTGAGTTCTCTCATGGAACAATCGACCGGGAAGGCCGTTGATACAGCGAGAACTAAACCACGATTTTTGAAAGGAGGTAGCTGTGACACTGGACTTGTTCATAGGATCATTCATGATCCTGACGCTGGCTGCCATCGCGATTATAACTTTGACGACCCGCCGACGTGGCGACCGAAACAAAAACAGTTGGTCAACTTTTAGGTCAAACGATGATGATCATGACAATCTGACCGGTACCTAATTCAGCCTATCGACTGTTGTCAGAAACTAGGCGGCGTGCAGGCGCTCACAACCACGCAAACAGTGTCGCCGATGTTTCTGAAACGATGTGGCAAGCGGCTGTCGAAAAGATACCCGTCACCCGGCCCTAGCACTTCAATCGATCCATCAACGGTCACTTCGACTTCACCCGAAATCACAACGCCTGCTTCCTCCCCGTCGTGTACTATCCACTCTGGGCCGGTGTCAGCGCCGGGCTGATAGGTTTCATGCAAAACTTGCAAGGTATGCTGACCGGCATTGCCAAGTTGACGGAGCGAAACATGACGTTCGCTGGACGGGGAAACTTCTAAAAATTCATGCTTGCGATAGAATACCTTTGGGGATTCTTGACCCTCTAAGGTGGCGAAGAATTCAGCCATGCTGATCGGGATCGCATCCAACAAGCTTTTGAGCGAGGCGACAGACGGGCTGGTCTTGTTCTTTTCGATCAAAGAGATTGTGCCGTTGGTAAGACCAGCCAAATTGGCAAGCTCTCTTTGTGAAAGCCCGCGTTCTTCCCGAATCGTTCTTAGCCTCTGACCTATGTCCACGTCTGGCCCCTAGTTTTTTCTTTTTTGATCTCTATCCTGTATCTGTGTGCGATCACAGGCGAATTTTGGTGCAGCCGTACCGTATCCTGTCTGCTAAATTGAAACTTCATTGACAATTAAATTAAACGCAATAAGAGGATTTTAAACGCAACACCTGCGTTTCATCAAAAGGATTTGTATATGTCCAGCACTGTCAGAAAACAGTCCCGCAAAGGCGCTGCCAAGAAATCGACCAAAAGCACGGTGGTTCCCGATATGCTAAAAGAAAGCGTAGAGTTTGCCACTAACGCACAACTGATGGCCCGCCGGGAGCTGGCTGTGCCGCGTGGTGTGGCCTCGGCCGCGACGATCTATGCAAAGTATGCCGAGAACGCTGAACTGTGGGATGTTGATGGCAACCGCTATATCGATTTCGTCGGCGGCATTGGCGTGCTGAACACAGGTCACCGGCACCCAAAGGTGATCGCGGCCGCAAAGGCGCAAGAAGATCAATACACTCACACCAGCTTTCAGGTTGTGCCATACGGCCCCTATATCGAGCTGGCAGAGAAGCTGAACGCGCTTGCACCCGGTGATATGCCGAAAAAGACGCTGCTGGTCACCACAGGTGCCGAGGCCGTCGAAAATGCCGTGAAAATCGCGCGCGCTGCGACGGGTCGTCCTGGTGTGATCGCATTTACCGGCGGGTATCATGGCCGTACGCTGCTGACCTTGGGCATGACCGGCAAAGTGTCGCCTTATAAGAAAGACGTGGGCCCGTTCCCGTCCGATATCTTCCGCGCACCATTCCCATCGCAGCGTGATGGCATCACCGTGCAAGACGCGATTACCGGCCTAAAGAACCTGTTCCTGACAGATGCGCAGCCAGAACGCGTCGCAGCCATCATTATCGAGCCTGTCTTGGGCGAGGGTGGCTATACTCCTGTTCCGTTCGATATGATGCGCCAGTTGCGCGAAATCTGCGACGAACATGGCATTCTGCTGATCGCTGACGAAGTGCAAGCCGGTTTTGGCCGCACAGGTACGTGGTTCGCAATCGAACATTCCGGCGTTGTTCCAGACCTGATTACCGTCGCGAAGTCGATGGCTGGCGGTTACCCGTTGGCTGGCGTGATTGGTCGCGCTGATGTGATGGACGCAATGGCACCAGGCGGCTTGGGTGGCACCTATGGCGGTAACCCTGTCGCTTGCGCCGCGTCCTTGGCTGCTATCGCTGCGATCGAGGAAGAAGGCCTGCTGGCACGCTCCACGTCGATGGGTGAACACCTCAAGGCGCGCTTCGCCGAAATCGGAGCACGCTCGGCACCATTCCGCATGTGGGATATCCGTGGTTTGGGTGCGATGATCGCGGTCGAATTCGTGACCGACTTTGACACAGCCAAGCCAGATAGTGACTTAACCAAACGGGTCATCGCTCATGCGATGAAGCGCGGCCTGCTGCTGCTAAGCTGTGGCATGCATGGAAATGCGATCCGCGTGATGGTCCCACTGACTGCATCGGACGAGATTATCGAAGAAGGCCTGGCCATCTTCGAAGCTTCTGTTCAGGCTGCAATGGCTGAATAATCTAGGTCTACTAAACTGAAAAAGGCGCGCTGGTTTCCCGGCGCGCCTTTTACGTTTGAGGACGTTTCCGTTTAAAGAGAACGAGGCCGAATTTCGAAGAATGCCGTCAGGTGCATCAATCGAAAGGTACAAAACTGGATGCCTGCGCGCGGCTCCAGCGGGTCTTGTTCCCCTTGTAATCAGGCGCTTTAACGTCGAGCAGATACCCCTCGGGAAGGTATCCATAGACCTGATCACCTTGTACCATACTCTTGTCGCCTTGGCGCAGCATCATATGGCGGGGCAGGAAATCACTTGGATGATCGAGGCCAGCAGCGCCTGTCATTTCACCCAACGCTTTTAAGGTGTTGCGGTGAAACCGGGCGACGCGTTCGCTTTTGTGTCCAACATCCAGTGCGCGTTGGCGAATTGGATCTTGCGTTGCAACGCCGACGGGGCAGTGGTTCGTATGACACGCTTGGGCCTGAATACAGCCAATCGCAAACATGAAGCCCCGTGCGGAATTGCACCAATCGGCCCCCAATGCCAAGGCCTGCGCAATATCAAATGCTGATACGACCTTGCCCGCTGCGCCCAGCTTAACCTGATCGCGAATGCCGGCACCCCGCAGCGTGTTGTGCACGAATGTCAGACCCTCAACCATTGGCATGCCGACGTGGTTTGCAAACTCAAGCGGGGCGGCACCAGTGCCCCCCTCGGTACCGTCGACCACGATAAAATCAGGTACAATACCCGTTTCAAGCATTGCCTTGACCATGCACATAAATTCACGCTGGTGACCGATACAAAGCTTGAACCCCACCGGCTTGCCGCCCGACAAATCTCGCAGTTGGCCCAAAAAATTCATCATTTCGATAGGCGTGGTAAAGGCGGAGTGGGCTGCAGGCGATACGCAATCCTGACCCATAGGTATCCCACGCGCCTCTGCAATTTCGCCGCTGATTTTTGAGGCAGGCAACATGCCACCATGGCCCGGTTTTGCGCCTTGGCTCAGTTTTAACTCGATCATTTTGATCTGATCGCTGCTAGCCTGGTCTTTGAATTTTTCAGGGTCAAACTCTCCGTCCGGTGTCCGGCAGCCGAAATAGCCAGACCCAACTTCATAGATCAGATCCCCACCGCCTTCTCGATGATATCGGCTTACCCCGCCTTCCCCGGTATCATGGGCAAAGCCACCCAGTTTCGCACCGATATTCAAGGCGCTGATAGCGTTGGCGGAAAGCGACCCAAAGCTCATCGCTGAGATATTATAGATGGACGATTCATAGGGCTGTTTGCATTTTTTGTTGCCAATGCACACGCGAAAATCGGTGTCCGCGATGTGTACAGGCTGCACTGAATGGGTAACCCAGGAATATCCCGCATCGTACACACGCATGCGGGTACCAAAGGGCCGTGCGTCTTCTTCACCTTTGGCGCGCTGATATACTAACGACCTGTCGTCACGGCTAAAGGGTTCTTCGTCTTGATCGGATTCGATAAGGTATTGCCGGATCTCGGGGCGGATACCTTCAAAGAAGAAACGCATGTGGCCCAGCACAGGATAGTTGCGCAAGATCGAGTGTTTTTCCTGGATAACGTCATAACAACCCATGGCGGATAATACGCCAAAAAACACCAGCGGAACGATGAACCAACTTGACCAAGCGATCAGAAAAATCAGTGAAAGCAGGGCTAGAAACAACACCCCCGCGAACGTGCCAAAGCGGGCGAGGGAAGAGATTCTTTTCATGCGTACTCCTGCGGATGGGTAGATTATAGGCAATTTTCGACGCTGGCTTAGCCTATAGCATAAAAACTTGAAAAATCACGAACAGATCATAAATCACCCAGCCGGATCGAGAAAACCTTCTGTTTGATTTATTCAACGTGAAAATGGCGGAGGTGCTGACAAGTTAGCGCATTTTCAATAAATTGATGTTATTACAGTGGGTTAATTCGCATCAACGAAGGGGGATTGAACCGAGTGGGCATTAAATCCAACGATGCCACACCGATAACGTGAAAATTGATATTGACCACGAACAAGAGTTCAGTGGGTCTGAAACTATGCGAAATCTGCGGGCTGCAAGCAATAAATTGGCTTGTTTTACAGTAAAATATCTGCGCTCATTTCAACTATCAATGATGCCCCGCGCCAAATGACGGGGGATCTGGGAAAAAGTTGGGAGACTTCAAATGACGATTTTAAAGTCCATCGCTATCGCGTCCGCGCTTGTCGCGGGTACAGCTGCGACAGCACAAGAAAAATTCATTACCATCGGTACAGGCGGTCAAACGGGCGTCTACTTTGTTGTAGGTCAGTCGATCTGTCGCTTGGTTAACCGTGACAGCGCCACAACCGGTCTGAAATGTACGGCACCTTCAACCGGTGGTTCCATCGCCAACATCAACGCCATCAAGGCGGGCGATATGGACATGGGTGTCGCCCAGTCCGACTGGCAGTTCCACGCCTATAACGGTTCCTCGCAGTTCGAAGGTGACAAGTTCGACAAAGAGCGCGCAGTTTTCTCTGTACACTCTGAACCCTTCACCGTGATTGCTCGCGCCGATGCGGGCATCGAAAGCTTTGATGACCTCAAGGGCAAGCGCGTCAACGTGGGTAACCCCGGATCCGGTCAGCTGGCCACAATGGAAGTCGTTCTGGCCGCCAAAGGTTGGACGATGGATGATTTCGCGCTCGCCTCCCAACTGAAGCCAGCCGAGCAGGCAGCTGCATTGGGCGACAACAAGGTCGACGCGATCATCTATACTGTTGGCCACCCGAACGGATCAATTCAGGAAGCGGTCTCCACAGTTGACGCGAAACTGGTCCCGGTTCAGGGCGAAGCTATCGACAAACTCGTCGCTGAGAACCCGTTCTATGCTTATGCATCCATTCCCGGCGGCATGTACAAAGGCACGGACAGCGAAGTGAAAACCTTTGGTGTCAAAGCCACTTTCGTTACGTCTTCTGATGTTGACGATGATGTTGTGTACGAAGTCGTAAAAGCTGTTTTCGACAACTTTGACCGCTTCAAAAAGCTGCACCCCGCGTTTGAGAACCTCAAGGAAGAAGAGATGATCAAAGATGGTCTTTCCGCACCTCTGCATGACGGTGCTGTGAAGTACTACAAAGAGCGTGGTTGGATGGAGTAATCCACACCCTCTAAAACCACCAGAAGCGGGTGCGCCCCGCTTCTGGTCCTATACGACAGTCAATCTACGCAACGATAATAAAAATGCACCTGTCCTAAGACGGGGCCGCCAAGGGGACGAAACATGTCAAACAATGAGCAACAGCAAGCCGCTGCCGTCGAAGCCGAAGCCGCCGGACGAGGTGGCCTAAGCCAAGCTGATCTGGACGAACTGGTCGCTTCCTCAGACACTGGTGGCCGTTCTGCAACAGGGGGCGTTGGTATCTTCCTTGCCTTGACCGCACTTGCTTGGTCGTTGTTCCAGCTGTGGATCGCATCGCCCGTTCCGTTTATTGTTGGTTGGGGTGTTTTCAACGACACTGAAACCCGTTCGATCCATCTTGCTTTCGCTATTTTCCTAGGCATCACCGCATTCCCTGCCGCCCGCACTAAAGTGCAACTGGGGCTTGGCGTCGCGGTTCCTATTATGCTGGCCTATCTGTTTATGGTCGGTGCCAAAGACGGCACACCGACATGGTGGATTCCCCTGGTCGCCATCGCGGTTGTTGCCACTGTTGTTTTGGGATCCCCCAAAGACCGCATTCCGGTTTGGGAATGGCTTTTGGCCATCGTCGGCGCTGCCTCTGGCCTATACCTTTTCATCTATTATCGTGAAATTTCTGGCCGTGTTGGTGCGCCAAACATGCAAGATACCGTTGTTTTCGTTATCGGCATCATGATCCTGCTTGAGGCAACACGCCGCGCGCTTGGCCCCGCCCTTATGATCGTGGCATCCACGTTCCTGATCTACAACGTGCTTGGTCCGGTCATGCCCGACATCATTGCACACAAAGGCAACAGCCTGTCCGAGGTCGTAAATCACCAATGGATCACCACCGAAGGTGTGTTCGGCATCGCGCTTGGCGTTTCAACATCGTTTGTTTTCTTGTTCGTCCTGTTTGGTGCCCTGCTGGATAAGGCCGGTGCGGGCAACTACTTTATCCAAGTGGCATTCAGCCTGATGGGTCACATGAAGGGTGGACCTGCGAAGGCCGCAGTTGTCTCTTCGGCTATGACGGGCCTCATCTCGGGTTCTTCAATCGCGAACGTGGTTACAACGGGCACGTTCACCATTCCATTGATGAAAAAGGTCGGGTTCAGTTCTGAAAAGGCGGGCGCGGTCGAGGTTGCTTCTTCGGTGAACGGTCAGATCATGCCGCCTGTTATGGGCGCTGCGGCCTTCTTGATGGTTGAATATGTCGGCATCCCCTATTTCGACGTGGTCAAACACGCGTTTCTGCCAGCCGTAATTTCCTATATCGCGCTGGTGTATATCGTACATCTGGAGGCATTGAAGGCTGGTATGGTTGGTCTCGAACGCCCCTACACGCCCAAGCCCATCCTGCAACGGCTGCTCGTTTCTGCGTTTATCGTGGCTTGCATCTGTGCGCTTAGCTTTGCCGTCTACTATGGCATGGGCTGGCTGCGCCCAGCATTCCCGAACAGCGCCGGTTACATCATCTTTGGTGCGCTTACAGCCGTCTACGCTGCCCTGCTTTATGTCGGTTCAAAAGAAGAACCGCTGAAACTGGACGACCCGGAAGCTCCCGTCACACGTTTGCCAATGCCTGGCCCGACTGTACGGTCCGGTCTTCACTTTATCCTGCCGATTGTCGTGCTGGTTTGGGCACTGATGGTTGATCGTCTTTCGCCCGGCCTGTCTGCCTTTTGGGCGACGACCTATATGGTGTTCATCTTGGTCACCCAGCGTCCGCTGATGGCAATCTTCCGTGGCGAAAGCCAGTTTGCCAATGACGTAGTTGAGGGTCTGAAAGACTTGATCGACGGCTTGATCGTTGGCGCGCGGAACATGATCGGTATCGGCATTGCTACTGCGACGGCAGGTATCATCGTTGGTGTGGTAAGCCAAACCGGTGTTGGGTCTGCCTTGGCCGATGTGGTCGAAGTTCTGTCGGGTGGTAACATTCTGGCGATCCTGTTCCTGACCGCGATCCTGTCGCTAATCCTTGGCATGGGTTTACCGACCACGGCGAATTACATCGTTGTGTCCGCACTACTTGCCCCCGTCATCGTGACACTGGGCCAGCAAAACGGTCTGATCGTGCCGCTTATCGCTGTACACCTTTTCGTGTTTTACTTTGGAATCATGGCCGATGTGACACCGCCGGTGGGTCTGGCCAGCTTTGCGGCTGCCGCTGTATCCGGCGGTGACCCAATTAAGACCGGTGTGGTCGCATTCTTCTATTCGTTGCGTACCGCGGCGCTGCCTTTCCTGTTCATCTTCAACACCGAACTGCTGTTGATAAACGTGACCATGGTTCAGGGTATATTCGTCTTCGTCGTCGCAACCTTTGCGATGCTGCTGTTTGCGGCGGCGACCCAAGGCTGGTTCTTGGCAAAAAACCGGTTCTACGAAACGATAGCCCTGCTTTTGATCGCATTTACGCTGTTCCGTCCGGGTTTCTGGATGGACATGGTATTCCCGCCGTATCTTGAGGAAGCTCCGGCAGAGATTGTTCAAGCCGCAGCTGATACACCCATTGGCCAAGACTTGCGCCTGCGGGTTTCCGGTGTCGGTGATTTGGGTGATCCAATTGAATTCGTGGCGCTTTTGCCGATCAGCGCAGGCACCACGGGCGAGGAGAAGCTGGAAGCAGCTGGTATCGTAACACGCATGGATGGTGACAAGATGATCATCGACGACGTGCTTTACGATTCACCTGCATCATCGGCGGGTCTGGACTGGGATCAAGAGGTTCTGCGCGTTCTCAAGCCGGTGTCCACACCGAGCAAATATTTTATGTTTATACCTGCACTTTTGTTACTTGCGCTTGTTGTGATGCTGCAAAGGGGCCGCAATGCGCGCGGCATCCGCAAGACCGCCAAGGTTTAAGCGAAAAATGTGCACGTTACGCATACAAGCCATGCATGGGGCGCTGAACATACCAGTACGTCACCTGTTTAATATCCTGAACAGACGGGATATGGACGGTTCAACTCGGGCTTCTGGCGGGGATGTTTTCCGCCAGACAAGCCTCTTTGGACGGAGTGACCATTTATGACACCTTTTGCAATTGCCGGCGTACAAATGTACGTCAACGCCTTGGAATCCAACGTCGCGGGTATGATCCAGCGACTTGATATCCTAATGGCGCGTTTCCCTTGGACACAGATGGTTCTGTTTTCAGAACTGGCCCCATTTGGCCCGCTGGATCGATTTGCCCTGCCACAGGAAAATGAAACGCTTGAACAGTTTCAAGCCGCCGCGCGCAAGCATCGCGTCTGGCTGATCCCCGGATCGATGTTTCTGAAAAACCCCGAAGATGGTCGCGTTTACAACACCGCAGTTGTCATCAACCCCGAAGGCGAGATCATTCGCCGCTATGCCAAGATGTTCCCTTTCCGGCCTTACGAGTCCGGTATCGCAGCTGGCACTGAGTTCTGCGTATTCGACGTGCCTGAAGTTGGCCGTTTCGGCCTGTCGATCTGTTATGACATGTGGTTCCCAGAAACCACGCGTCAGCTGACCAGCCAAGGCGTCGAAGTTCTGCTGACGCCTGTTCTGACTGGCACAACCGACCGCGATGCCGAGCTGGCAATCGCCCGCGCGACTGCAGCGCAATTTCAATGCTATGTCTTTGCGGTGAACGGCCTAGGCGCCGGCGGCGTTGGCAAATCGCTGGTCGTTGATCCGACGTCGATGGTTTTGCATCAATCCGCAGGTCAAGAAGACATGTTCCCGATCGAGGTCGACCTGTCGATGGTCCGTCGCCAACGCGAAACCGGCATGAAAGGTCTGGGTCAGGTTCTGAAATCCTTCCGCGACCGTTCGACCGATTTCTCGATTTATGATCGCACCAGCGGGACAGATGCATATTTGAACACGCTTGGTCCGCTTGAAATACCCCATCAAGGCACCCGTGCAGGTCTGCATGTTGATGTGCCTGCGCAACGGATCCCAGATGCGCCAGTTTACAAGGGCCAAGAAGCGATGCCCGGTTTTGCGCCAGTTCAACCAGAATTTGCGCCGGAGCCTTTGCCAAATCCAACTGCCGGAACAGCGACCGCTCCAGCTCAAGCACATGCCCCTGCAGTTCCAGCTGCAGCGACACCTAACCCACCCGTAAAGCACGGCGCACATGCCGACAGCGGGGAAACATCCAGCGGCTAAGTTGCCCACTTTCTGACCCGACCAGCCTTTGGTCGGGTCATGAATGCAGCAGCCAGACGCCCATAGCGGAGTACGATTGATGCATTCTATGAACGACTATTCGTCGGCAATTCAGTTGCGTTCAGACCGGTGGAGCGCGCTGCGCGAATCCGCTATGGCGCTGTCCCGTGGGCCAAAGCCGACAGAAATCGAAAAGCTGCGGAAAAATTGCCAAGAGCTGTTCGGATCACTGGCTATGGTTGAATGCTATTGGGCATTTCCGGGCATGCCCGCGTTCGAACATCTGCAACGAATGTTGAACCACAACAGCTTTGATGATCTGTCATTTGCCGTAAACCGCATCACCCGCGCGTTGACGACAGGAGCTTACCGGCGACGGTCAATCCCACTGGAACGCGACAGTATCGACCACGAAGAACATGACGACGAAGCAATGCTTTCGCCCGAAGCACGCGCGCTGACCAAGCCGTATTTCGAGGTGCTGATCGTCGACGACGTGAGCGAACAGCAAGAACGCTGGCTGAAATCAAATGTAAGCCGGATGCGCCGCGTCGAAGACCCGTTTCATTATGAAGCGGTTGTCGTGAAATCAATCGAAGATGCGCTGATTGCTGTTCTGTTCAACCACAACATCCAAGCGATCGTCGTCCGCCCTGGTTTGACGCTGAAGTCCAAGATGGATGAACGTATTTTGACCCGGTATCTGGCCCGTGCCGGCGGACAGGACGAGATCGACAAGCTAGAGCCGGAAAACTATGGCCCCGAACTGTGCCGTATGATTGCCAAGGTGCGCCCCGAACTGGACGCCTATCTGGTGACCGAAAGGTCAGTCGAAGATATCGCTGGCCTTGATCTCGGGATTTGTCGGCGCGTTTTCTATAACCAAGAAGACTTTATGGAATTGCACCTGAACATCTTGCGCGGTGTACAGGCTCGCAATAAATCGCCGTTTTTTACGGCGCTTGTCGAATATTCCAAACAGCCCACCGGTGTTTTCCACGCCATGCCGATTAGTCGCGGCAAATCAATCACCCGGTCGCATTGGATTCAGGATATGGGCGCGTTTTACGGCCCGAATATCTTCCTTGCGGAAACCTCTGCCACGTCGGGGGGCTTGGACAGTCTGCTGGAACCCCATGGCCCCATCAAAGAGGCGCAAGAACTGGCGTCGCGGGCGTTCGGTTCAAAGCAGACGTTCTTTGCCACCAACGGCACGTCCACGTGTAACAAGATCGTCGTTCAGGCGTTGGTGCGCCCCGGTGACATTGTCTTGGTCGACCGTGATTGCCACAAATCCCATCACTATGGGATGGTACTTGCGGGTGCGCAGGTCTGCTACCTCGACAGCTATCCGCTGAACGAATATTCGATGTACGGTGCCGTGCCATTGCGCGAGATCAAGCATCAGTTGCTGGCGCTAAAGGCCGCAGGCAAGTTGGATCAGGTGCGCATGTTATTGCTGACCAACTGTACTTTTGACGGTTTGGTTTATAACGTTGAGCGCGTCATGGAAGAATGTCTGGCGATCAAGCCCGACCTGATTTTCCTATGGGACGAAGCCTGGTTCGCCTTTGCCCGTTTCAACCCGACCTATCGCCAGCGGACCGGCATGAACGCCGCCAACACCCTGCGCGAAAAGTTCAAGTCAGCCAAGCACGCCGAAGCCTATGAAGAACAACAGGCCAAACTGAAAGATGCGGATGATGAAACCCTGTTGAACACACGGTTGATCCCGCCCCCAAAATCACGGGTACGGGTCTATACGACGCAATCAACTCACAAAACGCTGACATCTCTACGGCAGGGGTCGATGATTCACGTCAACGATCAGGACTTCAAGGGCGAGGTGGAACAGTCGTTCCACGAAGCCTATATGACCCACACGTCGACCTCTCCGAACTATCAGATCATCGCGTCTTTGGATGTGGGGCGGCGTCAGGTCGAACTGGAAGGCTTTGAATTTGTCCAGCGCCAGATCGAAGCGGCCCTTTCGATGCGTCGCGCAATCGCCGACCACCCTTTGCTCAGCAAGTATTTTAAGGTGCTGACCGCCGGTGATATGATACCTGAAGAATATCGCGAAAGCGGTGTCACCAGTTATTACGATCAACAACAGGGCTGGACAGACATGTGGGACTGCTGGGAGAAAGACCAGTTCGTTCTAGATGCCAGCCGCGTCACGTTGTTGGTCGGCGGCACGGGCTGGGACGGCGACACGTTCAAGACCGATATCCTGATGGACAAGTACGGCATCCAGATCAACAAGACATCGCGCAACACCGTTCTGTTTATGACCAACATCGGCACCACACGCTCAAGCGTTGCCTATCTGATCGAAGTGCTGGTAGAGATCGCCAAATCGCTGGATGATCTGCTGGATGACGCCAGCAAGATGGAACGCCGCTCGTTTGATAATCGCGTATCGAACCTGATGGAAAACTATCCGCCTTTGCCCGACTTCAGTCGCTTTCACGATGCATTTCGCACCGATAGCGTGACGTCGGAGGGGGATATTCGAACCGCGTTCTTCCTTGCTTATGATGAAAAGAACACTGACTATCTGGACCTGAATGGCACCCTGCGCGAGGCCATGGATGCTGGTAAAACGGTCGTCTCGGCCAGCTTTATCATCCCCTATCCGCCCGGCTTTCCGATCCTTGTTCCCGGACAGGTCGTCAGCCAAGAAATTCTGTCGTTCATGCGCGCTTTGGATGTCAGCGAAATCCACGGCTACCGCCCCGATCTGGGGCTGCGCGTCTTTACCGAAGCAGCGCTAAAACGCGTGCGGAAGAAAAATCTTTCGTCTTCACCTGAATAAGAAAAGGACCCAACCCTATGACCACGACTGTTCTAAAGAATATCTCGGAAATCCGCAGGTTCTTTCACCGAAACGAAGACCCTGTTTATTTTATCTCGGCGACCAACTTTAACCTGTTGGGCCTAGATGAATGGGTGAAGAACTTTAAATACATCTGCTACATTGACTGCTACGGCGGCAAGCACCCGAACGTGTTCTGTCCGTCCGAACAGCCGCACGCAGAATTCCAAAGCATCGAAGATATCAACAACTATCTGTTGCAGCACAAAGAAGTCATCGACTTTATCAAGCGTCGCGGCGGCAAGCCAAAGTTTGTGTTCCTGATGTTCGACGAAGAAACCGAACGCCTGTCAAAGGAACTGGGTGCCGATGTCTGGTTCCCCAAGGCCAAGCTGCGCACCAAGATGGACAACAAGATCGAAACCGTTCGCATCGGCAACAAGGCGGGCGTGCCGTCTGTGCCGAACGTATTGGCCGAGGTTAAAGACTACGAAGACCTCAAGAAAACCTGCGAAAAGGCCGGTATAGGGCATGATCTGGTGCTGCAATCTGCCTTTGGCGATAGCGGGCACACCACGTTCTTTATCAAATCCGAAGCCGACTTCCGCCGTCATGAATCCGAAATCGTCGGCGAGGGCGAGATCAAGATCATGAAACGGATCGATTGCCGCGGTTCCGCGATCGAGGCATGTGCCACCAAAGAAGGCACTATCGTTGGCCCGTTGATGACCGAACTGGTCGGTTTCAAGGATCTTACGCCCTATCGTGGCGGCTGGTGTGGTAACGAAATCCTTTCCACGGCGTTCCCGCCTAAGGTTCGTCAAAAGGCCCGTGAACTGACATTTAAATTCGGTGAACAACTGCGCAAAGAAGGCTATCGGGGCTACTTTGAGCTCGACTTTTTGATCGACAAAAAGACTGGTGATCTTTGGCTGGGCGAATTGAACCCGCGCATCACAGGCGCGTCTTCGATGACCAACCACGCGGCCTTTGCGCATGCGGATGCTCCGCTATTCCTGTTCCACCTCCTTGAATTTTCGAAAAAGAAGTTCAATTTAGACACGACAGAGCTGAACAACCGTTGGGCCAACCCAGATATGATCGACAGCTGGTCGCAGATGGTTATCAAACACACCGAAGACAGTGTTGATATCTGCAGCGATGCGCCTGAAACCGGAATCTACAAGATGCTCGAAGATGGCCGTGTGGTGTTTGACCGGTTTGACTATCACCGTCGTGCGGTCGAATCCGAGAACGAGGCGTTCTTTTTGCGCATCCTCCGGCCTGGTGATTATCGTTACGAAGGGGCCGACATTGGCATTCTTGTGACCCGCGGCCGGTCGATGACCAAATCATTCCAGTTGAATGAGCGCGCAAAAAAGTGGATCCACGGCATCAAGCAGTCTGTTCATGGCCGTCCTTTGCCAGTGGCAGAGGCAGGCCCAGCGTTTTCAGACCCGGCTTTTAAAATCCTCTAAGGTTCGAGAGGCCAGCACATGCTTTGGCGTGCTATATCAGAAGAAACGCCCGGTCCGAAATGGGCCGGGCTTTTCGCCGAATATTGGCCTCACTACCGTAAATGGTGGCTGAAGGAGGGCGAATCCGTGCGCCCCACCTATGCGGAATGCAGGCGCGCGCTAAAAACACATATGCCCGAGATGATCCCCCTGTACGAGGAGCTATGCGAGCAGGCAGGCGGCGGCGATTTGGCGGCGCGATTCCTAAGCTTCTATTGTCCGCCCCCATATCTTTCGGGATGCAGCCAGGCTGTCTGGGGTGGCAAAGAGCCGGTATTGGTCCGCAACTACGACTACAACACAAACGCCTTTGACAGCTTGGTATTACATACAGGATGGCAGGGCCGAAAAGTGATGGGCACATCGGACGGGCTGTTCGGGCTGGTTGACGGCGTGAATGAGGCCGGTTTGTCGATCTCGCTGACTTTTGGGGGCAGGCGCGTTGTGGGTGTGGGATTTGGAGTGCCATTGATCCTGCGGTATGTCTTGCAAACTTGTGAAAACACGGAACAAGCAGGCGAAGTACTGGCGCGTGTGCCAACGCACATGAGCTATAATGTCACCGTGCTGGACCGCAAACGAAAGTATCTGACGGCATTCATGGCCCCGGATCGCGAGACGCTGATTACCAATGCCGCGGTGGCGACGAACCACCAAGAAACCGTAGAATGGATCAGCCACGCGCGTTTCACTGCGACGGTCGAACGGGAGCGTTATCTGCTGCAACGGTTACGATTCCATCGAGACCCCGAAGAAAAGTTCATCGGGACATTTTTAAAGCCGCCATTGTATTCCCATGCCTTTAACGCCGGATTTGGGACACTTTACACAGCCGTTTACCGGCCCCGAAAACGCCAGATGGAACTGCGTTGGCCTGGAACGGTCTGGTCTCAAACCATCAATAACTTTGAGGAAGGGTCGCGCAATGTGCTGCTGCCCGGTGCTGCCTGAAACATTAGCCAAGGATTAATCCATGTCTCATATTTTTCCACGCCACACCCGTAACCTTCCGCCCGTCGCCGTCAGCGGGAAGGGTTGTTATCTGACTGACGCCGGCGGCAAGCAATACTTGGATGCATCAGGTGGCGCGGCAGTGTCCTGCCTTGGACACGGTGACCAAGAAGTCATTGACGCCATCAAGGCGCAGTTAGACAGCTTGGCCTATGCGCACACGGGGTTCTTTACATCTGAACCTGCCGAAACCCTTGCCGATTTACTGATCGAGCACGCCCCCGGCGATCTGGATCGGGTCTATCTGGTGTCTGGCGGGTCAGAGGCTGTCGAGGCGGCGCTGAAGCTGGCCCGCCAATATCATGTTGAACGTGGCCAGCCTGAACGCGGCCGCATCATCGCCCGCAAGCAAAGCTATCACGGCAATACCATTGGTGCGTTGTCAGCCGGAGGAAACGAATGGCGCCGCGCACAATTTGCGCCGCTGCTGCTGGATATCAGCCACATTGATCCGTGTTATGAATACCGGCTAACGCACGACAACGAGACGCCAGAAGAATATGGAATCCGCGCCGCTAATTTGCTTGAAAAAGAATTGCTGCGTGTCGGTCCCGAAACCGTCATGGCGTTTATTGCGGAACCCGTGGTTGGGGCCACATCGGGGGCGTTGACTGCGGCACCAGGCTATTTCAAACGCATCCGCGAGATTTGCGATCAATACGGCGTCTTGCTGATCCTTGACGAAGTCATGTGCGGCATGGGGCGCACTGGCGCATTGTTTGCTTGTTCGCAAGAGGACGTGGTCCCCGATATCCTTTGCATCGCCAAGGGGCTGGGCGGCGGGTATCAACCCATCGGGGCGATGTTGTGCACGGCGCATATTTACCAAACCATTCAGGATGGCACAGGCTTCTTCCAGCACGGGCATACCTATGTGGGCCATCCAACGGCGGCGGCTGCCGGTGTTGCGGTGGTTTCTGCCGTGCTAGGCCGCGATTTGCTGACAAATGTTCAACGTCAGGGTGACAAGCTTCGTACGGCTTTGAACGCGGCCTTGGGGCAGCACCCGAATGTCGGCGACATCCGTGGCCGTGGGCTCTTTATGGGTGTCGAGATGGTGTCGGATCGCGAAACAAAGGCTCCGTTTGATCCATCAAAAGGGATCGCCGCAAAGATCAAGAAGCACGCGTTTGAAAACGGCTTAATCTGTTATCCGATGTCGGGGACGATAGACGGGAAAATCGGTGATCACGTTCTCTTGGCACCGCCTTTCATTATAACGGATGCCCAAATTGACGAGCTGGTCGAGAAACTGGGAAAAAGTATCGATCAGGCGTTAGCCTAGTTAGGAATTGAGAAATACAGGGTGTTAACCCTGCCTTTCTTATGAAGTACGGGCTGCCTTTAGGCCGCGCCGCGGTCATGTTTCCCTTCTTCAACCTCTTCAACGATCTTCGCATTGAACGCGTCCAGATCTTCGGGTGAGCGGCTGGTGATGATCCCTTGATCGACGACAACTTCGCTGTCTTCGAAATGCGCGCCCGCGTTTCTCAAATCGGTTGTGATCGAGTTATATGAGGTGGCCTTGCGTCCTTCGATAATTCCTGCCTCGATCAACAACGATGGCGCATGGCAAATGGCGGCAACGGTCTTACCCGCATCGGCAAAATTGCTGATCAGTGCGACGGCATCCTTATTGGCACGAAGAATGTCTGGATTCATTTGGCCACCGGGCAGAACAATGGCGTCTTAGTCAGCAACATTGACTTCGGCCATAGCTTTGTCAGCGGTTACTGTTTTGCCCCAATCCTTTTGATCCCACCCTTTAATATCTTCGCCATCAGGCGTCGCGACGTGAACCGTCGCCCCCTTAGCTTTCAAATAGTTCTAGGGGCGTTCAAGTTCGGACTGTTCAAACCCGTTCGTTGAAAGGATCAGGATTTTTGCATTTGAAATCTGTGTCATCGATACTCTCCTTTTACTCTCTTTGTTCAGTTCGACATATCAACACACTTGCTACCGCTTCGTTCCAGGCAAAGCGCTAGGGATACCGGCAATGCGCGGCAGTTCTCTAACCAGAATGTGTGAGGTTCCGTATACCAAACCAAAAAATACCCTGTATAAGCAGGGCATGAAGGATTTGGTAAACCATGAGACACCCGTTCCGCTGGCAGACCTTCTCGTCTGTTCGCAATGCGATGCCGTGTATCGCCTGAAAATCCCGAAAATGGGGGAAAAGGCGGTCTGCGAGCGGTGTCATACGGTTTTGATTGCGCCAAGGCATAAGGCGGGGCTGAAGATTATTGCAATCTCTATGGCGACGTTCGTTCTGATGATTGGTGCTGCGTTTTTTCCGTTTCTCGACATTGACGCGGCAGGCAATAAGAATTCGGTCTCGCTCATAGATGCTGCGCTCGCGTTCTCAAGCGGGCCCTTGTTGCTGCTGGCGTTGGCGACAGCTGCGTTGATCCTGATTGTGCCCCTGCTGCGGGTGGTGATAACGCTTTATGTGTTGGTGCCAATCGTGCTGGATTTACCCCCGGCACGATATTCTATGCGAGCCTTTCGTCTGTCAGATGCATTGCTTCCTTGGTCGATGGCCGAAATCTTTGCACTGGGTTGCGCTGTTGCGTTGGTTAAGATCGCAGATCTGGCGACCGTCGGGTTCGGTCCTGCGTTCTGGATGTTTGGCGGTTTGGTTGTGCTTGTTGTGGCGCAGGAAAGATTCATTTGTAGATGGTCGGTATGGAATTCTCTGGAACATCCAAAAAAATCCTAAGCGCGCGTGAAATGGGTCTAGTGGCCTGTAGACGTTGCTCACGTGCTTGGCCTATGGGCACGCCGGTCTGTGGCCGGTGTGGGCACAAGTTGGTTTCCCGCGATTTTGGCAGTTTGCAAAGGGTATGGGCATTCTGGCTCATGGGTTTGATGTGCTACATCCCTGCAAACGCCTATCCAATGCTAAAAACTAAGACCCTGTTTCAAACAGATGAAAGCACGATTGTCGGGGGTGCTGTTGAACTGGCGCACCACGGTGCATACGGTATCGCTTTTATCATCCTGCTTGCTTCGGTCGCCATTCCACTGGCTAAATTCTGGGCCATCGCGTTCTTGGCGATCAGTGTTGAAAGTCGCAAGACAGCGTCTAATAATTCGCGGCACTTTATGTACGAAATCGTCGAATACATTGGCCGCTGGTCGATGATCGACATATTTGTGGTTGCGATTTTGTCGTCGCTCGTGCAACTCAAGTCACTAGCCACAATCAATCCCGGACCAGCAAGCATGTTTTTTGCACTTTCCGTGATTTTTACTATGCTTTCGGCGCAGGCTTTCGACTCCCGTATGATTTGGGATGGTCAAGCAAGGGATGGGGATTCCGCTTAAGATGACTGATACACCACCTGACGTGCCGATTAAGTCTGCGCGCAAGATATTTCTAAGCGGTGCCTCCATTGTTTGGATCATCCCATTTCTGGCGCTTTTGATTGCGTTGGGTGTCGCATGGAACAGCTATAATGCGCGCGGCCCTCAAATTTATGTGGAGTTCGAAAAGGGTGCAGGCATCAAAGCCGGTGAAACCGAATTGCGGTACCGCGATGTGACCGTGGGCCGCGTTGAAGAAGTCGGGTTCTCGGCGGGATTGGGCAAAGTCGTCGCCACGATCCGCGTCGACAAGGATGTCGCACCTTATATCGACAACAGCGCCGCATTTTGGATCATCCAGCCCGAGGTTTCCGCCCAAGGGATCACGGGGCTTAGCACCGTTTTAAGTGGTGTTTACATCGAAGGGTCCTGGAATGACGAGATTGGCACTTTTGCCAATCGCTTTTCCGGCGCTGACTCTGCCCCTTTAATCCGTGCCGGGCAATCCGGTTTGCAGATTGCGTTTCGCACGGTTGGCAATGGTCAACTGACCGACAATGCGCCGATTTTGTACCGCGGCATCGAAGTGGGCCGGCTTGGCAAGGCCGAGATCGCACCGCGCGGAAATTTCGCGATTGTTGAGGCGTTGATCTACGAAGAACATCGCAATTTGGTGAACACGTCGACCCGCTTCTGGGATAGCTCTGGCTTTAGTGTATCTATCGGGCCAAGCGGTGCCGAGGTTGATTTTGAATCAATCGCGACGCTGATCGGTGGTGGTGTCACCTTTGACACATTCATCTCGGGCGGTGATCGCGTGCAGGACGGAACCGTATTCGAGATATTCCCAAGCAAAGAGGAAGCCCGCAGTGCGGTGTTCAACTCTTCCGCCGTTGAGCCGCTCGAACTTAGTGTAATTTTTGACGAGAACGTTTCGGGCCTTGCTGTTGGCGCAGTGGTTGAGCTGAGCGGTCTGAACATTGGTGAGGTCCAAGCGCTGTCAGGCATCGTGGATTATAACCAGTTTGGTGACAGCCGCGTGCGGTTGAACGTGACCCTTTCAATCCAGCCTGCACGCCTTGGCTTGCCGGGTGACGTTTCTGCGGAAAGCGCGCTTGAGTTCTTACAAGACCGCGTTGCGAACGGCCTGCGTGCACGCCTTGCTTCGGCAAGCTTGTTGACGGGCGGTCTGAAGGTCGAACTTGTCATCGTCGAAGACGCGCCAACCGCACGGCTTGTTGCGTCCGTTGATGGTCTGCCTGTCATGCCAACCACAAAGAACGAAACATCCGATGCCGCCGCAACGGTCGAGGGTGTATTCACCCGCATCAACAATTTGCCGATTGAAGAACTGCTTAACAGTGCAATTGGCCTGATGAATTCGGCGCAGGCCTTTATCGGCAGCGACGAACTGCAACAGACACCCAAAGATGTAAGAACGCTAATCAACGAAGTCACCGGCTTGGTTGCATCTGATTCCGTCAAAAATATCCCGGTGTCCTTGAACGCGACGCTGTCGCGTGTGGAAACGCTTGTTGCTACGCTTGAGCAAGAGCAAATGGCAAAGCGCGTCCTGGATGCCGTGGACGCGGTATCAGGCGCGGCCGATGCATTTTCAACATCTACCGAAGGTGTGCCTGAGCTGATTGCAGAGATGCAGGCGGTCGCGGCCAAAGCCAGCGAAATCGAGCTCCAACAATTGGTGGATGAACTGGCGGCATTGACCCGTTCGGCAGACGCGGTCATCGGGACACCCGACGCCGTTGCCTTGCCCGGATCGCTGAAAAACGCATTGGACGAGCTGAACTATACCTTGCAAGAATTGCGCGAGGGTGGTGCCGTTGAGAACGTCAACCAGACCTTGGCATCTGCCCGAAACGCGGCCGACAATATTGCTGTTTCGGCAAAAGATCTGCCGCAGGTCGTTGAACGGCTGTCGTCGCTGTTCAATCAGGCAAGCCGCACAATTCAAGGCTATGATCAGGGCGAACAGATCAGCCGAACCGCACAAGAAACGCTGCGCGATATCCAAAAAGCTGCCGATGCGCTTGCATCCTTGGCGCGGACCATTGAACGTAATCCAAATTCGCTATTGCTGGGACGGTAGAACATGAACGCTGTAAAAAGTATCGCAACACTAGGCCTTGTCTTGGCCTTGGCTGCCTGCGGGTCTGCGGACCGCTATGCCGTTACCATACCACCGGTGACAGAAACGGTACGCATCGCATTCGGATCCGTCGAGGTTCGTGATGTTTCCTTGCCGAGCTATGCGGCAGCTGATGAAATACATATTCGCAAAGGTAATGGAACGTTGGTTAGCTCATCCGGTACCCTGTGGGCTGACTCTCCAGAACGGGCCATCGCGCTTGAGATCAGCGAGAGCCTGTCCCGTTTGACCAACCGTCGGATTGCATCTGAACCGTGGCCCTTTGAGGCCTATCCGGACGCGCGCCTTGAGTTGCGCTTTGCCGAGCTTTTGGCAACCGACGCTGGCCAGTTCCGTGCGACAGGGCAATATTTCGTGGCAGTGACAGGTGGCGGTCGTGAGCGGTCTGGCCTGTTCGACCAGAGTGTTACATTTGACCCAAAAAGTGGCCCTGCGGGAATTGCCACAGCACGCGGGCAGTTGATCTTAAAGCTGGCGGAATTCATTGCTAAAGATGGTTTAAAGTAAAAGGCGAGTTGGAGCTCAAGCGAACTCGTGCGCAGCAGTCAACTTTGTGGTGAATTTGCCGAGTAACCCATTAGTATTCCGTCAAATCTTTCAGAGTGAACCAAGTTTTGGTCGGACACTCAGAAAACTACAGTAGTGGCACACGGAATTTGGTAGAAGTGAACCTTGGTTCAAGTTGATTCGTTAACCGATATCATTCACCAAATTGATCCACTGATTTACTAACGACGGTAATACATTGCAAAAACCTCTGGGTGGGTTTGAAGCCGAAGAGGATATGATCAATATTGGTGCCCTGGTTAGAACGCTTTGCCGTGGGAAATAGATAGTTGCGCTGGTGACTGCGGGCGCGATGGTTTTGGTGATTTACTATACTTATTCCGCCGCCGTCCCTATGTATCGTTCTACAGCTGTCGTCATTTTGCAAACGAAACAGGACAACATCGTTGACCTCCAGTCAGTTGCTGGCGGCTTTTCTGGTGACAGCACCGAAGTAAACACCGAGGTCGGGGTTTTGAAGTTGTGCGGCCTAGCCCCAAAAGTTTGTTGAACGACTGAATCTTATCCAAGATCCTTACTTTAACTCGACACCCAGAGAGCCGTCTTTAGTCGGTTCCGCCATCGGAGCAATTAAATCGACTGTCCGCCCAGCCGATCTTGGTGAGATTGCACAGGGCGAAGTTTTGAAGAAAAACAGAATTCGCGACAACGTCACCGCCCGGCTGCAAAGCCAAGTATCGGTGAGCAATATTCGCCAAAGCTTGGTTTTCAATGTTTCGGTCGAAACCCAATCACCAATCAAGTCAGCACAGATTGCTGACACGCTCGCCGAAATTTACATTTTGAATCAGATCGAGGTGAAATTCGAAGCCACCGAGCAAGCGACAGAGTGGCTGAGCAATCGCGTTTCCGAGCTGCAAATCCAGCTCGAAACCGCAGAGAAGAAGGTGTCTGATTTTACCGCTCAGACGCAGTTGGTTTCGGTCGAAGGTCTGCAAGCGCTGGAACGGCAAATCAAGGATCTTCGCGATCGGATTTCAAATGCCGAGATTTCCCAAGCGGGCCTCAAAAATACCATTAACGGGTTGAAAACGGCGGAGACTTCTGACGAGAAACCGAGCATTGCAAAAGACGCAACCCTTAGCCGTATTGCCAATCGCGGGCTGTCATCGGAAGCAAACCAAAACACCTTTGACTTGCGGTACCAAACAATTGTGGACCGTGTTCGAGCCAATATTACGCGCTCTGAGCAACAGTTGGCTGCTCTGCGTCTCTCGGAAGCGTAGCTTGGCAGCCAGCTTGAAAAGCAAGGCCAAGACCTGATTGCGCTTCAGCAATTGATCCGAGAATCCGAAGCAACCCGCCTTTTGTACGAGTATTTTCTGACCCGGTTGAAAGAGACATCCGCCCAGGAAGGTATTCAAAAAGCAGACAGCCGCATTCTGTCAAACGCCGTTGTTCCGGGCGGTCCAAGTGCGCCCAAGAAATCGCAGATCGTGGCGCTTGCGATGATCCTTGGTGCCATGATTGGCTCAGGTCTCGTGCTTTTGCGCGAGTTCAAGATGAGCACATTCCGCACGGCAAGTGACCTAGAAACCCACACAGGGTATACTGTCCTTGGTCAGATTCCACTTATTCCAACGCGTAAGCGTCAGGACACCCTGCAATATCTCACGGACAAGCCAACCTCGGCTGCGGCTGAGGCAATTCGAAACCTCCGGACATCTTTGATGCTGTCAAATCTGGACAAAAAACCCCAGGTGATTGTCTCAACTTCCTCGATCCCCGGAGAGGGCAAGACAACTGTATCATTGTCTTTGGCCAAGTTCCTGTCAGGCCTTGGTAAATCCGTTCTGCTGATCGAAGGCGACATCAGACGCCGCACGTTGAACGAATATTTCCCGACGCTGCCAAAAACAGGCATCGCATCCGTCCTGAACCGAGAAGTTGATTTCGCCGACGCGATTCACTGCCCCAAAGGTTTTGAAGCGGATGTATTGGCCGGCGAAAAGACCAACGTAAACGCGGCAGATATTTTTTCGTCTGATACGTTCAAGATGTTCATCGCCGAGATGCGCAAGCAGTATGACTTTATCATTATTGATACGCCTCCGATATCGGTCGTCCCTGACGCTCGCATCATCGCCGAATGTGCTGACGCGATCCTTTTCTCGGTGAAATGGGACAGCACAAGCAAGCCGCTATTGGATGAATCAATGCGCATGTTCCACAACTCAAATCAGCGCATCACCGGGTTTGTCTTGGGCCAAATCGATGAAAAAGCATGAAGAGATACGGGTATGGTGCCAAGGGTGGTTCCTATGCCGCGTATGGTCAGGGATACTACGATAGCTGACGTTTAGGGATTGTCCTTGCCCAGAAAATGCCAGATTCATACCTCTGCTTTGCCTTAGCTTCGACGCGGTTTTGTTCGATATATTACTGGAATCATTCCCAGTAAGGTCATGAACATGTCACGTACCAAAGAAATCTTTACCGCTGCAGGCACTCTTGGCTGCGCCTTGGGCATAGGCTTTGTAATGCAAAGTTCTGACGCGGCAACTGAACGGTATGGCGCGGCGTCAGACGTCGCACAGCGTGAAAGCGATCTGCAATCCTTGGATGCTGCAAGCTCAATCCTCGAAGTGCAGGATATTGAGCTGACTTCGGCAGCTTTTGAACTGCAAGGCGAGCACCTTGATGTTAATTTTCCATCGCCCGACACGGAAGTCACTTTGGCCGCAGCATCCGAAATCGAGCCACCAGCCATCGGACCAGCGCCGCAAGTAATTTCTGACTCATGTGATATCACTGTTGATGCCCGCCCCATGGCGGCGGCGATGGTGAACCTGACGCTGGATGCAGCATGCCTGCCCAATGAGCGGATCACGATCCACCACAATGGCATGATCTTTACGCAAACCACTTCGTCCAGCGGTGGGTTGAACATCAATGTTCCTGCCCTTAGTGAAACGGCTGTTTTTGTGTTCGCGTTTGGCAACGGGGACGGCGCCGTTGCCCAAGCCAAAGTTGAAGATATCGACGACTTTGATCGCACCGTTCTGCAATGGAAGGACGACGCGGGTTTCGAAATTCATGCGCTTGAGTTCGGTGCCAGTTATGGAGAAGCTGGCCATGTCTGGTCTGGAAAACCACGCGATATGGCGTCTGCCATCACGGGTGAGGGCGGATTTATCACGGTGAACGGCGACCTAAGCGCCGCCACGTCAATGATTGCCGAAGTCTACACATTCCCTGCCAACAGCCTTGGACGCAACGGTGGTGTCAGGCTGAGCGTCGAAGCTGAAGTGAACGCAGCGAACTGCGGTCAAGAGATCGAAGCTCAATCTTTGGAGCTGGTTTCCGGAAAAGGCATTCGGACACGTGAATTAACGCTGTCAGTACCTGATTGTGACGCTGTAGGGAGCTTTCTGGTGTTGAATAATCTGTTCGCAGACCTGAGAGTTGCCAGCAACTAAATCAGCGTTTGAGGTCACATGCCCATTTCCATACGTGCGGCGGTTTTCGCCGCACTTTTCATATTTGGCGGGGCAGGACACTTAGCGGCACAGGATGTGGCGCTAACATCGCGCGATGGTAAAATTGAACTTAGCGGTACGCTGTTGGGGTTCGATGGCGAATTCTATCGTATCGAGACTGAATATGGCGAATTGACCGTCGATGGGTCTGGGGTTCAATGTTCCGGACCGGGGTGCCCAAACCTTGAAAATTTTGTTGCTGAGCTGCAACTGTCAGGGTCTGCAACGATGGGGCAAGTCTTGATGCCTGCCTTGATCGACGCCTTTGCAACGCGCAGTGGCTACCGCACATTGCGCCAAGACGAGGACGCCGACCGCTTTACCTATATTCTAGAAGACGAAAAATCGAACAAGACCGTTGGGCGCTTCATGTTTCATGCCAGCAATACCGACGAAGGATTTGCCGATCTTTTGGCGGATGAAGCTGATATTGTGATGTCCCTTCGGGAAATGCGCCCGGAGGAGCGTAAGCGGGCCCGAGAAGCAGGGCTGGGAGATATGACGGGCCTAAACCGCAGCCGCGTGTTGGCCCTTGATGCGGTCGTACCGGTCGTTTCTCCTTCCAATCCCATCAAATTCATTTCTCCGAACACCTTGGCAGAGATCTTCGCAGGAAAGATCACGAATTGGAACAGGATCGGCGGGCCGGATGCCCCAATTGATTTGCACCTGCCTGATGAAAGCAGCGGTCTTGCTCAGGCGATTGCGGATCAGGTTATGCGGCCCGCTGGCCTTAAACTGACACCCCGCATAAAGCGCCACGCCTTGCCAGTTGATTTGGCGAATGCGGTCGAGGGCGACACCTTTGCCTTGGGGATCACCAGCTACGCCGAGCGGCGCAATACCGATGTGCTAACCCTTTCAGGAAGTTGCGGATTTGCTTTGGATGTCTCTCGCCGGACAATCAAAACCGAAGATTATCCGCTGACGGCACCCATGTTTCTTTATTTTCCCGCGCGGCGATTGCCGCAATTGGCACGAGATTTTTTGTCGTTCACCCGAAGTCCCACTGCTCAAATTGTGATCCGTCGCGCTGGATTTGTGGATCAGACCCCCGAAGAAATTCCGATTGACGACCAGGGCAATCGTTTTGCCAACGCGATTAGTGTGGCAGGTCCGGAAACCACTCTCGAAGAACTGCAGCGCATGACCGCGACACTGACCCCGATGGCGCGTCTGTCTACATCTTTTCGGTTCGAGGCTGGATCGGTCAGGTTGGACGCGCAATCGCGATCAAACGTACAGCAATTGGCCCGCGCCCTAGAGGTAGGTCAATATGATACGCGTCGTCTGTTGTTCGTCGGTTTCAGCGATGGCGACGGTGCCGCGCGTGCCAACCGAGAAATCGCCCTGCGCCGCGCCGAGGCTGTGCGCCGGGCGGTGACAACAGCGGCGGTGACCGTCAACCTTGACCGTGTGGTATTGGACGTTGATGCCTTTGGGGAAGCAATGCCAATGGCCTGCGATGACAGCGCATGGGGACGTCAGGCCAATCGGCGAGTCGAAGTCTGGGTGCGATAGCGAATTACCGAAATTGCGGTGGATCGTATTTTAATAGAACCGGTACAACCAGTTCTTCTTCGTCCGTAAGGTGACGATTCAGCATCGGGCGAAATGCATCAAGTTGACGCTTTAAGGCGGCTGTCACGTCGATAAATCCGTTGGATGTTCCGCTGTGTTGCAAGACGGCATTGGCGCTAGTCGCCAGATTCGACAGGATGCCATCCAAGCTTTGATGGTCCGCATCCAAAATATCAAAACCCCGCTCAACACCTTTATCAAGTTTTGCCATTATGGGAAAATATTGCGCATCCTCGATCTGATGGTGCCCGTGAAGTTCGTTGATCAGCATCCCGCCAAAGCGTTGCAGTTTGCGTTTATAGAGATCAGGGGGCTCAAGCCCGTCGAGGGCTTCTTGGGCATCATTGTCCAACTGATCCAGCAAGCGACGAAACATCAGGTGCCGATCCAACCAAAAGGCGATGAGCTGTGAATAGTTGGAGTTCTGAATCCAGCCTGCACGGGGGTACTCTTCGATCAGGGTGCGCAGTGCGTCTGGCAGCCCATCGCGTTGTGAAAGAAGCATTTCTTCGGGAGTTGGCGAAATAGTCATGGATTTGATGATAGCCGACACGGATCATCCCGTAAATTCGACAAATCCGAACAGGCTACGCGCAGAACTAAAGATATCCTTCTGACCGAAAGCTTAACTCGGTCGATTTTCCTATGATGAGATGGTCGTGCAAAGTCATCCCAAGGGCCTGACACGCCGCCAGAACCTGCTGTGTCATGTCGATGTCTGCCTGTGATGGTGTAGGGTCGCCCGATGGGTGGTTATGCACCAAGATCAAAGCGCTGGCGTTCAGCTCAAGCGCTCGCTTCGCAACTTCCCTTGGGTAAACGGGTACATGGTCGACCGTCCCTTTCCCCTGTTCTTCATCTGCGATAATGACATTCTTACGGTCAAGATACAGAACGCGGAACTGTTCAGTTTCCCGATGGGCCATCACCGTATGGCAATAATCCAAAAGCGCATCCCAACTGGATACAACGTGTTGTTGCATGATTTTGGATCGGGCCATGCGATGCGCTGCTGCCTCGAGTAACTTTAGCTCGACAATGACAGCGTCCCCGATGCCCGAAATATCGCGCAATCGTGCCTCTGTCGCGGTGATAACACGGTTAAAGTCGCCGAATTGGTCCATCAGAGCGCGGGCAAGTGGTTTTACGTCACGACGGGGAATGGCCCGAAACAAGACCAGTTCTAGCAGTTCGTAGTCTGGCAAGGCGTCGGCCCCCCCTTGCATAAAGCGCGCCCGGAGCCGTTGACGATGATCGGCGATGTAAGATGGCTGCTTGCCCAAAGCAGGTGCCATCTGCACGGCTTCAGCCCCGAGAAACGGGAGCAAAGGATCAGCAAAAGAGGAAGTGTTTTTCCGCATACCAGCAGCATCCGGTAGGGGTGGTTACGATAGCGTTAAGATTAACGATCAACCTGACGACAAGCCAAGGTGGGGCAACCGCCCCACCTACTTGTTAGCCTTTCATCGATTCCCAAAAGGATTTAACCGAAGAAAAGAAGCTGCTGGATTCCGGATTGTTGTTCTCGGATTCCTTTTCAAACTCTTGCAGCAGCTCTTTCTGGCGACTGGTCAGGTTTACTGGCGTCTCGACCGCCAGTTCGATGATCATATCGCCTGTACCACCGCCGCGCAGGGGGGGCATACCCTTGTTGCGCAAGCGCATTTGGCGGCCCGATTGGCTGCCTGACGGGATTTGCACGCGTCCGCGACCACCATCAATGGTTGGTACTTCGATGCTGCCACCCAGGGCGGCTGTGCTCATCGATACGGGTACGCGACAGAAAAGGTTCGGTCCGTCACGCTCAAATAGCTCATGATCTTGCACTTCAATAAAGATGTACAGATCACCTGACGGCCCGCCCCGCATGCCAGCTTCGCCTTCGCCAGCAAGGCGAATACGCGTGCCCGTTTCGACACCAGCCGGAATGTTTACGGACAGCGCGCGTTCTTTTTCAACGCGGCCCGCACCCCGACAAGATTTACAGGGATTTTTGACGATTTGACCCATGCCCGAACAGGTCGGGCATGTACGTTCAACGGTAAAGAAACCCTGCTGTGCACGCACCTTGCCCATGCCCGAACAAGTCGGACAGGTCGTGGGTTCAGCACCGCCCTCAGCGCCTGATCCATGACAGGAATCGCAGGCTATCGACGTCGGCACGTTGATCGATTTTTGCAAACCGGTAAAGGCGTCCTCGAGAGAGATACCAAGGTTATACCGCAGGTCAGCACCGCGCGCGGCACGACGTCCGCCGCCCCCGCCACGCTGCCCCATAAAGTCGCCGAACAAATCGTCAAACACATCAGAAAATGCGGATGAAAAATCACCCTGGCCGCCGCCGCCGAATCCGCCGGGGCGTTGACCACCACCACCCATGCCACCTTCGAACGCGGCGTGACCGTAACGGTCATAGGCGGCCTTCTTGTCGGCGTTCTTTAGAACCTCATAGGCTTCGTTCGCTTCTTTGAACTGGGCTTCGGCTTTGGGATTGTCTGCATTGCGGTCGGGGTGCAATTCTTTGGCTTTGGTACGGTAGCCCTTTTTGATCTCATCGGCAGATGCCCCTTTGGCAACACCAAGGATTTCGTAATAGTCACGTTTGGCCATGAATTAGCTCCTACGCTGGAACGTGACGGGCCGGCCCGGCAAGCGGACCGGCCCCATCAGTGGTTCCAATGTCACGCTTACGCGCGCTTGTTGTCGTCCAGATCTTCGAAGTCGGCATCAACGATATCGTCATCGCCATGAGGTGCATCCGCTGCCTCGGCCACGTCTTCGTTGCTGTCTTGCGCGGACTTATAAATAGCCTCGCCCAATTTCATCGCCGCTTCTGTGACGTTTTGAATGCCCGACTTGATCTTTTCGACGTTGTCGGTTTCCAGCTCGTCGTTCAGGGCTGCGATGGCCAGTTCGATCGCTTCGACGGTGGTTGGATCAACCTTGTCAGAGTGCTCTTCCAGCGACTTTTCGGTCGAGTGGATCAGCGATTCCGCCTGGTTTTTCGCTTCGATCAGCGCGCGACGCTCTTTGTCAGCATCGGCGTTGTCTTCGGCGTCCTTTACCATCTTTTCGATGTCTGCATCGGACAAACCACCAGAGGCCTGGATCGTGATCTTTTGCTCCTTACCTGTGCCCTTGTCCAGTGCGCCAACAGCAACGATACCGTTCGCGTCAATGTCAAAGGTCACTTCGATCTGGGGCATGCCGCGCGGTGCTGGCGGTATGCTTTCCAGATTAAAGGCACCAAGGATCTTATTGTCCGCAGCCATTTCGCGTTCGCCTTGGAACACGCGGATGGTCACAGCATTCTGGTTGTCTTCGGCAGTCGAAAAGACCTGAGACTTTTTCGTTGGGATCGTGGTGTTACGATCGATCAGACGGGTAAATACGCCGCCCAATGTTTCGATACCCAGCGACAGTGGTGTAACGTCAAGCAGAACAACGTCTTTCACGTCACCTTGCAGAACGCCCGCCTGAATGGCCGCACCCATGGCAACCACCTCGTCAGGGTTCACACCCTTATGCGGCTCTTTGCCAAAAAATTTGGTTACTTCTTCGATGACGCGCGGCATGCGGGTCATACCACCAACCAAAACGACTTCGTCGATGTCAGAGGCCGAAATACCAGCGTCTTTCAACGCAGCGGCACATGGCTTCATAGATGCTTTGATCAGGTCACCAACCAACTGTTCCAGCTTCGAGCGGGTCAGCTTCATAACCATGTGCAACGGCGATCCGTCTTTGCCCATCGAGATGAACGGCTGGTTGATCTCTGTCTGGCTTGCGCTGGACAGTTCGATCTTGGCCTTTTCTGCCGCTTCCTTCAAACGCTGAAGCGCCATCTTGTCTTTGGTCAGGTCGACGCCGTTGGTCTTTTTGAACTCGTCCGCGAGGTAGTTCACGATGCGCATGTCAAAGTCTTCACCGCCAAGGAACGTATCGCCGTTGGTGGATTTTACTTCGAACAGACCGTCGTCGATTTCCAGGATGGTTACGTCGAATGTACCACCACCAAGGTCATAGACCGCGATTGTCTGCGTTTCTTTCTTGTCCAGACCATAGGCCAGGGCCGCCGCTGTCGGTTCGTTGATAATCCGCAGCACTTCAAGACCGGCAATCTTGCCCGCGTCTTTGGTGGCCTGACGCTGAGCGTCGTTAAAGTAAGCAGGCACAGTGATAACCGCTTGGGTAACTTCTTCACCCAGATAAGATTCCGCTGTTTCCTTCATTTTACCAAGGATGAACGCAGAGATTTGCGAAGGGGAATACTTTTCGCCCTTGGCTTCGACCCATGCGTCGCCATTGCCACCGTCGATGACGTTGAATGGCAGGTTCTTTTTATCCTTGGCCAGATCCGGGTCATCGTTACGACGACCGATCAGGCGCTTTACGCCGAAAATTGTGTTTTCTGGGTTTGTGACAGCTTGCCGCTTGGCAGGCTGGCCGACCAGACGCTCGTCGTCGGTAAACGCGACGATGGATGGAGTTGTACGTGCACCTTCTGCGTTTTCAATTACGCGAGGCTGGCTGCCGTCCATAATGGCGATACAGCTGTTGGTGGTTCCTAGGTCGATACCAATTACTTTGGTCATGATTTGATCCCTCATTGAGTTAAGGCGATTACACGAGGCTAGGGCCCGTTGTGGCACCCATGCCCCGATCTTTTTACACTAAGGGCCGGATGCCCTCAGCGGTTCGATGGGTATATAAGGAGCAGTTCTGGACCCTGCAACCGTTGCATGAGAAAGGAAATGGAGAATCTGTATGGATTTTTCAGTATTCAGGCCGGGAAAGGCAAAAAAAAGATGATTTTGCGTTTGCGTGGCTTTGAAATTCACAAAGCGTTCCTTGATCCCGATGCGCAGCGGGTTGTGCTGGATAGCGTGCGCGCCGTGGTAAAGGCAGCTCCGTTCTTTCGGCCCACCACCCCCGGGGGTCAGCAAATGTCTGTGCGTATGACATCTGCCGGTAAATATGGCTGGATGTCAGATGCGGAGGGCTATCGCTATGCAGAGATGCATCCAAACGGAATGGAGTGGCCTGCGATACCTGATCCCGTGCTGGCGATTTGGGACAGCCTGACAGGGCTGGAGCGCAAGCCCGAGTGTTGCTTGATCAACTATTATGCTTCTGGCACTAAAATGGGCATGCACCAAGATCGGGACGAAGCGGATTTCAAATGGCCAGTTGTATCGGTTTCGCTGGGCGACGAGGCACTATTCCGGATCGGGGGCCAAAAACGTGGAGGTAAAACCGACAGTCTTTGGTTGCAATCAGGCGATGTGGTCGTGATGGGCGGCGAGGCGCGCTTGAACTATCACGGTGTTGATAGGATCAGGGCTGGATCATCAAAGTTGCTACCCAAAGGCGGACGTATCAACCTGACCCTGCGTGTTGTTGAGTAAAGTTAACGACGCGCGTTCCAGCTGGCCGATGCGTGTTTGCGCGTATAAAATTCGCCCATCAGGCCGATCACCATCAAAACTACGCCAACCCAAACCGCATATTCCCAATTGCTATATCGCGGGTTGTAATTGATGAATGCAAAGCCCCGCGCCTGATCAATAATGTGGAACAGCGGGTTCCAGTCAAACATGGCAAGCATGAAGGAGGGCAGTGAATTAGCCAAAAACATTTTGCCTGACGCGATCATGTTAGCCCGCTGGTAAAGCGATGTAAAAATTGTCGTAAAGGATGGTGCCCAAGGTTTGATTGCGAGCAAGACCATCCCAACTGCGACACCGGTGAACCATGCGATCATCATCATGCAAAACACGCCTGACCAATCGTAAATAACAATTGGATTAAAGGCGAGGTGATAGACAGACATGATCATCACAAGCGAGAGCATTTGAATATAAAGTGAACCCAAGGCAGCGGCCGCCAAGGCGATCATTGTCGTCATAGGCGCGTGCTGCATCATCGGGCTGGCCGGCCCTTCTGCGGCGACAACAGAAGTCACCGTTTTTGTGTGCATCATATACAGGAAAATACCGGTCATGATGTAGATTACAAAATCGCCCCGAATGGCGGAGCCGCGCAAGCCGAGGATTGAAAACATCACATAGAAGACGCCAACGAACATCACGGCCTGAAGAATGTTAATCCCAATTGCCGCAAAAGCGTTATTGTGCTGTTTGCGCACTTGGCGAACGATTGAATGATAAATCAGCTCAACAATCGCAATCGCCGACGCAAATGACCCTCTGGCAGCTCGTCTGGGTTGGAACATCTCAAAAGCCTCTATGCACGGTGAGCTCGCACGGAATTCTTGCTGTTCCGTTAATCGGGAAGCATAAGGGTTCTGCGAAAAGTAATCAATGAAACTGAAGAGGTCAGGTCGTTATGGATTATCAAAAGCTGGTGACAGTCATGCGGCGTCTATCGCTTGAGGCTGGCGACAAGATCATGGAGATTTACGGAACTGATGATTTTGGGGTGAAGACCAAGTCTGACGAAAGCCCGGTCACCATCGCGGACGAGGCAGCGGACAAAATTATCTCTGACGGACTGCGCGCGGCGTTTCCGGAGGTGATGCTGGTCACCGAAGAGCAATCAGCGACCCATTCTGCAAGTGGCGACACCTTTTTGATCGTGGACCCGTTGGACGGCACCAAAGAGTTCATCAATCGCCGCGGCGATTTTACTGTGAACATTGCCCTTGTCGAAGGCGGCGTGCCGACCCGTGGTGTCGTCTATGCGCCTGCGCGTGAACGTATGTTCTTTACGTTGGCAGATGGCACAGCTGTTGAAGAAACAGGTGATTTTCCAAAGGATGAAATTGGCCCGACAACGCCAATATCAGTCTCTAACCCTGATAATTCCGCACTGATGGTTGTGGCGTCGAAATCGCATCGCGATCAGGCGACTGATGATTACATCGCGAAATACAACGTCCGTGATATGAAGAGCGCAGGCTCGTCTTTGAAATTTTGTCTGATCGCTACGGGCGAGGCAGATTTGTACCCTCGTGTTGGCCGCACGATGGAATGGGACACGGCAGCAGGCCATGCAGTCTTGAACGGGGCGGGCGGCGCGGTTGTGCGCTTTGACGATCTGACACCACTGAAATACGGCAAAGCCGATTTCGCCAATCCGTTCTTCATCGCCCATGCACCGGGCGTCGATCTAAAGGCCTCTTGATGTCTGTCCTTATTGTAATCCCCTCCCGATATGCATCGACCCGCTATCCGGCGAAACCATTGGCTATGCTCAAAGGGGCAAGCGGCGCATCACGCAGTCTGATCGAGCGCAGCTGGCGCGCGGCCTGCGAGGTGAAAGGCGTAGATAAGGTCGTCGTTGCAACAGATGACGACCGGATCAAGGCCGCGGCCGAAGCCTTTGGTGCCGAAGTGGTCATGACCTCGGTTGATTGTGCCAATGGGACAGAGCGCTGCGCCCAAGCGCACGAGGTTCTGGGAGGCGATTATGACATCGTTGTGAACCTGCAAGGAGACGCACCCCTGACCCCGCATTGGTTCGTCGAAAGCCTTGTTGAGGGTCTGAAAGGCGACCCTAAAGCGGGCATTGCGACGCCTGTGCTGCGTTGCGATGGTACTGCGTTGAACAGTCTTCTTGCTGACCGCAAAGCCGGTCGCGTTGGGGGAACAACATCGGTGTTCGCGGTCGACCACAGCGCGCTATACTTCTCGAAAGAAGTCGTGCCGTTCACGTCGAAAATCTATGGCGACGCTGATCCGACTCCGGTCTTTCATCACGTGGGCGTCTATGCTTACCGCCCCGATGCACTGGCCGCTTACCCCTCATGGCCCGTTGGCCCGCTTGAACAGCTCGAAGGATTGGAACAGCTTCGGTTCATGGAGAACAGCCATACGGTTCTATGCGTTGAGGTGGAGGCAAAAGGCCGCCAATTCTGGGAACTGAATAACCCGGAAGACGTACCCAAGATCGAAGAAATGATGGCGCAGATGGGTCTGGAATGACAGACCTGCCCGTCAGTGTGGTGATCGTCAGTCGCGGACGTTCCCGCTCGCTGATGCGCACGCTGACGGGCATTTCGCAAATCCAATACTGGAACTTTGAGGTCGTTGTTGTCGCGGACCCGGAAGGCATCACATCTGCGGCGGCCATGCCCTTTGCTGATGATCTCAAGCTGGTCCCTTTTGACACCCCCAATATATCCGAGGCGCGCAATTTGGGGCTTTCCCACGCTGCAGGAGAAATCATTGCCTACATCGATGATGATGCGGTGCCCGAACCCATGTGGCTGCGCCATCTGGTTGCACCGGCTGTCCGAAAAGATGTTGCCGCAATGGGGGGGTATGTCAGGGGCCGCAACGGAATTTCGTTTCAATGGAAGGCCGCCAGCCTTGACGGCCAAGGCCTGCCTCACGCGTTGTCATTGGATCCGGAAAAAGCCACGGTCATGACGCCGCCCAAAGGCCGCGCGATCAAAACTGAAGGCACTAACATGGCGTTTCGGCGCGATGTGCTGGTCAGTTTGGGTGGGTTCGATCCGGCATTCCATTATTTCCTAGACGAAACCGATCTGAACATGCGTCTCGCAAAAGCAGGGTATGCCACGGCGATTGCCCCGATGGCCGAGGTTCATCATGGTTACGCAGAAAATCGTATGCGGACAACGGCGCGTGTTCCAACCGACCTGTTTGATATCGGGGCAAGTTGGGCGGTGTTCCAGCGAAAACACATCCCGCAGAATGACCGCGCCGTCCAATGGCGCAGCTTGCGAGATGAGCAGCGACAAAGATTGCTTGGGTTCTTGCAAACCGGTCAGGTGGAACCCCGTGACGTTCGACGCCTGATGAAGCGGCTGGATCATGGATATGCTGACGGGCTGGATCGCAAAGTGGTGGCCGCCAGCCTTCCCAAGCACGCGATCGGACCCTTCAGGCGTTTTCCCGCAGCCCCAAGGCAAGCCAAGATGATCATCAGTAGGCCGCTGACAGCGGCCGCAGATCGAAAGCGCGCGTTGAAAGTGCTTGCAGAGGGCAACATCGTGACGCTTCTGATTTTGTCGCCCACCGCCATTTTCCACCAATTAACATTCGATAACGATGGTTTGTGGGTTCAGAAAGGCGGTCTTTTTGGTAAAGTCCAACGAAGTGAACCGCTATTAAGGATTTCATCGAGAGAGAAGAAGGCGCAACGTGAGGTAGCGCGTGTTGCATCACAAAGAGGATTTAAGAAGTAATATAACGAAAACCTACTAAATATTTAGCTGAAACCTATTTTAAGCAGGCGAATATAGTGCTTTGTGTTTTACAGAGCAAAATAACATTACACACAGGACAAGGGCAGTCATGCGCAAAAAGGTAACGAAAGCAATTTTTCCGGTAGCGGGTTTAGGGACGCGGTTCTTGCCAGCGACCAAATCAGTGCCGAAAGAAATTATGACCTTAGTCGACCGCCCCCTCGTGCAATATGCAATCGACGAGGCGCGTGCAGCGGGGATCAAGGAATTCATCTTTGTTACCTCGCGTGGAAAAGGCGCATTGGAAGATTACTTTGACCACTCACCCGTGCTTGAGCAGGAGTTGCGGTCGAAAAAGAAAACCGAACTGCTGGAAATTCTTAAGAACACGAATATGGACAGTGGCGCGATCGCCTATATCCGCCAGCACAAAGCCTTGGGCTTGGGCCACGCCGTTTGGTGTGCCCGCCGTCTGATCGGAAACGAACCTTTTGCGGTAATGTTGCCAGACGATGTAATTGCGGCTGACAAACCATGCCTGCAGCAAATGGTCGAAGCTTACGAAGAAACAGGCGGCAACATGGTCGCCGCGATGGAAGTTGCGCCCGAACGTGCGTCATCTTACGGAATGCTGGACGTGGCAGATGACCAGGGTGAATTGGTCAAAGTCCGCGGTATGGTCGAAAAACCCAAGGCCGAAGATGCGCCATCAAACCTCGCTGTAATCGGTCGGTATATTCTGTCGCCCAATGTTCTTCGAAACCTGAACCAACTCAAGTCTGGATCCGGTGGTGAAATTCAACTCACTGACGCAATTGCTGCGGAATTGAAGCAGGGCCACGACGTTTACGGATACAGGTTCAAGGGCCAACGTTTTGACTGCGGGTCGAAATCAGGCTTCTTGCAGGCAACTGTGTCTTTTGGTCTGGCCCGAGAAGAATTGCGCGATGATCTTTATGCCTATTTGCAGGACATCATGGGCGTTGAAAAAACTCCCCTATCGGGTCTAGTAAAGGCAAAATAATGGCGAATGTATTGGTGACGGGTGGTGCGGGATATATTGGCTCGCATGCTTGCAAAGCGCTTGCGGCTGCTGGATTTACCCCCGTTACCTTTGATAGTTTCGTCACCGGTTGGCGGGATGCAGTCAAATTTGGCCCGATGATCGAGGGTGATCTTTTGAACCGTGTGCAGATTGATGCTGCGTTCGCAGAATACAATCCCGTGGCTGTCATGCATTTCGCTGCCCTTAGCCAGGTTGGCGACAGCATGAAACAGCCCGGCTTGTATTGGCGCAACAACGTCGAAGGATCACTGAACCTGATCGAAGCAGCGGTTGCAGCAAAGTGCAAAAACTTTGTCTTTTCATCTACTTGCGCGACCTACGGCGACCAGGACAACGTTGTCCTGGATGAAAATAGCGTTCAACTGCCGATAAATGCATATGGCGCATCAAAACGCGCAATCGAGGATATACTGCGGGATTTCGAGGTCGCCTATGGCCTGAAAAATGTGATCTTCCGCTACTTTAATGTCGCAGGCGCGGATCCGGAAGGGGAAGTCGGCGAATTTCACCAGCCCGAAACGCATCTTGTTCCATTGATGCTGGATGCAATTGACGGAAAGCGCGATGCGTTGACGATCTTTGGCACCGACTACGACACGCCTGACGGCACATGCATTCGGGACTATGTTCATGTTTGCGATCTGATAGATGCCCATGTTTTGGGTTTGAACTGGTTGCTTGAGGGTAAGCCGAGCCGGGTCTTTAACCTTGGCACAGGTACAGGCTTTTCGGTGCGCGAAGTGGTCGACCACAGTCGCGAAGTAACCAACCGCACCGTCCCGATCAAAGAGGGTGCGCGCCGGCCTGGTGATTGTACCAAATTGGTTTCCGGATCATCCCGTGCCGTTGCAGAACTGGGATGGGCACCCAAACGATCAACCATGTCGCAAATGATTTCTGACGCATGGAGATGGCATCAAACTGGCCACTACGACACATAAGGCGCATCCCGCCCGACTGCTGGATCTAACGCGGACTCTGCGTCGCGCCGGGCGTATGGCGACGGGGGTGGATCGTGTCGAACTGGCCTATTTGGCGCAATTTTTGTCTGATGATACACCGTGCTTTGGCTTTGTCAGAACCGCGTTTGGATATTTGGTGCTGGACCGCGATGGACTGCATGCGGTTCAAGACAGAGTTGAACAGCGGATAGGTTGGGGTGCGCCTGATCTGTTGTCCCGATCCCTACGTGGCCGAACGGCGATTGGAAAACGAGCCGAGGCTGATTTTCGAAGGCTTGCCATCGCCCGCGCAGCGCCTTGGAATCTGTCCAAACTGCTTGGAAAATTACCCGCGCCTTGTCAGTATTTTAACGTCGGGCATAGCAATCTTACCGCCCGCGTTTTATCCGCGCTTAACGCACAGAAGATCGACATTAACGTGTTGGTGCATGACGTCATCCCCCTTGAGTACCCCGGTTATCAGCAGCCGGGCACCGTCGAGCCATTTCGGCAAAAGTTGAAAAGAGTTCAGGAATGGGCTGATCTTGTGATCTATAACTCAGCCGATACGCAGCGCCGTACCGAGGTTCAGATGGCTGATTGGGGTGAAATACCGCGTGGTATTGTTGCGCATTTGGGAACAGTAGTGCCGGAACCTGACCCGGCAGAATTGCCCAAGGGATTGCCACCAGCGAGCCCGTATTTTGTTACGGTAGGGACGATTGAGCCGCGTAAAAATCACGCGTTTCTACTCGATATTTGGGAGGCACTTGGCCCCGATGCGCCAATGTTGCTGATCTGTGGCAGTCGCGGTTGGAACAACGATGCTGTGTTTGACCGCCTTGATAGAATGGGGCCGCAAAGTCGGGTTCGCGAAATCGCCAACCTGTCAGATGCTGCCCTTGCGTCACTGGTGCAAAAATCGGCTGGAGCACTGTTTCCCAGCTTTGCAGAAGGGTTTGGCTTGCCGCCACTCGAAGCTTTGATGCTAAAAGCGCGTGTTTTATGCAACGATCTTGAGGTCTTGCATGAGTTTTTGGGTGATAAGCCGGTTTACGCAAGCGTTTCGGACCAGTATCAGTGGGAAAGGGTAATAAGAGAATGGGCCGGCACAGTAGATAGTCACGATGAACCATCGGAGTTTAAAGCTCCGACATGGCAAAATCATTTCAATGTTGTGTTAAGGCTACGAGCTTAGATTGTTTCTTGAAGGACAACTTTAGTTAATTAGTAAGTACACCCCGAGAATGAAGGGCAATTTTTGGGTATAGTTCAATCATATTGGCTTAGAATGCAGCGCAAGAGATGGCGCATCCGCGCGTTTCGCAAACGCCGCGAGCTAAAGCAGATCGTGAATCAAACCAAGCAAATCAAACATGATGATATTTTGCTGTTCTGTACACAGCGAAACGAGAAAATCCGACTGCCCTATTTCCTAGATTACTATCGGAAACTGGGTGTCGGTCATTTCTTTTTCGTGGACAATGACAGCGACGATGGTTCGGCCCAATACCTGGCCGACCAACCTGATGTGTCGATCTGGAGCACGCGCGCCAGCTATAAACGCGCGCGCTTTGGTGTTGATTGGCTGAATTGGTTACAGTTGAAATACGCACACGGCCATTGGGCGCTGACCGTCGACCCTGACGAGTTTCTGATTTATCCGTTCTGCGACACGCGCCCGTTGCGCGCGCTTACCGATTGGCTGGACGCGTCGTCGATCAAATCATTCTCAGCGATGTTGCTAGATATGTATCCAAAAGGGCGACTTGACGAACAGCCCTATCAATCAGGCCAGAACCCGATTGAAATCGCATCGTGGTTCGACAGCGGCAATTATCTGCTGTCGCGTAATTTCAGTTTCACAAACCTGTGGATTCAAGGCGGGCCGCGCGCGCGAGTGTTCTTTAAGGATAATCCCGAGAAAGCGCCGGCGTTGAACAAGATTCCACTGGTTAAGTGGGACCGGCGTTATGTCTATGTCAGTTCAACGCATATGCTGCTGCCGCGTGGTTTGAACCAAGTCTATGATGAATGGGGTGGGGAAAAGGCATCGGGCGTGCTGCTGCATGCCAAATTCCTTGATACCTTCAGTGCCAAAGCCTTAGAAGAGCTTGAGCGCGGTCAACATTATGCCGGGTCAGTTGAATACAAGGCCTATGCCGATAGCTTGCAGGCCGACCCCCAGCTTTGGTGCAAATGGTCCGAACGCTATATCAATTGGCGTCAGTTGGAAATTCTGGGCCTGATGTCCAAAGGTAACTGGGCATGACGGTCGGTGTTGTCATGCTTGTGCACACCGCTCTTGGTCGTGCGGAACAGGTGGCCCGCCATTGGTCTGCCGCCGGGTGCCCTGTTGTCATTCACGTCGACAAAAGCGTGCCGCGCAAGGTCTATGATACCTTTGTCCAAAGCTTGGCAGATGTGCCGGACCTGAAGTTTTGCAAGCGGTTCCGGTGCGAATGGGGCACCTGGGGTATCGTTGCTGCCTCACAAGCTGGGTCAGAAAAAATGTTGGCGCAATTTACCGATGTGCGCCACGTCTACCTTGCTTCCGGGTCGTGCCTGCCGCTGCGCCCGGTTCAAGAACTGATTAACTATCTTGCGGCGCGGCCACGCACCGACTTTATCGAAAGCGCCACAACAGCTGACGTTCCTTGGACGGTAGGTGGCCTGGACGAAGAACGCTTTACGATGCACTTTCCGTTTTCGTGGAAAAAGCAGCGTTATCTTTTCGACAAATCCGTCGCGATCCAGCGCTTGTTTGGCCTAAAACGGAAGATGCCGAACGGGCTGATCCCACATATGGGGTCACAATGGTGGTGCCTTACCCGTCAAACGCTTTCTGCAATACTTCAAGATCCCGACCGCGAGGAGTATGATCGCTATTTTCGACATGTCTGGATCCCCGACGAAAGCTATTTCCAGACGCTATCGCGACAATATGCAACGAAGATTGAAAGCCGGTCCCTGACCCTGTCCAAGTTCGACTTTCAGGGGAAGCCACATATTTTCTACGACGACCATCTGCAGCTTTTGCGGCGATCAGATTGCTTTGTCGCGCGCAAAATCTGGCCTTATGCAGACCGCCTCTACAAGGCGTTTCTGACAGACGAAGCCGACGCACTGAAAAAGACTGAACCAAACCCCGGCAAAATCGACCGGATCTTTGCCAAAGCGGTTGAACGTCGGACGCGCGGGCGTTCAGGCCTGTATATGCAAAGCCGCTTCCCGAACGAGGATTGGGAAAACGGCGTGACCGCTGCGCCTTATTCCATGTTCCAAGGTTTCGCAGAACTGTTCGAGAATTTTGAGCCTTGGCTTGCAAAGTCTACCGGTTCGCGGGTGCATGGCCATCTGTTTGCTTCTGACAAAGTTCATTATGCTGACAATCAAACCGCCATCAATGGTGCGCTAAGCGACAGCGCAACGATCCGCGATTATAATGCCAAGGCATTTCTGACGAACCTAATCTGGAACACCCGTGGCGAACGTCAGTGTTTTCAGTTCGGTCCGGGCGACAATCAGGACGTTTGCTGGCGTATCGCTAAAGATCCCAATGCACAGGTGTCTGTAATCACCGGCGCGTGGTCTGTGCCGTTGTTCCGGTCTAACATGAATTTCGCTGATATCCGTCGTCAAGCTGCCTTGCTGCAGAAAGTCGAAAGCGAACACATGAATATTCTGCGTTCGCCTTATACCAAGGCGCGTGTTCGTATTTGGAATATGGCCGAATTTATCGAAGCTCCGATGGAGCCGTTGCAAGGGATATTGGACGAGATAGGCCATACCAAGATGAACCGCATATCCGAAGTTCCCAAAATGGTTGATCTGTCAGGGTTCGGGCAATTCTTGCAGAACCTCAAAAACCAAGGGATGCACCCGCATCTTATGGGTGATTTCCCGGTCGAGCGGGGCATTGCTGCGACGCAACCGTTGCCGCGCAGACCCTATTTGGTGCAATAAAATATGTCTTCCCGTTTCAAAAGCTTTGTCGTTTTCGCAGAAATGCGCACAGGGTCAAATTTTTTGGAAACGAACCTGAATGCATTCAATGGCATCAGTTGTCATGGCGAGGCGTTTAACCCGCATTTTATCGGCTATCCCAAAGCGACTGATATATTGGGCGTCGATTTAGAAACGCGCGATATAAACCCTGACCTTCTGCTGGCCGCCATACGGACAAAATCAACCGGGCTGGGGGGCTTTCGCTATTTTCATGACCATGATCCCCGCGTGCTGGACACGTTGCTGAACGATGACACTTGCGCAAAGATTATTTTGACCCGCAATCCGGTCGAAAGCTATGTCAGCTGGAAGATCGCCCAAGCCACCGGACAGTGGAAGCTGACCGATATGAAGGCACACAAGGCCGGCCAAGCACTGTTTGATGAGCAAGAGTTCGCAGCCCATCTAGAGGCGCTGCAAGAGTTTCAGCTGCTCTTGCTTAGCCGGTTGCAAGTTTTGGGCCAGACCGCGTTTTATGTCGCATATGAAGACCTGCAAAACATCGAGGTGATGAATGGTCTTGCACGGTTTCTGGGCGTGGATGAGACGCTGGAGGGGCTGGATAAAAGCCTGAAAAAGCAAAATCCTGAACATATCTCGACCAAGGTCAGCAATTACGACGAAATGCTTTTGGCTCTTGGACGGCTTGATCGTTTCGATCTGACGCGCACACCAAATTTCGAGCCCCGCCGCGGGCCCGTGGTACCGTCCTATGTCGCCGCGGCCGAGGCACCATTGCTATATCTGCCGCTGCGCAGTGGACCGGAACCGCAGGTTCTGGATTGGTTGGCGGCCGTTGATGGCGTCAAGCGCAACCAATTGCACAACAAGATGAACCAGAAAGACCTGCGCCAGTGGAAACGACGCCATGTCGGCCATCGCAGCTTTACCGTGTTGCGGCACCCCGTGGACCGCGCCCATGATGCGTTTTGTCGCCACATTGTGACGACTGGCAACGGCAGCTATACCCAACTGCGCAGCAATCTGATCAGGCGCTACAAACTGCCGCTGCCCGAGGGCGAACCCGACTACGGCTATGACATTCGGACGCACCGTGAAGCGTTCAAGGCATTTCTGATTTTCCTAAAAGGAAATCTGAACGGCCAGACTGCCATTCGCGTTGATCAGGCGTGGTGCACCCAAGCGCAAGCGCTACAGGGGTTTGGGGAATTTGCTTTGCCAGATCGCATTATTCGAGAGGCAGATCTGCAAAATGATCTGGCTGAACTCGCTGCTTCGGTCGGTATTGCAACGCCACCAGCAGTCACATCACGCCCGCAAACAGCCCCGTTCGAACTCTCGGAAATATATGATGCCGAAATCGAAAAGCTAGCCTCGGATGCGTACCAGCGGGACTATATGATTTTCGGGTTCGACAGCTGGCAATAGCGACCTCAGGCCGCTTGCGTTGCCTGCGCTTCTGTCAGAATTGTGTAAAGCGTTGCTGGCTCGGGGTTTGCGCGCAACTTTGAACACACAGACGTATTCCGCAGTGTCCGCGACACCAGCGCCAATGCCTTGAGGTGTTCAACCCCTGCATTTTCGGGCGCGAAAAGCGCAAATGCGATATCAACGGGCTGTCGGTCGACAGCGTTGAAATCAATCGGTTTATCCAGCAGCACAAATGCGCCGAGAACAGATTCCAAACCTTCAAGCCGCGCATGAGGTAGGGCGACACCATGGCCCACACCTGTCGGGCCAAGGGATTCGCGCGTTTGCAAGGCTTCGATAACAGCACCAGCATCCAGACCATATGCGTGAAACGCCAGCTCCCCGATATCATGGAGCAGGCGCTTCTTGCTTGATGCAGACGTCAGAACCTTAACGGCCCCGGGCTTCAGGAGTGTCGCAAAATTCATTCTGCTCGCTCAATTCTGGTCCGCTTTCTCGCGAGCCGTTGTGTTTAGGACGGGTCGATCCAGCCGATGTTTCCGTCTTCACGACGGTACACAACGTTTACGCCTTCTTTACCCTCTTTACGAAACACGACGACAGGTGAGCCTGAAATTTCCATTTGCATGACAGCTTCTCCGACAGACAAGTTTGCGATCTTGGTCTGCATTTCGGCAATGATCATGGGTTGGAGGGTTTCGGGTTCCTGCGCATCTGAATCGCTTTCTGAAGCGAGGATATACGAGGAAGCGCCGAAAAGTTCAACAGGCTCTGGTCGCTCTCTGTGGTGGTCCTTCAACCGTCGCTTGTAACGGCGAAGTTGTTTTTCCATCTTAGCTGCGCAGGAGTCAAAAGAACCATAAATATCAGTAGCATGAGCCTTTGCCGAAGCGGTCAGGCCGGTCGAGAGGTGCACCGTCGCTTCGCAAACAAACTCATGTCCGGATTTAGAAAAGACGACATTCGCATCCGTTGGGCGTTCTGCATACTTTTTGACTGCTTCGCCCAGTTCCGTTTTTACATGTGTCTGCAGGGCTTCGCCGATGTCGATCTGTTTGCCACTGATTTGATACAGCATATACTCTCCTTATTCATATGGTTCTGAACAGCGTCCATGACCGCAAAATGCGCGGCTTGGGGCGGGGTCAGATGCGGGTGAATGACGATGCGCTCAGATTGAATGCCATTGGCCCTTTGTTGAAAGGGTAAGGTAGGACAAACATGGAACGTTGTGTCGCCATACCCCCATTGAGCGCCCGAAAAGCACCAGTTGTCAAATGAATCTGGCAAGAAACCGTGCAAAAAATAGCTTAGTAAATTTACGGAAAATTAGGAGATACGGAAATTATCACCCAGATAGACACGCCGGACGTTTTCGTTCTGAACGACTTCAGACGGGGTGCCTGACATAAGGACTTTGCCCTCGTGCAAGATATAGGCCCGATCCACAATCTCTAGGGTTTCACGCACATTGTGATCAGTAATAAGCACGCCAATCCCGCGTTTTTTCAAATCAGCGACCAGATGCCGGATATCATCGACCGATATCGGGTCCACCCCGGCAAAGGGTTCATCAAGCAACAGATATTTGGGGTCAGCGGCGAGACAGCGCGCGATTTCCACGCGGCGGCGTTCACCACCCGACAGGGCCAATGCGGGTGCGCGGCGCAAATGTTCGATGGAAAATTCCGAGAGAAGTTCTTCCAGTCGTTCCCGCCGCTTGCGCCCGTTTGATATTGAAATGTCCAAGATGGCCGAAATGTTATCTTGCACGCTTAGTCCGCGAAAAATGCTCATCTCTTGAGGGAGATAGCCAATGCCCAACTGCGCTCGACGATACATGGGCAAAGAGGTCACGTCCTTGCCGTCAATAGTCACAGTACCGCCTTCGGGCATGACTAGCCCGGCCACCGCATAAAAGGTAGTCGTCTTGCCGGAACCGTTGGGACCCAGCAAGGCAACGACCTCACCTCGATCAAGGTGCATCGAGAAATCACGGATAACCGTCTTTTTACGGTAGGACTTGCGCAGGTGTTCTATCCGCAGGCCACCGCCGCCATGCTCTACCGTCAAGGGTGGAGTCGACATCAGTTGTTGCCACCTGGCTGCAGGACCGTTCTAACGCGGCCCGACATCTGTGCCGTTCCGTCAGAAAGTTTGACGCTCATCTTGTCAGAACTCAGCGCGTTCCGCCCTTGGGCTAGCAAAACATTCCCGGTCATCACGATCGTACCAGTGTCGATGTCGTAATCTGCACGTTCTGATTCGGCTGCATCGGGGCCGGATACCAGTGTGACACCGCCCGTCGCCTCAAGCCGCTCTATACCTTCACCGTTGGCGCGATATACGACCAAAACACTGGAGGCAGACAGGCGCATTTCGCCCTGACCGATCAACACATTCCCGGTGAAAATTGCTGTGCCCGTGGCTTGATAGACTGACAAATTATCGGCAGTGACCTCAACGGGAAGTCCCGTATCCTGTCGGATCGTTCCAAAGGCCACATTGGCACCTTGGGCCGCAACAGACATGGCGGAGAAAATCAAAAATAGCGGCAGCAATATGTATTTCACGGAAGTTACTCTATCAAAGGTTTTGGTTTATATATCAGCTTCACCCGGTTTGTGAAAAACAATTGGGTGGCACCACCATTTTGTGGTTGCGTGACCGTCATTGACCCCGCCTCGAGCGTACCTTCTGGGGCTGTGCCATACACAGGCCCAGGGGATTCGACGTCTAGTGATGACAATCCGGAGGTCATTAACTCGCTCGTCATCCGATACCCGGTCGAGATCATGATGACCACATCGTCAGTTAGTTCGGCCCTGTTGGTCGCCAAATCGATCTCGGCTGTGTTGGATTGCAACCGATACGATGTGCCCTGTGCCGTTGTAATCGTCACGCGGACGTTTTCGGCCTTGTTGGAGCCGATTTTTCCATCCGGCGTGGTCAATACATCAGCATAGAAAGTCAGTTCGTCGCCTTGGGCCGTGGCACCTGTAAAGAAAGGTGCTGTAATATGCTGATCGCGCAGCCTTTCCTGAATTTCCTTTTCAGCAAAGGGGATAGATTGCCCCGGATCAATTCCACGTGACAACAAGAACAGGGTCGACAACAGAGCCAAGGCCACGAGCGGGAAAAGCACCTTGAGCCAGGACACCAGTCTTGTGTAGCGGTCCGCCTGCATGATTTTTACCCCAGTCCGACGCGCAGGCAGTCGTGGATATGGATCAGACCTGCTGGAACATTTGTGCCATTTGGTTCGATAACCAGCAGACAGGTAATCTTGCGGTCATTCATAATGGCGACCGCCTTTTCTGCCAGCGCATCGGGGGCGATTGTCACTGGCGTGGTGGTCATTACATCGCGGGTGGTCTTGGACATCAGACCGTCCAGATGCCGCCCCAAGTCTCCGCTGGTAATAATACCCTGCAAACTGCCTGCCCCATCGATGACGATTACCACACCAAATGACTTGCTGCTCATCATCATCAAGGCGTCAGACATCGGCGCGCCGTCTTTGACCACAGGTAATGAATCACCCGTGTGCATCAGATCAGCCACGCGGCTAAGTCGCGCACCCAATTTGCCGCCGGGGTGAAATTCGCGGAAATGTTCTGCCGTGAACGACCGGTTTTCCATTAACGCAATGGCAACCGCGTCACCTATTGCCAGTGTCATGGTGGTGGATGTCGACGGGACAACGCCCGTACCGCAGGCCTCGGGCAGTTGTGGCAACAAAAGTACTACATCGCATTGCGCACCAAGGCTGCTGCCCTCGCGGCTGGTGATTCCGATCAACGGAATGGAAAAGCGTCGGGAATAAGCGATCAGGTTGGCCAGTTCGGGGGCCTCGCCGGAATTGGAGATCGCAAGCACCACATCATCGCCGGTAATCATACCCAGGTCGCCATGGCTTGCCTCGGCGGGGTGGACAAACTGTGCGGGGGTGCCGGTGCTCGCCAGCGTTGCCGCGACTTTCTTGGCGATATGGCCAGATTTACCAATGCCGGTGACGATCACGCGGCCACGGGTGGCGATCAGCAGGTCAATAGCCTGACGAAAGCGATCATCCAAACCGTCAGCCAAAGCAGTTAGCGCATCAGCCTCGGCGCGGATAACCCGCCGGGCAGTATCAATGAATGGGGTGCTCATACGTGTGCAAAAATATCCGTGTCGGGCCAGCCTGCCAGATCTAGTTGGGCACGGGTGGGAAGAAAATCAAAACACGCTTGCGCTATGTCCATACGATCCTCGCGCAAAAGCATCACATTCAGCGCATCACGCAACTTGTGCAGGTGCAAAACATCTGATGCCGCATATTCAATTTGCGCTTTGGTCAGAGTGTCCGCACCCCAGTCGCTGGATTGCTGCTGCTTGGATATGTCGACGCTCAGTAATTCCTGACACAGCTTTGCCAGTCCGTGACGGTCTGTATAGGTGCGCACAAGGCGGCTTGCGATCTTGGTGCAATAGACGGGAGCGGCCGTTGCCCCAAACCGGTTCTGCATCGCGGCAATATCAAAGCGGCCAAAGTGAAACAGCTTTAGAACATCAGGGTTTTCCAGCAGCGCACACAAGTTGGGGGCATCGTTTTGATCCTTGGCGATCTGGACAAGATGCGCATGGCCATCACCGCCAGACAGTTGCACTACGCAAAGGCGGTCGCGATGCGGATGCAGGCCCATCGTCTCGCAATCAATCGCGACGACGGCACCCAGATCAAGGCCGTCTGGTAGGTCACTTTGGTAAACTTTATTTGTCATGCCATCCCTATATCGCCCTCGCGCGGTTTGGGAAAGCGCCGCTTTCGGGCAAAGGTTAAGCCGCAGCAATCTGCGATATATCTGGCCGGGGATACCGCGCCAGCAAATCGGCGACCAGTATGTGAGCTTTCAATCCAATCCAGTCACCTCGCATCAACGGTTTTGGCAAGGCCGGATGCTTAAGAGCCAACCGCCGCCAATTGTGTACGATCAAACAGCGTAAGGTGGCGACCTGTAGCGGGCTGAGGCCCTTGTGGGCAGGCAGGTGCTTCACCGCATGCTTCAACGCCGAATGCAGTTGTTCATAGCCTTGTGCCAGTGCGATTGGTTCCAATTCGATCTTCAGCCATTCAGGCACCTTGGTTCCAACTGTTACAAAGGCATCCGCTGGCGGCGCAATGTTCAGCGGACCCATATAAATGCGGCTATTTAGACGTGTGAACCCAACCATATCTATCGGATCGCTTGTCTCGGCGCTCAACAACACCATTTGCCAGTCTTGGCAAAGCTGATCCGGTGTCGTGTAAATACGTGGACTAGCATCATCTGCCTGTCCGCGACCATCAGGTGTCAGGCTGTGACGGCTAATACGGCCCTGCTTTTCAGACGCAATCCAATTGTCCTTGCGCAAACGGTGCAGCGCGACCCGAGCTGCCTCGGGCCGGACATCCATGGCGGCCATGATCGCAGACAAGACCGGCCCGTCGATCACATCGCCCTTGCGTCGCGCAAGGTCGCCGAAAAGGCTGATCATCAGGGACCAGACGCGCTGACCGCCAAGTTGTTTTAGCGGGGTTAACGCATTCGTGAAATCTTCAGTAGGCATTCATCGTCAGCAGTTCATACTCGGCCACGGCGGCATCATCCTGATTAGTCAGGGTCACGTGCCAGCGTACCTCACCATATTCGTCATTACGAGGGGTCTTTGCCTTGACGCTTAGGCGCACCTTGATGCTGTCGCCAGCCTGTACCGGTGCCATAAACCGCAGGTTGTCCAGTCCGGTGTTCGCCAGCACTGGTCCGGGATCGGGCTGCACGAAGAGGCCTGCAGCAAAGCTAAGCAGCAGATAGCCGTGGGCGACGCGGCCGGGGAAGAACGGGTTCGCCTTTGCAGCTTCCTCGTCCATATGGGCGTAAAATGTATCGCCCGTGAAATGCGCAAAGGTTTCGATGTCATCCAACGTGACAATGCGGCGGGCTGAATTGAATGTCTCGCCCAGATCTAGATCGCCAAAGACGCGGGTAAACGGGTGATCGCGGTCGGATATTTCCGTCGCACCTGGCACCCATTGTTTGCCGATGGCGGTCAGGATGTCGGGACTGCCCTGAATGGCAGTGCGCTGCATATAGTGCATGACCCCGCGGATGCCGCCCAACTCTTCGCCACCGCCCGCGCGCCCCGGCCCACCATGAACCATGTGGGGAAGGGGGGCACCGTGGCCTGTCGCCTCGGCCATGGAATCGCGGTTGTTGAAATATAGCCGCCCGTGGAATGCGCCCGCCCCCATCGCCATTTCCCGCGCGACATCACCGTCGCGGGTGATGACAGAGGCAACCAGCGACCCTTTGCCCCTGTTTAGCAGTTCGATCGCATGCTGAGTGTCGCGATAAGGCATTATGGTTGAAACGGGCCCAAACGCTTCGGTATCGTGAACGCGGGTCGCTTTGTCTGGATTGGCGCAATAAAACAGCATTGGCGGGACAAAGGCCCCTTTTTCGCGATCGGCCCCATCGACGCTAAAGTTGTCTGGGTCACCAAAGACGCGCTCAGCCTCCGCCCCGATTAATGCGGCCTTCTTCAGTACATCGCGACGCTGCGATTGTGAGACTAACGCGCCCATTTTCGTCGTCCTGAGCCGTGGATCACCTATCGTAACTATTGCCAACCGTGCAGAGATCGCAGCAATAGTCGCGTCAACGTTTGCCTCAGGCACCATGATCCTACGAATGGCTGTGCATTTCTGACCCGCTTTCGCGGTCATCTCGCGCTGGACCTCTTTCACGAACAGATCAAATTCCGGCGTGCCCGGCGCAGCATCAGACCCTAATACGGATGCGTTCAGGCTGTCCTGTTCAGACGCAAATCTGACCGACCGTTCCAACAGCAGGGGATTGCTGCGCAGTTTATTCGCCGTTTCTGCCGATCCGGTAAAGCTGACAACGTCCTGACAATCGAGGTGATCCAGCATGTCGCCTAATCCCCCCGTCACCAACTGGATCGCGCCATCTGGCAGGATGCCGGACTGGATCATCAGTCGAAAGCATGCCTCGGTCACTTGGCATGTGGCGGTGGCAGGTTTGACAATGGCAGGGACGCCGGCCAGCAATGTCGGGGCCAGCTTTTCCAGCATGCCCCAGACGGGAAAGTTAAATGCGTTAATATGCACAGCGACACCTTGCAGCGGTGTACAGATATGGCGGCCCATGAATTGACCTGAGCGGCCCAATTGTTCTGGGGGACCGTCCAGAAATACCTGATCATCGGGCATCTCGCGGCGGCCCTTGGCCGCGTACACTTGCATCGTACCGATACCACCGTCCACGTCGATCATGTGATCAGATTTGGTACCGCCAGTGTCGAAACTCAGGTCATATAGGCTCTGTTTATGGTCTTTTAGATAGGTTGCCAGCGCCTTAAGCATCTTAGCGCGGTCATGAAACGTCAGCTTTCGCAGGGCCGGGCTGCCTACGTCATGGGCGAAAGCGAGCATTGCCTGAATATCCAAAGCGTCGTTGCCAGCGCACGCGATTACGTCCCCAGTAATGGCGCTTGTGATACTGCGCGATCCGGCCCCCGGATTGATCCACTGACCGGCGGCAAAGCTTTGAATATCGCGCATAACGTGATCCTTAGTGATGATCGTAATCAATGACGAGTTTGTCGCTGATCGGATAACTTTGGCAGCTCAGGCGATAGCCGCGTTCAACTTCATAATCCTCAAGTGCGTGGTTCGACAGCATTTCAACTTCGCCCTCGGTGACCTTGCACATGCAAGTCGAACAAACGCCCGCCTTGCAGGCAAACGGCGCATCAAGATTGTTTTCCAATGCTGCCTCAAGCACTGATTGCCCCTTGGTCATAGTAAAACTATGCGCGGCACCATCGATGGTGGCAGTTACTTGGGTCAGCGCTTGATCTTCGCTACGCTTAGCCATTTCCTGTTTCGCCAGACGCCCTTGCTGACTTTCGCTGAACAGTTCGAACTTGATCTGTTCAGGTTCTAATCCATGGGTTTTCAATGCTTCTGCAATTGCCAACATCATTGGCTCCGGCCCACATATGAAGGCAGTGTCCATATTTTTAATGTCGATCCACGTCTGGAACAGAGCGTTGCATTTGGCTTCATCTACACGGCCGGTAAACAGGTCAATATCCTGACCGGATTCTAGCATATGGATCACGCTCAGCCGCCCCATAAACTGGTTCTTGAGATCCTCTATTTCCTCGCGGAACATAATCGTGTTCACGGCGCGGTTGGCATAGACCAGCGTAAAGGTGGATTGTGGTTCGCGCTTTAGCACGGTTTTCAAGATCGACAAGACCGGAGTGATGCCTGAACCGCCCGCAAAACCAAGGTAATTCTTGGCTAGGTTAGGCTCTAATCTGGTAAAAAACTTGCCCTGCGGCGGCATTGCTTGCAGTGTATCCCCGACCTTAAGCGTTTCATTCGCAAAGGTCGAAAACGCCCCGCCATCGACCCGTTTGATCCCCACCTGCAGAACGCCATCATCCAGACCGGCACATATGGAATAGTTACGGCGCAGTTCAGTGCCGTCAAAATCTTGCTTGAACGTCAGGTATTGCCCTTGGCTGAACTTGAATGCGTTTGGGTCTTCGGGCGTCAGCGTCAACACAACTGCATCGCGGATTGTGTGGTGAATATTAGTGACTAATAGAGGAAGAAATTGGGTCATGGATCAGATACACTTAAAATAATCGAAGGGTTCCAGGCAGTCGGTGCAGCGCCATTGCGCCTTGCAGGGCGTCGATCCGAATTGGCTAATTTTTTCCACATGTGTGGATTTACAGCGGGGGCAGTGCTGGGGTCCACCTGCTGGCTGCGGCGGCGCGATACCATATTCTTCCAGCTTGGCGCGGCCAGAATTAGTCATCCAATCTGATGTCCAAGCGGGCGAAAGCTGCCGCTTTAGAACCAGTTTCTCAATACCGTGCCCTCGCAGCGCGGTTTGGATGTCAAGGTTGATGATCGTTGTGGCGGGGCAGCCGGAATAGGTGGGGGTCACTGTCACCTCAAGCGTGCCATCCTGCCACTGGACATCGCGGATGATCCCCAGATCGGTGAGGGAGATCACGGGGATTTCCGGGTCAGGAACGGCGTCAAGCCAACCCCAAATAGTCTCTAAAGTGGGTTTTTCGACTACCATGTCGCATCCGGATAGGCGCGTTGCAACCATTGCATCTGCGTCAACATATGACCCAAGTGTTCGGTATGCCGCTTGCCAGATTTACCGCCCTTGTGGCCAAAATCGTCCTGCGGCTTGGCCAGCGTGGCGGCGGTGCACACATCATCCAGCAGCGCATCATACGCGGGGCGCAAGGATGTCGGATCAGGGGCAATACCAGCGTCCAGCATTGCAGCGTCCACATCATCGGAAAGGAACATTTCCCCAACATAGGGCCACAATCTATTCAACGCGGCCTGCATCCGGTTGTGGCTTTCTTCGGTCCCGTCGCCAAGACCAATCACGGTGTCCGTCGCGCGTTCCAGATGGTACGTCACCTCTTTGGAGGCTTTCTCCGCTATGGCTGCTATCTGGTCATGAGACCCGCCCATCAGCGCCTTGAGCTGCGACAAGTGCCATGCATCGAACAGAAACTGTCGCATCATTGTATGACCGAAGTCCCCGTTGGGTTGTTCAACCAGCAACAGATTGCGGAAATCCCAAACGTCGCGGTGAAAGGCCAGCTTGTCGGCGTTACGACCCGCGCCTTCCACGTCGCCAGCCAAATCCAGCCACAGGGTTGTCTGGCCAATCAAATCAAGTGCTGTGTTAGCCAGTGCAATGTCTTCCTCAAGCACGGGCGCGTGGCCGCACCATTCGGATACACGGTGGCCCAGCACCAAGGTGTTGTCCCCCATGCGGCATAAAAATTCGAACAGCGGTCCAGTCTCAGTCGTGCTCACATCGCACCCACTTCGTCAGGGATATCAAAGAATGTCGGGTGGCGATAAACCTTGTCATTCGCTGGTTCGTACAATGATCCTTTTTCTTCTGGCGAAGAGGCGGCGATATCAGAGGCTTGGACGACCCAAATGCTAACACCTTCGTTGCGGCGGGTATAAACATCCCGAGCGTTCTTTATCGCCATTTCAGCGTCAGGCGCGTGCAGCGATCCGACGTGGCGGTGGCTGAGCCCGTGCTGCCCGCGAATGAAAATCTCGTACAGGGGCCATTCATGTGTTGTGTTGGTCATGCAAACTACTCCGCTGCCAGTTTTGCGGCGCGTTTTTTTGCCGCATGAGCCATCAGGCCATCGCGCACCCAAGCGCCGTCATCCCACGCCTTGTTGCGCGCTTCCAACCGTTCGGTGTTGCATGGGCCATTGCCGCGCAGAACATCAAAAAATTCGTCCCAATCGGGTTGGGTAAAGTCGTAATGCCCGCGTTCTTCGTTCCATTTCAGATCGGGGTCAGGGACGGTTAGGCCCAAGTATTCGGCCTGCGGTACACATTCATCGACGAACTTCTGGCGCAGCTCGTCATTGCTGTTCATCTTGATTTTCCACGCCATGGATTGCGCCGAATGGACTGAATTTTCGTCCGAAGGACCAAACATCATCAGGGCAGGCCCCCAGAAACGGTTCAGCGCGTCTTGAGCCATCTTTCTCTGCGCGTCGGTGCCTTTCGCCATCTTCATCATGATGTCGTAGCCTTGGCGCTGATGGAATGATTCCTCTTTGCAGATGCGCACCATCGCTCGGGCATAGGGACCGTAAGATGTGCGCTGCAACGGTACCTGATTCATGATCGCGGCACCGTCTACCAACCAGCCCACAGCCCCCATATCTGCCCATGTTAGGGTCGGATAATTGAAGATTGAGGAATACTTCATCTTGCCTGACAGCAGGTCACGCGTCAGTTGATCACGGGTGACCCCAAGTGTCTCAGCAGCGCAATATAGGTACAAGCCATGCCCGGCCTCATCTTGGACCTTGGCCAGCAAGATCGCCTTGCGTTCAAGCGTTGGGGCACGGGTGATCCAGTTTCCCTCGGGCAGCTGGCCAACAATTTCGGAATGCCCGTGCTGACCGATCTGCCGGATCAGGTTCTTGCGATACCCTTCCGGCATCCAGTCTTTCGGTTCGATCTTGCCGCCTGCATTAATCCGTTCCTGAAAGGCGCGCTCTTGCGGATCCATCTCATCAAGAGATTTGACACCTTCGCCGGTGGATTTGATCATCTGTGCATACATCGTTCAGATCCTTTCAGAGGATTAAAGAGTTAACCTGCGCGTTCAAGAATTATCGCGACACCTTGGCCGACACCAACGCACATGGTGCACAAGGCATAGCGACCGCCTGTGCGTTTCAATTGCAGCGCTGCAGCCATTACTAACCGTGCGCCGGACATGCCCAGCGGGTGACCAATAGCAATCGCGCCACCATTGGCGTTCACATGAGGCGCATCATCTGCAACACCAAGGGCGCGCAGGGTTGCGATGCCTTGGCTCGCGAACGCTTCGTTCAGTTCGATCACGTCCATTTGGTCGATGGTCAGACCAGCGCGGGCCAGAACCTTTTGGCTAGCCGGCACAGGGCCAATACCCATCACGCGCGGTTCAACACCGGCCGCCGATATGCCAACGACGCGGGCAATCGGGGTCAGCCCGTGCTGGTTGGCAGCAGCCTCGGACGCCATCAGCAAAGCCGCCGCGCCATCATTAACGCCAGAGGCATTGCCGGCAGTTACTGTCAGGTCAGGGCCATTGATCGGGCGCAGTTTCGTGAGCGCTTCCAGCGACGTGCCGGGCCGAGGGTGTTCATCGCGGTCAAAGACAATCGGATCGCCCTTGCGTTGCGGGATTGTTACGGGCGCAATTTCATCCGCGAAAATGCCAGCTTTGTCGGCGGCATCCCAACGATCCTGGCTGCGTTTTGCAAACGCGTCCTGATCGGCGCGGCTGATGTCATAGTCGGTTGCCACGTTGTCGCCGGTTTCCGGCATCGATTCGACGCCGTACTTCGATTTCATCTTTGGGTTCACAAACCGCCAGCCGATGGTGGTGTCATAAACAGCATTGGCGCGCGAAAACGCGGTTTCGGCCTTGGGCATCACAAACGGTGCTCGGGTCATGCTTTCGACACCACCGGCAATGGCCAAATCCATATCGCCCGCCTTGATCGCACGGGCGGCAGCACCAACGGCATCCATGCCTGATGCGCACAAACGGTTAATCGTGGCACCCGGTACATCCACCGGAAGGCCGGCCAGCAAGGCAGCCATACGTGCGACGTTTCGGTTATCTTCGCCCGCCTGATTGGCGCAGCCAAAGATCACGTCGTCCACCTTTGACCAGTCCAGATCCGGGTGGCGTGCCATCAGTGCCGCAATCGGCACAGCGGCCAGATCATCAGCACGAACCGATGACAAAGCCCCGCCAAAGCGGCCAATAGGTGTGCGCTGTGCATCACAAATGAATGCGTCCATGAAAGTCTCCCTTAATTGATAAACTTAGGGATAGTCGCGATTCGGCGCAACTTAAATGTTACATAAAAAACAATTCGTGATGCAATGTGTAACACAAGCTAGGCGTGGTCTCACCGTAGAATCCGTGTACCCTTGGCAAAACCAAAAGATTTACAAAGGTGTCTAAATGACCACCGAATATTTCACGGAATTTCTTAAAAACACAGATCACCGCATGGTTTCAAAGTGGATGCACTACTTTGATGCTTACGCGACCGAGTTGGGGCATTTGCAGGGCAAAGACATCACTTTTCTTGAGATAGGTGTCTGGAAGGGCGGATCGATCCCGATGTGGCGCGGATACTTTGGGGATGGATCAAAGCTGGTTTTCGCCGACATCAACCCCGATTGCCGCGAACTGGCAGATCCCGGCACAGTTGTCGAAATTGGTGATCAGTCAGACCCAGTGTTCTTGAAAAAATTGGCAGATAAATATGGCCCGTTCGATGTGATCATTGACGATGGCGGCCATAAAATGACCCAACAGATAATCAGCTTCGGAAACCTTTGGCCTGCAGTTCGAGATGGTGGCCGATATCTGGTCGAAGATACCCATACCAGCTATTGGCCCGGGTTTGGAGGGGGATATCAGGAGCAAGCCAGCTTTATCGAATATGCAAAACGTCTCGTGGATCAAATGCACAGTTGGTATACTGATCAGGACGATATTTTCCCGATGTCTCAGATGGCGCGCGAGCTGACGTATGTTCACTTTTACGATTCTATTGTTGCGTTCAAGAAGGATCTGAAAAAGGCAGCACCCTTTACCGTCACGTCGCAAAACGGCCAAATCGGAAGGTCCCGCAAGGCACTTGAAGTGAGGGGGCGCAAATCGATTTTTTAAGTCTCACGGCGGATGGGTTAGGTGGCGATACCCCCGTGTCCAGAGCCAAAGGCAGTTATGAAATGTTTGGTGTAGGGTGTCTTAAGTATTTTCGGAAAAAGCCTGTTAGACCCTGTTAACGAACCGCAATGTTGTCGATTAACCGTACTCCCGCCAACCATACTGCCGCCAATAGTCGTGAGGGGCGCTCTGGTTTTGTGAGCAACTCCAAATTGTCGGCGGCGCGCAGATCCAGATACTCAACATCTCCGAAACCTGCCCGTTCGAGTTGCGCAAATGCCTTGACCTTCAACGTCTCAAAATTACCACCAGCCAGCAACCCCTCGGCGATGTTTTCCAACGCACGGTTAAGCTCTGGGGCTCGCGTCCGGGCACGATCCGACAGCAGCAAATTACGCGACGACATCGCCAGCCCGTCTTCCTCGCGAATGGTCGGACACCCCACAACTTCAATGGGTAGATCCAGATCCAGCGCAAGCCGTGTCACGACTTGCAGCTGCTGGAAATCCTTCTCGCCGAAAAATGCCTTGTCTGCTTGGGTTTGCGTAAACAGCTTTGTTACAACCGTCGCCATGCCATCGAAATGGCCAACCCGATGCGCCCCGCACAGGCCCTGCGTAAGCCCCGCAACCGATACGGTCGTTGCAAAGCCATTGGGGTACATCTGCTCTCCGTCGGGGACATAAAGCACATCCGCTTTGAACGACTTTAGCTTGCGCGCATCTTCGTTTTCCGTACGAGGATACTTCTCGTAGTCGGCGGGGTTGTCGAACTGTTTGGGGTTGATAAAAAGTGTCACAATCACCCGATCGCAGTGCAGACTGGCCGCCCTTACAAGGCTCAGGTGACCTGCGTGCAATGCGCCCATCGTTGGCACGACGCCTACGCTTTCACCCGCAGATTTCCAGCCGGTAACAATGCTGCGCAACTCGGCCAAGGTGCGGATGATCCTGGGGCTCATTTCTTGGGGCTCTCATCCGAAAATACATGCTCTGGTCCGGGAAATGCCCGCGACTGGACCTCATCGGCATAGGCTTGCACCGCCATCTTGGCCTCTTCGCCCAAGGTGGCATAGCGTTTTACAAATTTCGCCTTAAAGGCCGTGAAAAGCCCCAGCATGTCATCAACGACCAAAATCTGCCCATCGCATTTTGCCGATGCGCCGATTCCGATCGTTGGGATAGCCACGTCTCTTGTAATTTGATCCGCCAGACTTTGAGGCACCTTTTCCAAGACAACGGCAAATGCCCCTGCCTCTGCAACGGCTTTCGCATCGGCCAGCATCTGGCCTCCGGCATCGCCGCGGCCTTGGACCTTATAGCCGCCAAGCGTATGGATCGATTGCGGGGTCAAGCCAATATGAGCCATTACCGGAATTCCACGCTTGGTCAGAAACGCAATTGTTTCGGCCATCGACCGGCCCCCTTCCAGTTTGACTGCACCTGCGCCTGTTTCCCGCATCAATCGGGCGGCGTTCGCAAATGCCTGCTGAGGGGATTCCTCATAGCTGCCAAACGGCATGTCGATCACTAGCATGGATTGCTTCAACCCGCGTCGAACCGCTTGCCCATGCATGATCATCATCTCCATGGTCACATCCAATGTGGATGCCAAACCATGCAAGACCATCCCGACTGAATCTCCGACTAGTACGAAATCACAAATCCCGTCCATCAGTTCAGCCATTGGCGTTGTATAGGCGGTCAGGCTTACCAAGGGCGTCCCGCCTTTTCGTGCCAGAATATCCGACGGCATCGGCGCAGTCTTGTGGGCAGTGGCACTCATTCCGGCAGTCCTAATCAAGATCACATGCAATCACTCCCTAATATTGGGTCACATGTTTCCCGACAACCCTAGACCCTTCGAAGCAGGCGACAACGCCGCGACATGAACCGGGATGCACTTACGGATATCATCATACCCGCAGCATTCGTATGGAGAAGGCCATCTTATGGTCAATTGGGTCTTGAAAGCTCGCGGCCTAATCCGGATCGCGATTTGGCTCAGCGGTAAGCAATGACTAAACTATGACCAACGCAACCCAAAACTGAAGAGGTAGTCAGGAGGGGAGGTCAGAAATCCTATTTCAGACCTAAGACAGTAAAATTATTCATGAATTTTTTTGGTGCCCAGAAGAGGACTCGAACCTCCACACCGTTGCCAGTACTAGCACCTGAAGCTAGCGCGTCTACCATTCCGCCACCTGGGCACAGGGGGGTTGTGAGGGCTGCTCTAATCATGCGGGACGGGGGTGTCAATTGGATTCGCTGACATTCTTGCATCTTGCCGCGGTTGCCAGTCAAAGTCACAGGTTTGTCTTAATCTGATGGGGCAAACTGGTCTGATTTGCGGCTTGTTCCCAAACGGTCGAAACGGTATCTGTCGTTCAGATTTTCTGAACAGGAGCATCATCATGTCAAAGCTGGTGACAATCTATGGCGGCTCGGGGTTTGTTGGGCGTTATATTGTGCGCCGCATGGCCAAGGCGGGATGGCGCGTTCGCGTTGCGGTGCGCCGCCCAAACGAGGCAATTTTTGTACGCCCCTATGGTGCGGTTGGTCAGGTCGAACCTATTTTCTGCAACATCCGCGATGACGCTTCTGTACAAGCTGCTATGCAAGGTGCCGACTCTGTTGTAAATTGTGTTGGTATTCTGGCTGAATCCGGCAAAAGCACGTTCGAGGCCATTCAGGCCGACGGAGCGGAGCGGATTGCCCGCATCGCCGCCGCCGAGGGGATCAGCCGTATGGTCCAGATTTCAGCCATTGGCGCGGATGCGGACTCTGCCAGCGAATACGCACAGACCAAGGCAATGGGCGAGGACGCTGTTCTTAAGCATATGCCGGCTGCCGTGATCCTGCGGCCGTCCATCGTGTTCGGGCCCGAGGATGGATTTTTTAACCGGTTTGCCGGTATGACCCGCCTCAGCCCCGCAGTGCCGGTGATTGGGGCGGACACCTTGTTCCAGCCGGTTTATGTCGACGACGTGGCCCACGCAGCCGAGATGGCCGTTGTGGGTGATGCACCCGCTGGCGTCTACGAGCTTGGCGGGCCTGATGTGGAAAGCTTTCGCGCGTTGATGCAGCGGATGCTGGCTGTTATTCATCGCCGTCGTCTGGTGCTGGCGGTGCCGATGTTCGCAGCCAAGATTTTGGCTTTAGCCTTTGACGTATTGGAGTCGATCACCTTCGGGTTGGTCAAGAATGGCATGGTTACCCGTGATCAGGTCAAAAACCTTGGCACTGACAACGTGGTTGCGCAGGATGCAAAGGGTTTTGAAGCGCTTGGCATTTCGCCTATGTCGATGGCATCCGTCTTGCCTGATTATCTGTGGCGTTTCCGTCCGTCCGGGCAATACGACGACATTATGGCCTCTGCTAAAAACCTGCGAAGCTAATCGGTTTAACGTCTTGAACAAGCGCCCTGCCCAGATCGGCGGGGCCTTTTGCGCTTTAGGAATAGGCGTAGGCCAGCAAGGCGATCCCCAATATCACGCGGTAAATCACATAGGGTGTAAAGCTGACGCTGCGCAGCAGACGCATCATCAGAACAAGCGCCAACATCGCCGCTATAAAGGCAAAAGCCGCAGCGATTGACGCATCTTTTGCCAATTGCCAGTCGGCCTCTCCGATCACATCCAGAGACAGCAGTGCGCCCGAGGCAAGGATCGTCGGGATCGACATCAGCATCGATAAGGTGGCGGACCCTGTGCGGTCATAGCCCAGCTTGCGTGCTGCCGTGATGGTGATGCCTGACCGGGAGGTTCCGGGGATCAGCGCCACAGCTTGGGCAAGTCCCATCCAGATCGCGTCTTTCATCTGCCAATCGCTGGCACTGCGCGTTTTTTCACCGGTTCTGTCCGCCCAGTACAGCACAATACCAAAGATCAGCATGGTCCAGCCGATTACGGCGATCGATCGTAGCATTTCATCGATACCTAAGACTTTGAACAGCAACCCGACCGCCAGAACTGGTATTGTCGCGACAATTAGTAAAAGCGCGGTGCGTGCGCCGGGGGTGTCAGCCCGGCCGCGAACCAAGCGACCCAGACCGAAAGTGGCTTCTGCGACCTCGGATCGGAAATACAAGATAACAGCAAGGAGCGTTCCCACGTGAACCGCAACATCAATTGCCAGTCCCTGATCAGGGCCGCCCGTCACAAATGGCAACAAAATCAAATGTCCCGACGATGAAACTGGCAGGAATTCTGTCAGGCCTTGAATGATGGCCACGAGCAAAAGTTGGAACAGTGTCATTGTGTAGTTACCCGCGCTGTCTATGATCAACGCGACGTATAAACCCACCCTAAAGAAATCAAAGAGCTATATTAGGTCCGGAGCGGAGCTAATATTCGGCGAAAGCCTTTGAACACCCCGTAATTCCGGGAAAATATTTCCATATAGGTCAGCTATGCTGCCTTTATTAACATTTCGTAATTGTATAAGGGAGACTAACAAAGTTTTTCTGGCGGAGTTTTCGATCATGGCAAAGCAGCCAATGCTTAAGTTTACAACTGTTCCACGGGATATGCCCGAAAAGCGGATGCCGAATCTGCGTCGCGAAGACTTCCACGAAATTTATGCCGAGTATGCCGATGCAAAGGCCAAAGAGCAGTCCAGCCGTTGCAGCCAATGTGGCGTGCCTTACTGCCAGACGCATTGCCCCTTGCACAATAACATCCCCGATTGGCTACGCCTGACTGCCGAAGGACGTTTGAAAGAAGCGTACGAATTATCGCAAGTCACAAATACCTTCCCCGAGATTTGCGGCCGGATTTGCCCCCAAGATCGCCTGTGCGAAGGTAACTGCGTTATTGAACAGTCTGGTCACGGCACTGTCACCATCGGGGCGGTCGAGAAATATATTACTGATACCGCGTGGGAAAACGGCTGGGTGCAGCCGATCAAGCCGCACACAGAACGTGCGGAATCCGTTGGTATCATCGGAGCTGGCCCCGGTGGGTTGGCCGCAGCAGACGTTCTGCGCCGCCAAGGTGTTCAGGTCACCATATATGACCGCTATGATCGGGCGGGTGGTTTGCTGACCTATGGCATCCCCGGTTTTAAACTGGAGAAAGACGTGGTGATGCGCCGCAACGATCAGCTTGCCGAAGGTGGCGTAAAGTTTGAATTGAACTGCGATGTCGGCGTCGACATGAGCTTTGCCGATATTCGTGCCAAGCATGACGCGGTGATCATCGCAACGGGCGTTTATAAAACTCGGGAAATTCAGGCCCCCGGTGTCGGTGGCGTCGGACTTGAACGTGCGATTGATTTCCTAACCGTCAGCAATCGCAAAAGCTTTGGTGACAAAGTTGAGGAGTTTGAATCCGGCCGTCTGAATGCCCATGGTAAAAAAGTTGTTGTTATTGGCGGTGGTGATACGGCGATGGACTGCGTGCGCACCTCGATCCGTCAGGGCGCAACATCAGTGAAATGTCTGTACCGCCGTGACCGTGCCAACATGCCCGGCTCTCAGCGAGAAGTGCAAAACGCCGAGGAAGAAGGCGTGGTGTTTGAATGGTTGTCCGCGCCCAAAGGGTTCGTCGGTGATCCGGTTACAGGCGTAATGGTGCAAAAGATGCGTCTTGGTGCCCCCGATGTCACAGGCCGCCAAGCCCCTGAAGTGATCGAAGGCGCTGATTATGTCGAAGAAGCCGACCTAGTCATCATGGCCCTTGGCTTTGAACCAGAAGATCTGCCAACGCTGTGGAGCACACCTGAACTGCCCGTAAACCGTTGGGGTACGATCAAGGCCGATTACGTCACGGGTGCGACTGACCTTGATGGTGTCTATGCCGTCGGCGACATCGTGCGCGGCGCGTCATTGGTCGTTTGGGCAATCAAGGACGGGCGCGATTGTGCGCAAGCCATTCTTGAGAAGTTAGGCGCAGAAACCGCAATTGCTGCTGAATAACCTGCCATTGGCCGCCACACTGGGAAGCAAAGATTGAACGAAGATAAGACACCAATTGAATTGTCGGGCTGCTGCATGTGCGGGGCTGTCACGGTCACCGCGACCGCGTCAGACCCCATTCTGCGGGCCTGCCATTGCACGATGTGTCAGCAACACAATTCTTCGGTTTTCGTTAATATCCGAACGGATCAAGACAGCATTGTGATGAATGGCCCGGTTAAGGTCTTCAAATCCTCGGACTGGGCGCAACGTGCCTTTTGCGAGGTTTGCGGGTCGACGCTTTGGTACGGATTGATACACGACAATTCGCGCAATCTGGCTGCTGGCCTGTTTGAAAACGCTGGCGGTGCCACATTGGCAATCGAATATTTCACCGATGAGTGCCCTCAGGGCTACGCCTTTGCAGGCGATCATCAGAAACTGACTAGAAAACAAACTCTCGCGCTGTTTGCGCCCGATGAAGGAGAAACCCAATGACCAAGTATGATGACGCCTGGGTGGCCCGCGAAGAAGCAAAACGTGCCAATATGGCCGAGAATGGTCTATATTCCGAGGAAGAAGAGCATTCTTCCTGTGGTGTTGGCCTTGTGGTGAACATCGACGGCTCGTGCAGCCGTGATGTGGTTCTATCGGGCATCAAAGCGCTCAAAGCTATCTGGCACCGCGGTGCTGTTGATGCGGACGGCAAGACCGGCGATGGCGCGGGTATCCACGTGCAAATTCCGGTCAACTTTTTCTATGATCAGGTCCGCCGCACCGGCCACAGCCCCCGCGAAGGAGAGCTGATTGCCGTCGGTCAGGTATTCCTGCCGCGCACGAACTTTGCCGCACAAGAAACATGCCGGACCATCGTGGAAACCGAGGTCCTGCGCATGGGGTACTATATTTACGGCTGGCGCCACGTACCGGTTGATATCTCTGTACTTGGTGAAAAAGCCAACGCGACCCGCCCAGAGATTGAACAAATCCTGATCTCGAATGCCAAAGGCGCGGACGAGGAAACATTCGAGCGCGAGCTATATGTGATCCGCCGTCGGATCGAGAAAGCTGCACTCGCCGCACAGGTGCCGACCCTTTATATTGCGTCGATGTCCTGCCGGTCGATTATCTACAAAGGCATGATGCTGGCCCAAGACGTGGCCAACTTCTATCCCGACCTGATGGATGACCGCTTTGAATCCGCCTTTGCGATCTATCACCAGCGTTATTCCACAAACACCTTCCCGCAGTGGTGGCTGGCGCAGCCCTTCCGCATGTTGGCCCATAACGGCGAGATTAACACGCTCAAGGGCAACCTGAACTGGATGAAGTCGCACGAAATTCGCATGGCATCGGCCACATTCGGTGACATGGCAGAAGACATCAAACCAATCGTTGCAGCAGGATCTTCTGACTCTGCTGCGCTGGATGCGGTATTCGAGGTTCTGGTTCGTGCCGGCCGCAACGCACCAATGGCGAAAACCATGTTGGTGCCGGAATCCTGGTCCAAGCAAGCGGTCGATTTGCCCGAGGCATGGCGCGACATGTATTCCTATTGCAACTCGGTGATGGAACCATGGGACGGCCCCGCCGCCCTTGCCATGACCGATGGCCGCTGGGTGTGTGCCGGTCTTGACCGCAGCGGCCTGCGTCCAATGCGCTATGTCGTTACGTCTGACGGTATGCTGATCGCCGGTTCCGAGGCAGGCATGGTCCCGCAGGACGAGGCCAATGTGATCCACAAAGGCGCGCTTGGCCCAGGTCAATTGCTCGCCGTGGATATCGAAGAAGGCAAGATGTTCGGCGACACCGAGATTAAAGACAAATTGGCGGCGTCCCGTCCGTTTGGCGAATGGGTCGGCAAGATCAACGAACTTGACGAAGCCCTGAGCGGCATCGAAGAAAAGGCACTGTTCGCGGGCAATGAATTGCGCCGCCGTCAGGTTGCTGCAGGCTATACTATCGAAGACCTTGAGCAAATCCTTTCCCCAATGGCCGAGGACGGCAAAGAGACATTGGCGTCGATGGGTGATGATACACCATCGGCCGTTCTGTCGAACCAATACCGCCCGCTAAGCCACTTCTTCCGCCAGAACTTTAGTCAGGTGACAAACCCGCCTATCGACAGCTTGCGCGAATTCCGGGTGATGAGCCTAAAAACACGCTTTGGTAACCTGAAAAACGTGTTGGACGAATCCAGCGCCCAGACCGAGATCTTGGTGCTGGACAGCCCGTTTCTTGCAAACGCGCAATTCAATCGGCTGATGGATGAATTCAACGCTGATTCTGTGACCATCGACTGTACCTTTGAAGCCGGTGGCAGCAACTTGAACGATGGCCTGCGCCGTATCCGCGAAGAGGCCGAAGATGCTGTGCGCTCTGGTGCGGGGCACATCATTTTGACCGACCAATTCAGCGGCGAAGGCCGTGTGGCGATGCCGATGATTTTGGCAACCTCTGCCGTGCACAGCCAGTTGACCCGCAAAGGTCTGCGGACATTCACATCCCTTAACGTCCGTGCGGCGGAATGCGTTGATCCCCATTACTTTGCCGTTCTGATCGGTTGTGGTGCGACGACAGTAAACGCGTATCTCGCCGAAGATTCGCTGGCCGACCGTATTGATCGTGGCCTGCTGGACGGAAACCTGACCCAAGCGATGTCCCGCTACCGCGAGGCAATCGACCAAGGTTTGTTGAAGATCATGGCCAAGATGGGCATCAGCGTCGTTTCGTCTTATCGCGGTGGTCTAAACTTTGAAGCTGTAGGCCTTAGCCGCGCAATGTGCGCCGAATACTTCCCCGGCATGACCAGCCGTATCAGCGGCATTGGCACCAACGGTATCCAGCGCAAAGCCGAGGCAGTTCACGATCGCGGTTGGAAGGGTGACGCTGTCGTTATGCCTATTGGTGGCTTCTACAAGGCGCGTACATCGGGCGAAACCCACGCATGGGAAGCGTCGTCGATGCACATGTTGCAGATGGCGTGTAACAAAGCATCCTATCAGATGTGGAAGCAGTACAGCGCGAAAATGCAAAGCAACCCACCGATCCATCTGCGCGATTTGCTGGACATCAAGCCGCTTGGTGCTGCGATCCCGATCGAGGAAGTCGAAAGCATCACCGCGATCCGCAAGCGTTTCGTGACCCCTGGCATGTCGCTAGGGGCGCTGTCACCAGAGGCACACAAGACGCTGAACGTCGCGATGAATCGTATCGGGGCCAAGTCGGATTCCGGCGAGGGTGGAGAAGATCCGGCGCACTTTGTGCCAGAACCAAATGGCGACAACCCATCGGCCAAAATCAAGCAGGTTGCGTCGGGCCGTTTCGGCGTCACTGCCGAATACCTAAATCAGTGCGAAGAGCTAGAGATCAAAGTCGCCCAAGGTGCCAAGCCCGGCGAGGGTGGCCAGTTGCCCGGTATGAAGGTCACCGACCTGATTGCGCGTCTGCGCCATTCGACCAAAGGGGTGACGCTAATTTCCCCACCACCGCACCACGACATCTATTCCATCGAAGACCTTGCGCAGCTGATCTATGATCTCAAGCAGATCAATCCGCGTTGCAAAGTAACCGTGAAACTAGTGGCGTCTTCGGGTGTTGGGACGATTGCTGCCGGTGTGGCCAAGGCCAAGGCAGATATCATCCTGATCTCGGGTCACAACGGTGGTACCGGCGCGTCGCCTGCAACCTCGATCAAATATGCGGGTCTGCCGTGGGAAATGGGCCTGACCGAAGCGCATCAGGTGTTGTCGATGAACAACCTGCGCGACCGCGTAACTCTGCGTACCGATGGTGGTTTGCGTACAGGCCGTGACATCGTCATGGCGGCGATGATGGGAGCCGAAGAATACGGCATCGGCACTGCCGCCCTGATCGCGATGGGCTGTATCATGGTGCGTCAGTGCCAGTCGAACACCTGCCCCGTAGGCGTCTGCACCCAAGATGACGCGCTGCGGGCCAAGTTTACAGGCAACGCGGACAAGGTGGTTAACCTGATCACCTTCTACGCCACCGAAGTGCGGGAATTGCTCGCTTCCATCGGTGCGCGCAGCTTGGATGACGTGATAGGCCGCGCCGATCTGCTGGCGCAGGTCAGCCGTGGCTCTGCCCACTTGGATGATTTGGACTTGAATCCGCTGTTGATCACCGTCGATGGCGCATCCGAGATTGTCTATGACCGCAACAAGCCACGCAACCCTGTGCTGGATACGCTGGATGCTGAAATCGTGCGTGACGCCGCGCGGTTCCTTGAGGACGGCGAGAAAATGCAGCTTAGCTATGCTGTGCAGAACACGCACCGTACTGTTGGCACGCGGACATCCAGCCATATCATCAGCCGTTTTGGCATGAACAACCAGCTGCAACCGGACCACCTGACGGTGAAACTGACAGGCTCAGCCGGTCAGAGCCTAGGTGCTTTTGCCGCGCCGGGTTTGAAGTTGGAAGTGTCCGGCGATGCCAATGACTATGTCGGCAAGGGTTTGTCAGGGGGCACAATCGTGGTGCGCCCGTCCATGGCCAGCACGATCATCGCGTCTGAAAACACCATCATCGGCAACACCGTTCTGTATGGTGCGACCAAAGGGTTCTTGTTCGCAGCAGGCCGCGCGGGCGAACGTTTTGCCGTGCGTAACTCGGGCGCGCATGTCGTAATCGAAGGCTGTGGCAGCAACGGTTGTGAATACATGACCGGTGGTGTTGCAGTTATCCTGGGCAGCATCGGCGCAAACTTTGGTGCGGGCATGACGGGGGGGATGGCCTATCTCTATGATCCTGACGGGCGCGCAGATTCGATGCTGAACATGGAAACGCTTGTAACGTGTTCGGTTACGGTCGATCACTGGGAAAACCAGCTGAAAGGTCTGATTGAACGGCATCTGGAAGAGACGGGCAGCCGCAAGGCCGCGGACATCTTGCAGCACTGGGCCACAGAAAAGGACAATTTCATTCAAATCTGTCCAAAAGAGATGCTGATCCATATCCCTGTACCGCTTAGCCATGAAAAGAAAGCGATGCCTGCGGAATAGGTATCAATACGATGTCGGGCGTGGTGACGAACCACGCCCGACACGCTTTTGCCCCATTTGAACTGAAAATATCCATAAATTGGACATGATCATCTAGCACATTCGGACCAACGCAATTCCGAGGTCCGCAATGTCTGAATATTTTAATGATACATTTAAAAATGCCAAACCCGTCGCATATGCATCGGGTCTGACAATAGGCACGCTGATCGAAACTGTCAGAGGTCCTCGCGCGATCGAGAAGCTAAAACTTGGCGATCTGATCGAAAACATCGACGGCGATCTACAGCCATTGCGCAGCCTCAGCCGCCAAAAGATGCGTGGCACTGGTGGATCGGCCCCTATTCGTATTTTCCCCGGCGGCATTGGCAACTCTGAAACATTGCTGGTGGCCCCGATGCATCGCGTGTTGCTTACTGGCTGGCAGGCAGAACTGTACTTTGGTCAAGACGAAGTATTGATCGAGGCGCGGTCTTTGGTGAACGGAACGACAGTCGCGCGCCAAGAAGTCGTTCAGATTGAATACTTGAGCCTCGGCTTCGACGCGCACCAGATTATCCTCGCACAAGAGGCGCTGGTTGAAAGCGATATGCCCCAGGCAGTTGGCAACTTTAATAATGTGGTAAGCCCGCGCCGCAACGCTTTTCCGAATTCCCGACTGGCCCGTCCGACAATAGACAACTACGATGCGCGAGTGCTGGCGGTCTAATCGGCTTTACCAAGGCGCAGTGCGCCCTATGTTACGTGGATGATTGTTTTCGCCACATCCCGAACGCGCATCTTTTTAGTCCTCCTTCTCGGGTTGGCAATTGCAGCATGTACAGACACTGCCCCCAAAGGTGGCGGTGATATTTTGGTGATTGGCGATTCTGTTCTGGCGTGGAACGGCAGCAGCGATCAGGCAATTCCCGATGTCATTGGTAAAACGCTGGGCCGGCAGGTCACCAACAAGGCGGTTCCGGGTGCAAAATTCGCCAACGGATCTGCGCTGTTTTCGGCAATCGGTTTTGACATCCAGCAGCAGTATCCTGGCGGGTCGTGGAATTGGATTGTTCTGAACGGGGGTGCCAACGATCTAGGATTTGATGATTGTAAATGCGCCGCGTGCAGCCCTGCCGTGGACAAATTGATCGGCCCTGACGCTATGTCAGGGGCTATTCCCGCATTCTTGAGCCGGCTTCGGGCAAGTGGAGCCCAAATACTTTGGATGGGCTATTACAAAGGGAACGGCAAGGGGTCGTTCGAAGGATGCCGTGATGATCTGGTTTTGCTGGAACGGCGCATCGCAAGGTTTGCAGCAAATACACAAGGCGTTATTTTTCTAGATTCCGAGACGGTGATCGACCCGGCTGACCCGACCCACTTTGCAAATGATAACACCCACCCGTCACCCAAAGGATCGGCACTGATCGGCGCGTATTTGGCAAATGCAATTTCTGAGCGTGACGCCCGTTCACAATAACCATCAGTGGCAGTATAGCTGTTCCCTATGGCAAAACGAGCATCAGCGAAAAAAACCAAAACCGCAGCTAAACCGCTTAAAGGATTAAAGCGGCGCATTATGCGTGCTGCGTTAAAGGGCACCCTGCTGTTTGCCGGGGTCATTGTGGCATTTGTTTTGCTGTTCGCAGTGCTGAATCCGCCCACGACGCCATATATGTTTTCCGAAGGGCGCAGGTTGGGGGGCGTGGATCACCAATGGATCCCCCTTGAGGATATTGCACCAGTTATGGCGCGGTCTGCCGTCGCTGCCGAGGATGCGAATTTTTGCAATCACTGGGGCTTTGATTTGGCAGCGATAAAGAAGGCAATTGCCGAAGGATCAAACCGCGGTGCCTCGACTTTAAGCCAGCAGACGGTCAAGAATGTCTATCTTTGGCACGGCCGCGCTTGGTTCCGCAAAGCGATGGAGGCTGCGATTACCCCCGTTGTCGAAGCCGTCTGGACAAAGCGCCGGATCATCGAAGTATATCTGAACGTCGCTGAGTTTGACGAAGGTGTGTTTGGTGTGGATGCCGCAGCCCATCACTACTTCGGCGTCACACCAGCAAAACTAACAAGCACCCAAGCGGCACGTCTTGCGGCAATCTTGCCGTCACCCAAGACCCGGTCAGCATCAAGACCCAGCAATTACGTCAGAAAACGCAGCGCGCAAATTCGCGACGGGGCGGCGACAATCAGCAACGATGGGCGTTCCGCCTGTTTCGAGAGTTGAAAATACTACTCAACACAGGCATGAGTGGATAAAGCTCAATCTTAGTTTTTGGATCCTCACTATGGCCCGCCTGTTTCACGTACCGCTGTCCCCTTTCTGCCGAAAGGTCAGGCTAAGCCTTGCCGAAAAGAAGATAGAGGTTGAGCGGGTAGACGAGCGGTATTGGGAACAAGACCCCGATTTCATGCGAAAGAACCCCGCCGGAAAGGTGCCTGTCTTGCAGCTGGATGGCATTATCATGTCGGAAAGTGCCGCGATCTGCGAATACATTGAAGAAACCCGGCCAGAACCGTCCTTGATGCCAAGTGATCCTGTCCAGCGCCTAGAAGTGCGCCGTCTGGTAAGCTGGTTCGATGACAAGTTCCATTCCGAGGTTACATCAAAGCTATTGTACGAACGTGTGAACAAAAAGGTCATGGGCCAAGGGTTTCCTGACAGCCGCAACGTAAAAGACGGTGCCAAGGCGATCAAATACCACATCGATTACATGGCTTGGCTTTTGGACCACCGCCGGTGGTTGGCCGGCGACGTGATGACGCTGGCCGATTTTGCGGCCGCTGCGCATCTGTCGTCGCTTGATTATATCTCTGATGTGGATTGGAACCGGTCGGATGTCGTAAAGGACTGGTACGCCAAGATAAAATCCCGTCCTGCATTTAGGTCGTTGTTGGCCGATCAGGTGCCGGGGTTCCCGCCACCAAAGCATTACAATGACCTTGATTTTTAAGCGGAAACCGTTTGGGGCTGTCTGCCCGCAAACCCCCGAGGATATTTCCAACCCAGAGAAAACATGGACGATTTAAAGGATCGTTTGGTTGCTCAGGCGCTGGCCGAGGGTTTTGTGGCGTGCCGGGTTTGCCGGCCTTCGGATGTTCCGGAAGTACCCGCGCGATTGGCCGCTTTTGTTGAGGCAGGATATCACGGGCAGATGGCTTGGTTGGCAGACCGGATGGATTGGCGCGGTAATCCTGCCGCTTTATGGCCCGAAGCGCGCTCGGTCATTATGTTGGCAGAAAGTTATGCCCCTGAACATGATCCGACCGCCGTATTGGAACAACCTGAGAAGGCCGCGGTTTCTGTCTATGCACATGGCCGCGATTATCATGATGTTGTCAAAAAGCGTCTCAAGCGTCTGGCAAGGTGGTTGATTGAACAGGAAACCTGCGAGGTGAAAGTGTTCGTGGATACTGCCCCTGTGCCAGAAAAGGCATTGGGCCAGGCCGCCGGATTGGGATGGCAGGGCAAGCACACTAATCTTCTCAGCCGTGATTGGGGAAACTGGGCCTTTCTGGGCGCGATTTTCACCACACTCGACTTGCCCGTCGATGGGGCAGAAGTTGATCATTGCGGGTCATGCAGATCTTGTTTGGATGTCTGCCCGACAGACGCTTTTCCGGCCCCATACCGCTTGGATGCGCGGCGGTGTATTTCTTATCTGACGATTGAACACAAAGGTCCAATTGATCTGGAGCTGCGTGAAAAATTGGGCAACCGGATTTACGGATGTGATGATTGCCTTGCGGCGTGCCCTTGGAACAAGTTCGCCGTTGCGGCCAGTGATATGCGGTATCACGGTGGGGTCGGTGCGCCTGATTTGTCAGAGCTGGCAACCCTTGATGAAACAGCATTCCGGGCGCGGTTCTCGGGATCGCCGATCAAACGGATTGGCCGTGATCGGTTCCTCCGCAATGTCCTTTATGCCATTGGAAATTCGGGCGCGACTAGGCTAGTGCCCGCTGCACAAGCTCTCGTGGATGACCCTGACGCTACAGTTTCGGATGCAGCGCGCTGGGCCGTGACACGCTTGGCTTTGAAATGACGGAAACAGGCTGGACCTGCGTGGGGTTATCTCTAAACCCGTGCCAGTAGTTCAAGGAGAAGACGATGGCGTTGCTTCTAGGTGTTGATACCGGCGGAACCTATACTGATGCGGTGTTAATCCGTGACGAAAAGACTGTGATCGCATCGGCCAAGGCGCTGACGACCCGCAATGACCTTGCAATCGGTGTTGGCAATGCGGTGCGCGCGGTGTTGGAAAAGGCGAACGTAAAAGCGGCTGATGTATCGCTTGCTTCCTTGTCCACGACTTTGGCAACCAATGCGCTGGTCGAAGGACAAGGCGGTCGCGTTGCCCTAATATATGTTGGCTTTAAGGAGCGGGATTTGCAGGCCCATGGTTTGGCCGATGCGCTTAAGGGCGACCCGTATCTTGTTTTGCCAGGTGGGCATAACCACGCAGGCGGTGAGGCGATGCCGCTGGACGAAGACGCCCTGATTGCATTTCTGGGACTCCATAAGAATGATGTTAGCGGCTTTGCCGTGGCCAGCCAGTTTGCCACCCGAAACCCCGCACACGAGTTGCGTGTTGCGGAGCTTGTGGCGCAACTGACCGACAGGCCTGTTTCATCGTCACATCAATTGTCCGCCAAGTTGAACGGACCAAAGCGGGCGCTAACTGCGGTTTTAAACGCGCGTCTGATCGGGATGATCGACCGCTTGATCGGCCGCGCGGAAAATGTGTTGATCGAGATTGGCGTAACGGCCCCCTTAATGGTTGTACGCGGCGATGGCGCGCTGATTTCTTCGGCACAGGCCCGTGAGCGCCCGATTGAAACGATCCTCAGCGGCCCTGCGGCGTCTATTGTAGGTGCACGTTGGATGACGGGTGCGGATTATGCATTGGTCAGTGATATCGGCGGGACGACGACCGATGTGGCTCTGTTGCGTGGTGGGCGGCCAGCAATTGATCCTGCGGGTGCGCAGGTTGGGCCATATCGCACCATGGTCGAAGCGGTCGCGATGCGCACGACCGGTCTGGGCGGCGATAGTGAGGTTCATTTTCTGACTGAAGGATTACAGGGCGGCATTACGCTAGGCCCAAGGCGGTTGTTGCCCGTGTCGCTGGTGGCGATGGATGCGCCTGACGTTGTTCACGACGCATTAGACGCGCAATTGCGTACAGCAACGCCCGGCGAATTTGATGCAAAATTTGTGCGGGCTGTGGCGGGGCAAACACATGAAGGCATTGGCCCACGAGAGTCTTCTCTGCTCGAGCGGATAGGCGACAGGGTGCATCCTCTGGGCAATATCCTGCAGTCACGGATCGAAACGGGTGCGCTGAAGCGTTTGGTTGAACGCGGCTTGGTTCAGATTGCGGGGGTGACGCCATCGGATGCCAGCCATGCGCTGGATCGTGTCGACGTATGGGATGCGGATGCAGCGCGCAAGGCTTTGCGCTTGTTCGGCCGACGGCGCACGGGCGCGGGTGAGATGTTGGCACCTGACCCTGATGTAATGGCGCAGATGATCGTGGACCAATTGACCCAGCAAACCGCATTGGCCCTGCTGGAAACCGCATTTGCAGAAGAAGATCCGGCGTTTGACGTCGCGCCCGAGGTTCTTGCACGGCATATTCTGCTCCAAAGGGGCTTGAAAGGGCACCGGGGCCTCATGCGGATAGATGCGGCGCTGAATGTGCCGGTGATCGGCTTGGGGGCCTCTGCGCCGGCCTATTACCCTGCTGTCGGTGACGCCCTTGGTGCTACGATGATTTTGCCGGAACATGCTGGCGTCGCAAATGCCATCGGTGCAGTAGTTGGCCGCGTGACGATGCGTGAAAGCGGTACGGTCACCTCACCCAGTGAGGGCCGGTTCCGCGTTCATTTGGAAAGCGGACCGCAGGATTTTGCCGATCAGACCAGCGCTATTCAGCAGCTTGAAGGCGTTTTGCGTGAGAAAGCCACCTTCGACGCGCTCGCGGCAGGGGCGGCCGATATTCAGGTGAGTGTTGAGCGCGATATTCGCACTGCGGGTGTGGAGAGCCGAGAAGTGTTTATCGAGGCTGTGATCACAGTAGAGGCGACAGGCCGTCCACGGGTAGCAAATGGGTGAGGGGCGTTGCATTAATCCAATGTTAACCCTGGCTAATTCTCTCCTACGGGTTCCATAGTGTTGCCTTATTCACCTCTTATCCCTGCGGGTGGTAACGAGGAACTATTGTAACGATTTTTAAGGCAACAATTGCCGATAAGATGAGTGTGGATTCGATCTCTTCTACGAATGCGTAGCCGGATTGATCTAAACTGTTAACCAGTAAAATTTGCTGCCAGCCTGTCTGGGCTGGCGATAAGATCAAGAAGGCGGGGGGGTACTCCCCGCCTTCTGTCATTTGTGCGTTACTCAGCAGCGGCGCGTTTTGGCAAAACCCAATCTGGGCGGGGGAAATGGCAGGTATAGCCATTCGGAGTACGCTCAAGATAATCCTGATGCTCTGGCTCCGCCTCCCAGAAATCGCTGACGGGTTCGACTTCGGTCACGACATCGCCCGGCCAGATACCAGACGCGTTTACGTCTGCGATTGTATCCAGGGCGACTGCTTTTTGATCTTCATTCTCATAGTAAATAGCGGATCTATAGCTAATGCCCCGATCATTGCCCTGACGGTTCAAGGTCGATGGATCATGGATTTGGAAAAACAACTCCAGCAAATCGCGATAGCTTAGTACCTCGTCGTTAAACGTTACTTCGATCGCTTCAGCGTGGGTGCCGTGATTGCGGTAGGTTGCATTGGGCACGTCCCCGCCGGAATAACCTACACGGGTCGAAATGATCCCGTCACGTTTCCGGATCAAATCTTGCATGCCCCAAAAGCATCCACCTGCCAGTACTGCGCGTTGTTGTGTCATGCTACGTCCTCCACTTGATTGATGTATTCACCATAGCCTTCCGCTTCCATGTCGTCGCGGTGAACAAAACGGAGCGAGGCCGAGTTGATGCAATATCGCAGGCCGCCGCGGTCGCTTGGACCATCCGGAAAGACGTGTCCCAAATGGCTGTCCCCATGCGTGCTGCGCACTTCGGTACGGACCATACCAAGGGTATCGTCACGCAATTCGTTCACATATGCGGGTTCGATTGCCTTGGTGAAGCTAGGCCAGCCACAGCCAGAGTCGTATTTGTCAGCCGACGCAAAAAGCGGCTCGCCTGATACAATATCGACGTAAATGCCCGGCTCTTTATTGCTTAGCAGCTTGCCGGTACCGGGGCGTTCTGTCCCGCTGTTCTGGGTAACGCGGTATTCCTCGGGTGACAGGGCCGCGATGGCTTCGGGTGATTTCTGATAGGTGGGCATGGATGTCTCCTTTGCAGTCTCATTACACTAAATGGGGCTGACTGAAAATTTTCAAAGGGTTTGTCAGGTTTGTGCACCTTTCTGTGAGGTCGGTTCGTAGTTTTTCAAGCGGCTTGCAACGCTAGGGCAAACATAACGATTTATCTTGGTCTGGCTTATCAGCGCGGTTTTCGATCAGGTGCTTGGGCGATACCGCGCGAAGTTCCCCCGCCAATATGACGGATTGCAGGCGGTGTATGACGAGTATCGTGATCGAGGGCTGATAGTGCTTGCGATCCCGTCTGATGATTTCAATCAAGAGCTAGCGAATGCCGAAATGGTAAAAGAATTCTGCGAGCTCAATTTCGCGCTGGATTTTCCGATGACCGACCTTGAACACGTGAAGGGGGCGGATGCGCGCCCATTCTACAAAGCCGTTGAGCTAGAGACCGGCTTTGTGGCGCGCTGGAATTTCAACGAGATTCTGATTGGACCAGACGGTCAGGCTGGGCGCTGCCGCGCGATCTGAACGGCCAAGATGCCAAAGGTTATAATTATCACCCCGAGAATATCTTGCCCGCCCAAAGGTTCACTAAGCAGTAATCCCGCAACTGCGACCCCAAAAAACGGGTTCAAAAAGTGGAATGTCGCAGCACGGGTTGCCCCAATTCGGTTGACCAACCAGAACCACACAACAGTCGCCATCAGACCCGGCACTAAGCAGGTGTAGGCGAACGCGACAAAGAGCGTCCAGCTTGGGGTGATGTGGGGCGTTTCGAAAAGCAGTGTTGCGATTGACAATGTCACGCAACCCACAAGCATTTGCAGGCCGACCACCATCATGAAGTTGCCACCGGATGTTGCACCGCGTACTAGCAGCGTCGCGGCCGTAAGGGCCAGCACGCCGATCCCGCACAGCAGCAGCCCCATCATATCGACGCCCCCGTTTATCCGCGCGCCCATAATGATGGACACGCCAATCACACCTGCCACCAATCCGGCAATACCAAGCGGCTTTAGCTTTTCGCCCAAAAACAGCCAGGCCGCCAAGCCCACCAAAAGCGGCATGGTCGATGCAATGATCGCCGCCAACGATGCCTGAACGGTTTGCATAGCGACAAAGTTAAGGCCCAGATAAACGGCGTTTTGGAGAATGCCAAAAATGATCGTCGCGCGCCATTGAGCTTTTGTAAGCCGCCATGTTTGCCCCAGAGCCAACGCAATACCAACACCCAACAGTCCCGAGATCAGGTAGCGAGCAGATAGCGCCATCAAAGGCGATGCGTCCGCAACGATGATCCGGGCCGACGTAAAGGCAGAGGACCACATAAAGGCAAAAGCCAGCCCCACAAATATAGCGCGAATATCCATGGGAGGCCTTTCTGAAGAACTGATTGACTGACCTTTTCGCAGTTGCAAATGATGCGCAAGGGGCCGCTTCTGGTCTTCAACGAAAAAGGGCCGCCCCTAGGGCGACCCTTTTGGAAAAACCTGTTGCCAGATTTAGCCGTTAACGCTGTCTTTCAACGCCTTTGCGATGGTCATCTTGACGACCTTGTCCGCTTCTTTTTTGAACTGTTCGCCAGTCGCTGGGTTGCGAACCATGCGCTCAGGACGTTCGCGGCAATAGATTTTGCCGATGCCAGGAAGCGTAACTGCACCACCACCGGATACTTCTTTGGTGATCAATGCACATACTGCATCAAGCGCGGAACCTGCCGCTTTTTTGTCTGTGCCCATTTCATCTGCCAAAGCTGCGACGAGCTGGGTTTTTGTCATTGGTTTTGTAGCCATCTTTTTTTCTCCTTCGTCCGCCCGGATTAGGGCCTCACGGGCAGAATGTAACGGTATGTTGTGTGTGAACACAACGAATAGGTGCTGGATTTAAGCGAAAACATGCGCTTTTTTGCGCTTTTTCCTCTTTAAAGGAACGCGGTTTCGTCAAATGACCGCAGTTTTCGGCTGTGAAGCCTTTCTAGCGGCATATCGCGCAGCAATTCCATTGCACGAATTCCGATCATCAAATGGCGTGCAACCTGCGTTTTATAGAAGCCGGACGCCATCCCAGGTAGCTTTAATTCGCCATGCAGGGGCTTGTCCGACACGCACAAAAGCGTGCCATAGGGCACCCTGAAACGGTAACCATTTGCCGCGATCGTGGCGCTTTCCATGTCCAGCGCGACTGCTCGTGATTGCGATAGCCGTTGCACTGGGCCGGACTGGTCGCGTAGTTCCCAGTTGCGATTGTCGATGGTTGCAACTGTACCAGTACGCATAATCCGCTTCAGCTCGTAGCCTTCAAGTTGGGTGACCTGTTCCACCGCATCTTCCAACGCGATCTGGATCTCGGCGAGCGCGGGGATTGGCACCCAAACAGGCAGATCATCGTCCAGCACGTGGTCTTCGCGCAGATAGGCATGGGCGAGCACGAAATCGCCAAGCTGTTGTGTGTTGCGCAGTCCGGCACAGTGCCCCACCATCAGCCACGCATGAGGGCGCAGCACGGCGATGTGGTCGGTGGCTGTTTTCGCGTTCGACGGGCCGACACCTATGTTCACCAGTGTAATGCCGGACCCGTTTGCGCGTTTCAGGTGATAAGTTGGCATTTGCGGTGTCTTGGCCGTATCAGGTAAAGGCTCGTCGCCGTCTGTGATTTCAATATTTCCAGTAGCGACGAAAGAGGTATAGCCGCTGTCGGGGTCGCGCAACATGGCGCGGGCGTATTCCTCAAACTCGGTCACGTAGAACTGATAGTTTGTGAATAACACATGGCACTGAAAGTGTTCGGGATCGGTAGCTGTATAATGTGCCAACCGTGCGAGCGAATAATCGACACGTTGAGCAGTGAACGGGGCCAAGGCACCGACGCCATCGGCGGGTGTATAGGTTCCGTTTACAATGTCATCATTTGTTGTGCTTAGATCGGGCACATCAAAAATGTCCCGCAATGTGAAATCCGCCGCACCGTCTTGAGGTATCGTAATTGCGGCGTCGCCTGAAACGGCAAAATGCACCGGAATCGGCGTGTCGGACACATCAATGACAACTGGCTGGCCGTGGTTTTCGATCAGCAGGCCGATTTGTTGGGCCAGGTAATTCTTGAACAATTCGGGTCTGGTGATTGTCGCAGCATAGGTGCCGGGGTTCGATACATGACCAAAGGAAAGGCGGGAATCGACCCGAGCATAGCTTGAGGTCGTGAAACGGATTTCAGGATAAAACGCCCTGATACGTGTGGCAGGCGGCGCGTCATCCATGGCTTTCTGAAAATTTTCGGTCAAGAAACCGGTGGCCTGACTGTACAACGCGATCAGATGCTCGACGGCTTTCGTCGCATCGGTGAACTTCTCGGCGGGCGGGCTGTCTGGGCTTAGAATACGGGTCATGATGTTGGCTCGAATAATGGGATAAATTCAAAACTTCGGACATCGACAAGGCCAAGGTCCGAGATGCGCAATTCGGGGATCACGACCAACGCCAACAATGAATGCTGCATATAGGCGTTGTTTAGAGTGCAACCGCAGTCCCGCATGGCTTGCATCATGGCTTCGGTTTTCTTGGCCACTTCAGATGCGGGGCTGTCGGACATCAGTCCTGCTATGGGCAGTTCGACCAACGCCAGTTCTTCTCCTTCTTTAAAGATCGTGATACCACCACCGACCTCGCCCAGTCGGTTCGCGGCCATTGCCATGTGATTGGCATCGGTACCGACAACTATCATGTGATGGCTATCATGGGCCACAGTCGATGCCATAGCCATCGGGCCGCTATAGCCAAAGCCCGAGACAAAAGCATTTACCACAGTGCCCGTCGCACGGTGCCGTTCCACCAGCGCAATCTGGCAAACCTCGCCAGTGGTTTGGACGCGCCCGTCGGTGACCGGCAGCTCAAACTTCAGTGCTCGGGTGGGGGCTTGGTTTTCGACAACACCGATGACATTGGCAGTGACCGCATTTGCACCCTTGGGGGCGTCAATCTGAAAATCGGCCGCTTCCAACGTTTTGCCCATATGAACGGTTTGGCGTGCCTTTTCGGGCCAGTCGAAGTGCGGACAATCCACGACACATTCACCAGCCTGCGCCACGATCTGCCCGCGCGCGATCACAGTCTCGATTGGAAGTGTCTCTAGATCAGAGGTCAAAATCACATCGGCCCGCCGTCCGGGGGTCAGCGATCCAATTTCGCGCTCTAGACCGAAATGGGTGGCCGTATTGATCGTGGCCATTTGCAAGGCCACTAACGGGTCACAGCCGCAATCAATCGCATGGCGTACAACGCGGTTCATGTGCCCGTCATTTACCAACGTGCCTGAATGGCAATCATCAGTGCACAGGATCATATTTCGCGAATCCAGCCCTTTTTCGGTGATCGCCGTAATCTGCGTCTCCACATCATACCACGCCGACCCCAGCCGGATCATCGACCGCATCCCTTGGCGCAATCGCGCAATTGCATCGGCTTCGCATGTGCCTTCGTGATCGTCTGCAGGTCCGCCAGCCACATAGGCCGCAAATGCAGGCCCAAGATCAGGCGAGGCATAATGCCCGCCCACGGTTTTTCCTGCACGCTGGGTCGCGGCGATTTCGGCAAGCATCTTTTCGTCGCCGTTCGTCACTCCGGGAAAGTTCATCATCTCGCCCAAACCAATGATGCCGGGCCATTCCATCGCCTCGGCGACATCCTCGGCGGTGATTTCGAAACCTGTCGTCTCCATTCCCGGCGCAGAAGGCGCACAAGAAGGCATCTGCGTGAAAATATTGATCGGTTGCAAAAGCGCCTCGTCATGCATCATCCGCACGCCTTCGAGGCCCAAAACATTGGCGATCTCATGTGGGTCGGTAAACATCGACGTGGTGCCATGAGGGATCACAGCGCGGGCAAATTCCGCAGGCGTCAGCATACCGCTCTCAATATGCATATGCCCGTCGCAAAGCCCGGGGATCATAAAACGACCCTTCGCGTCGATCACTTGTGTATCGTCGCCTTTGCAATGGCTGGCATCAGGTCCAACAAAAGCAATGCGGCCTGCGGCAATGGCGATGTCATGGTCGGGCAACGTTTCTCGGGTGTGGACGTTGACCCACGTGCCGCCAGCAATAATCATATCCGCCGCCGCGCGCCCTGCAGCGACCGATACTAATTGTGCAGCCACATCGGGCCAAGAAGGGAAGGGAGCATGTGTCATGGCTGACGTTGACACGAAGATTGCACGAGGTTCAAGGTTATGCGACGCAAGGAATGCCGATCACTTGCGCAAAAACAGGGAGACGAAGATGACCGTGACGCAAATCCGTCAAAACATGGACCATTGGCAGGAACGTGTCGACATGGCCGCTGCTTTCCGTTGGACCGCAAGGTTGAACATGCACGAAGGGGTCGCGAACCACTTTAGCCTTGCCGTGAATGACGATGGTACAAAGTTCTTGATGAACCCGAACCAAGTGCATTTCAGCAGGGTCAAAGCCAGCGATTTGATTGAAGTGGATGCCAACAACCCTGAAACGCTGAATGGGCCTGACGCGCCCGACCCAACTGCTTGGGGTTTGCACGGTGGGGTGCACCGCGCTTGCGCCCATGCCCGCTGCGTCATGCATGTACATTCGATCCACGCGACAGTGCTGGCAACCTTGCAGGACAGCCGCTTGCCGCCGATTGATCAAAACTGCTGCACGTTTTTCAACCGCGTTGTGATTGACGAAAGCTACGGTGGACTGGCCTTTGAAGATGAAGGCGCGCGCTGTGCCGCCTTGCTGACCGACCCCAAGCAAAAGGTGATGGTCATGGGCAGTCATGGTGTTCTTGTGATTGGTGATACCGTAGCGGATACCTTTAACCGCCTGTTCTATTTCGAACGCGCCGCCGAGACATATATTCGCGCCTTGCAAACTGGCATGCCCTTGCGCCGTGTACCTGACGACATCGCTGAGAAAACCGCGCAAGAACTGGAAAACTACCCCGAGCAAGACGCGCGCCATCTGGCAGAGCTAAAGGCGATATTGGATGAAGAAGGATCAAACTATGCGCATTAACCTCGGCATATTGGGAAATCACACATGAATTACGGCCTATCCGAAGAAAACCTGATGATCGCCGACACGGTGCGCAGCTTTGTTGAGAAAGAGATTTATCCTCACGAGACGCTTGTCGAACAAACTGGCGAAGTCCCGCAAGAGATCGCAGACGAGATTAAGCGCAAGACGATTGATCTGGGTTTCTATGCCTGCAACTTCCCCGAAAGCGTGGGGTGCGCTGGGCTGAACCATTTGGAGTTCGCGCTGGTCGAACGAGAGTTGGGTCGCGGGTCCATGGCGTTGAACCACTTTTTCGGTCGGCCGCAGAATATCTTGATGGCCTGTGAAGGCGAACAGATCGACCGCTATTTGATGCCCGCTGTACGCGGCGAACGGATGGATGCGCTGGCGATGACAGAACCGGGTGCCGGTTCAGACGTGCGTGGAATGAAGTGCATGGCCAAGCGTGATGGCGGCGATTGGGTGGTGAATGGAACCAAGCATTTTATCTCGGGGGCAGACCACGCTGATTTTATCATCGTTTTCATCGCGACGGGTGAAGATATGACGCCCAAAGGCCCGAAAAAGCGTATTACCGCCTTTCTGGTCGACCGAGGCACGCCAGGCTTTACGATCCGCGACGGGTACAAATCAGTCAGCCACCGTGGCTATAAGAATATGATCCTGGAATTTGACGATTGCCGCTTGCCGGATGCGCAGGTTTTGGGCGAAGTCGATAGCGGTTTCGACGTCATGAATACATGGCTTTACGCCACGCGCATTACGGTCGCGACCATGTCTGTTGGCCGGGCGCGGCGGGTGTTTGACTATGCGATGGATTACGCTGCAACGCGTGAACAGTTCGGCCAGAAGATCGGCAAATTTCAGGGCGTAAGCTTTCAGCTCGCTGATATGATAACCGAAATTGACGCGGCCGATCTGCTGACGCTGGCCGCTGCGGACCGTTTGGACAAAGGTCTGCCCGCGAACCGTGAAATCGCGAGCGCCAAACTTTATGCGTCAGAGATGTTAGCCCGCGTGACGGACGCCACCCTTCAATTGCATGGCGGTATGGGGTTGATGGATGACTATCCCATCGAACGTTTCTGGCGCGATGCGCGGGTTGAACGGATTTGGGACGGTACCAGCGAAATCCAGCGCCACATCATTAGCCGAGAGATGCTGCGTGAACTGGGCGCTTGATGTTCTGCCGCCATTTCGGGGTGAGCGTGTATGAAGCGTGACCTGAAACGATTGCTGCGACCGAAATCGATCGCCTTGATTGGTGGCGGGTCTTGGGGCGCACAGGTGATCAAGCAATCGAAACGAATGGGGTTTCAGGGCAACCTATACATCGTTCACCCTAAAGGTGTTGGCTTTGAAGGGATTAAAGCTGTCCCTTCTTTGGGAGATCTGCCCGAGGTACCGGATGCTGCGTTCATAGGAGTGAACCGGCTAACCACAGTTGATGTGGTAGCAGAGTTGTCAGCAATGGGAGCAGGCGGCGCAGTTTGTTTCGCATCCGGATTCTCTGAGGCAGACGCCGAGGACGATACTGCAACGGCGTTGCAAGCACAGTTGGTGTCGGCAGCCGGATCTATGCCAATTTTAGGCCCTAACTGCTATGGGTTCATCAATGCTTTGGATGGTGCGCTTTTATGGCCGGACCAGCATGGCTGCCGCGCTGTGGACAGCGGTGTCGCGGTTCTGACCCAGTCTTCCAATATTGCGATCAATCTGACGATGCAGCAACGCGGGTTACCGATTGCCTATATGGTGACCTGCGGCAACATGGCCCAGACCAGGCAAGCTGATATTGCTTTGGCTTTGTTGGACGATCCAAGGGTCACAGCCATTGGTCTGCATATCGAGGGTTTTTCTGACACGCATGCTTGGCACAGGCTGGCCATAGCTGCGGCGGAAAAAGGCATACCATTGATCGCTCTCAAGGTCGGTGCATCGGATCAGGCGCAGCGTGCGACGGTGTCGCATACGGCCTCTCTTGCCGGGAAGGATGCGGGGGCAGCAGCGTTGCTGCGTCGGTTAGGGATAGCAAGAGTGCGCGATCTGCCCTGCTTTCTTGAGACGCTAAAGGTGCTTCATGTTAACGGCCCGCTTAAGATGCCTCTGTTGTCATCGGTCAGCTGTTCGGGCGGAGAGGCAAGTTTGGCTGCAGATACAGCACATGGCCGCGCCGTGTCATTCCCCGACCTGACCGAGACGCAAAAGACGGCGTTGCGCAGTGCGCTTGGTCCGATGGTCGCGCTGTCGAACCCGCTGGATTACAACACCTATGTCTGGCGTGATGTTGAAAAGATGACAGCGGCTTGGCTGCCGATGGCGGCTGATCATATTGGGCTGACGCTGCTCATTGTCGACTACCCACATACGGATGCCAGCGATTGGGAATGTGCCACGCAAGCCGCGCTGAACCTTCGTGCCCTTTCGGGGCAGCCTGTTGCCGTTGTCGCGACATTGCCGGAATTGATCCCTAGTGACGTTGTGGATCGGCTGATTGCCGGGGGAGTGATACCGATCTTCGGCCTGACCGAAGCTATAGCGGCGGCAGAGGCCGCGGCATTCAATGTGCAACCGGATTCCGTGCCGCCTTTGCAGCCCGGAACTGACCGCGACGCGTGTTTGATACCTGAAGGCGCTGCAAAGGAAATGCTTGGGTCGTTTGGCCTGAGGGTCCCGAAGGGACGCGCGGCACACAGCGCGGCAGAGGCCGGTGCCGTCGCCGCAGAGATCGGCGGGCTGATCGTGCTGAAAGGCCAAGGTCTGGCCCATAAATCAGAGGCCGGTGCCGTGATAGTGGGGCTTACACCCGACGAGGTTGAGGCCCGAGCAAAGGCCATGCAGAGTGAAAGTTTCCTAGTTGAAGAGATGATTGCAGACCCGGTGGCGGAGCTGTTGGTGGGAGTGACCCGTGATCCCGCGCACGGGTTCTTGCTGACGATCGGGGCAGGTGGCGTGCTGACAGAACTTTGGCAGGACACAGTATCAATGTTGCTGCCAGTAACGCCGTCACAGATACATGACGCGATGCAAAATTTGCGCATTGCGCCTTTGCTGAATGGATATCGTGGCAAGCCCGCCGCCGACCTTGGCGCGATCACGCAGGCGATCATGGCAGTTCAGGCTTATGTGATTGCTCATCAAGATGCGATCAGCGAGGTTGAGGTTAACCCGTTGATCTGCGGAACTGACAGCGCCATTGCTGTCGATGCCCTGATCCGCCGCACATAAAAGGAAAATGTCATGGATGTTGTAAGAACTGAAATCGACGGAAACGTTCTGCTGGTGACATTAGACCGGCCAAAAGCGAATGCAATCGATTTGGAAACCTCGCGGGTAATGGGAGAGGTATTTCGCGACTTTCGCAATAACCCTGACCTGCGCGTTGCGATTATCACCGGCGCTGGCCCCAAGTTTTTCTGCCCCGGTTGGGATTTGAAGGCGGCCGCTGATGGTGATGCGGTGGATGGTGATTATGGCGTGGGCGGCTTTGGCGGGTTGCAGGAATTGCGCGGTATGAACAAGCCTGTGATCGCTGCAGTAAATGGCATTGCATGTGGTGGCGGGCTGGAACTGGCGTTGAGCGCGGATATGATCCTAGCGGCCGATCACGCGACCTTTGCGCTCCCTGAAATTCGGTCGGGTACCGTCGCGGATGCCGCCAGCGTAAAGCTGCCAAAGCGCATTCCGTACCACATTGCGATGGAATTGTTGCTGACCGGCCGTTGGTTTGACGCAAGCGAGGCGAAAGGCTGGGGTCTGGTCAACGAAATTCTGCCGGCGGATCGACTGATGGATCGCGCGTGGGAACTGGCGCGGCTTTTGGCATCTGGACCGCCCTTGGTCTATGCCGCGATCAAGGAAATCGTGCGCGATGCCGAGGATTCAAAGTTTCAGGACGCAATGAACCGGATTACTGGGCGGCAGCTCGAGTCTGTCGATAAACTTTATTCATCAGAGGATCAGATGGAGGGGGCCCGCGCCTTTGCCGAAAAACGCGATCCGGTTTGGAAGGGCAAATAAAGCCAGTGTTTGCAATGCGTGACGGGCTTGGGCTATCTGAAATGGCATCAGTCACTTTCGGGCAATACCAATGAAAATCATGTTTGTTCACCAAAATATGCCGGGTCAGTATCGTGAACTAGTGCAATGGCTGGCAGATACGGGCGAACACCAGATTTACTTTCTCACGCAGCGGCAAAATCCCCCAAGTTTCAAAGGGGTGGAATCGCGGATTTACAAGACCCACCACAAGCCCGCCAAAGATGCCTATGGCCTCTCCAAGAACTGGGAAGAATGTGCCGGAAACGGTTTGGGTGCCGCCCGTGCTGCGCGCCGGATTGAAAAGACCGAAGGTTTTAAGCCCGACATCGTTATTGGCCACGTCGGCTGGGGCGAATTGACCTTTTTCAAGGACGTTTGGCCCGATGTGCCGATCATTGGTTTTTTCGAATATTTCTACAGCGATAGCGGTGGTCCTGTCGGCTTTGACCCCGAAGATCCGGTAACCGAAGACACGGCGTTTTTGCTGCGGGCACGCAATGCGGTGCCGCTGGCAAACATAGAAACTGTCGATTTGGGGCTTAGCCCGACCTATTGGCAGCGCGACCGTTTCCCAGAAAGCTTTCACGACAAACTGTATGTCTGCCACGACGGTATCCGGACGGATCAGCTGAAACCGAACCCCAAGGTGCGGCTAAAGCTGGGCCGACTTGATCATGAGCTGACCCGCGAAGACGAGATCGTCACCTATATTGCCCGTAATCTGGAACGGACGCGGGGGTATCATGTGTTCATGCGTGCGCTGCCGAAGATACTAAAAGAACGCCCCAATGCGCGGGTTTTGGTGTTGGGCGGAAATGACACGTCTTATGGTGGTAAAAGCAAGCACCCCGGCGGACTTCGCGCCGAGATGGAGGCCGAGGTCGGCAGCGATGTCGATTGGAGCAGAGTACATTTCTTGGGCAAGTTGCCCTATGAGAACTATCAGAAGATCGTTCAAATCAGCCGCTGCCATCTGTATTTGACGATGCCGTTTGTACTGTCGTGGTCGCTGCTTGAAGCCATGTCGATGGAGGCAACGATCGTTGCCTCCGATGTGGCACCCGTACGCGAGGCGATCACCCATGGTGAGACTGGATTGCTGTGCGACTTTTTCGATCCCACGGCCTTGGCCGATCAGGTGGTCGATGTGCTGTCCGCGCCTGCCAAATATGCCCATTTAGGCCCTGCCGCACGCAAGCACGTCGTCACGACATATGATTTCATGACCAAATGCCTGCCCGAGCATATCACACAGATCAACGAACTTGTGCCCACAGGCAAGCGGATCAAGCTGCCGCAGGAACAGGGCTGAACTGATGGACAAGACGCTGCTATCGATTGGCCACGGCTATAGTGCGCAGGCGTTGGCAAAACGGTTGCTGCCCAACGGGTGGCGCATCGTTGGTACAACACGCAACGCTGATAAGATGGATAAGATCGCCGCAACCGGGGTAGAGCCCGTTGTCTGGCCGGGCGCTGATCTGGGTGCGCTTGTGGCTTCATTTCCCAATATATTGATTTCTGCGGGCCCGGGTCCGGACGGGGATCCAGTTTTGAACGCGGCCCATGCTGACATCGCCCGCGCCGCGCCCGAATTGCGTTGGCTTGGCTATCTGTCGACGACCGGCGTTTATGGCGACCACGGCGGTGGTTGGGTTGATGAAACTACCGCCCTGACCCCGTCAACAAATAGGGGCCAAGCGCGTGCCGATGCAGAGGCACGTTGGCAGGCGATACCCGATCTGCCGCTGCATATCTTTCGGCTGGCGGGCATCTATGGCCCCGGGCGAGGTCCCTTTGCCAAAGTGCGAGCCGGTACTGCGCGACGGATCATTAAAGACGGCCAGGTATTTTCGCGCATTCATGTCGATGATATTGCGCAGGCCTTGGATTTGTCCCTGAACAGGCCTGACCCCGGCGCGATCTATAATCTGTGCGACGACGACCCGGCCCCGCCCCAAGACGTCATTGCACATGCGGCCGAACTGTTGGGCCTACCCGTTCCGCCCGCCATCGCGATTGATGACGCCGAGATGACCCCAATGGCCCGCAGCTTTTACGCGGAAAGCAAAAAGGTACGGAACGACCTGATCAAGAATGCGTTGGGTTGGAAGCCGACATACCCGACCTATCGTTCCGGGCTGAAGGCGATGCTTGCCTTGGAAGGCTGATCTTGGGGGTCCTGTGCTGACCGCGAACGACAACAGTTTGAACGACTTGCTGGATAGCTTGCAAGCCGCAGCCGAGCGGGATTACGTGACATTAGGTGATGTTCTGGATGAATTCGGCGACAGGTCCATCACACCATTCATCTTGCTTGCTTCGCTCCTGCTGGTGTCGCCGTTATCGGGCGTAATTGGCGTTTCGACTTTTATCGGAATTCTTGTGTTCACCCTATCAGCGCAGGCATTTTGGGGACGTAGGCGATTGTGGTTGCCGAGATTTCTGCTGAGCAAGCAGATAAAATCAAAACATCTGCATAGTGCAGTTCGGTGGCTGCGGAAGCCGTGTTCATTCTTTGACAGACATTCCGGCAAACGTATGCAATTTATGACGAAAGGCCCAATGCGGGGCTTCACACTGCTGAGTTGTACGATCGTGCCAATGGGGTGGCCGTTTTTAGAATTCGTGCCCTTTGCATCGTCTTTTGGCGGCGGCACGGTGGCATTGTTTGCTTTCGGTTTGTTCACGCGCGACGGGCTGTACGTGCTTTTGGGATATCTTTTGATGATCATTGTCGCGGCGGTGTTTTATTTTCTGGTGTTCTGATTACCCCAGATAGGCGCGAAGTTCAGGCGGCGGATTATCCATCAGCGCTTGTGCTGGTTCGGGGGCATGTGCGGTACCATTGACGACAAATATGACCTCGTCCGCGATCTGCATCACATCGTTGGGGTCGTGGGTGACCATGATCAGGGACGCGCCTGTCTCAGTGACTAGTTGTTTCACCAATTCCAGCATTTCTTTTCGCAAAGCAGGCCCAAGGGCTGCGAAAGGCTCGTCCAGCAAAACCAATGGCCGCGCCTGAACCAATACGCGCGCAAGTGCAGCCCGGCTTTGCTGGCCGCCTGACAGCGATCCCGGCTTTCGATCGGCCATATCTGCCAGACCAACCCGAGACAGGGCGCTTTCCACTTTCGCCCTCTCGTCGGCTTGCAGGCGCAGATCGCCGCGCAGGCCAAGCCCGACATTTTGCTTGATGCTGAGGTGCGGAAACAGGTTGTTGTCTTGGAATAGCATCGTCATGGGCCGCGCGCCGGGGGCGACGTCAGTGATGTCCTGACCTTGCCATGTCAATTTTCCGGAGGTGATGGCCACAAACCCGCACAGCGCCCCAAGCAGCGTTGATTTACCAGCGCCTGATGGGCCAATGACAGCATATCTCTTCTTTGGTTCAATCAGTAGATCGGCCCGCAGTGAAAAATCATCTTGGGTGATGACGGCTTGTTCAAGCTTCAGCATGCATACGCCCTGCCTTGTCGAATATCCAAAAGATGCCCAGTGACAGCGTCAAAAGGATCAACGCGGCACCGGCCGCAGCCTCCATCTGATAACTGCCCATAAGGCGGTACATCTGCAAGGGCAGTGTTGTGCGGTCTTGATCGGCGAACAGGGCGATCACGCCAAGATCCCCCATAGACAACGCCCCTGTCAGTCCCATTGCAAAGCCGATTTGCGGCCGCAACCGCGGCAGCGCCACCCAACGCCAAAACGACCAGCCCTGCAAAGACAGCGCCTGGGACAAACGTCCATAAACCTGCACCGTGTCACGCAAGGGTGGCACCAGAATGCGCAGGGCAAAAGGCAGGGCCATCAGGGCATTCACCAATGCCGTCACAGGCAAGGCAAGTGCAATAGGATCAGCGAAGGGATCGATCAAAATGAACCATCCCGTGCCAATCATCAGGGGGGACGCGGCAACACCGAAAAGCCCAATCGCCTCGACGCTTCCGCGTTTCGCGGTGGCGATCCAGCCCGCCATTGGCAGCGCAAGCACTAGCAGAACGGCGATACTGACCAAGGCAACGCCGATTGAGGTAACCGATGCCAGCCAAACGCTCGCGGGTGTTAGTAAAATGCCCGCAAGGCCTCGTGTAACGACGGCAGCCAAAGGCAACAGCACAAACGCTGCGCCAACAGTGATCGCAGCGCTGTCGATCACTCGCTGAACGCCACGGTTCGCATCCCAACGCTGGCGCGGGCGGTCTTGGCCGCCCCCCAAACTGACGCTTGGGATGATCCATAGGACCAGCAAGGCAGCGCTGCCCGCCAGCGTCAACTGCACCAGTGACAAAACAGCGGCACGGCTTAGGTCGAAATCAAACCGGAATGCTTGATAGATTGCCAGTTCAATGGTTGTCGCGCGGGGACCGCCGCCTAGGGTCAATGCCACGGCAAAGCTGGTCAGACATATCACAAAGATCAACGCGGCTGTTCCTGGCACGATTTGGCGCAGCATTGGCCATTCGATGCTTTGAAAAACTGCACGTGGAGTCAGGTCAAGCTGGGCGGCCATGCGAAACCGTTCGGTAGGAATTGTCTGCCACGCTTGCAGCATCAACCGCGTGGCAAGTGGCAGGTTAAAGAACACATGCGCCAGCACCACCCCATGCAGCCCGTAGATAGATAGCGTTGGCAGGTTCAGGGCTGACAATGCCATGTTCAACCATCCGGCCCGCCCAAAAACAGTCAGCAGACCCAATACCGCAACGATCACAGGCAAGATGAACGGCGCACCCAGCAAAGTCACCAACAGACCACGCCCGATAAATCGCCTGCGGGCCAAGGCGCGGGCAATTGGAATGGCAAGCAAAGTCGAGACGACAGCCGATATTACAGCTTGGACAGCAGTAAAGCGGATCGCCGACCAATCTGCCGGGCCAAGGTCGCTGCTGAACTCTGCACGCGTCAGCACTGCCCCAAGTGCAGCAAAGATCAGCCCGACCACCAAAGCAGCCGCGCTGATCCCTGTTTTCGTACTTATTGCGAGAGAGCGGAGAGCCATTCAGCCAACGCCTCTTCACGAAGGGCAGGGATGTCTTCGTTCGGGATCAACAGTGCCTTTTCTGGGGTAGTCAATGTGTCGAACCCTTTCGGCAGTCCATCCGCCGGTATCACCGCCGGGTACATCCAGTTGGTCGTGGGCAGCACCGATTGCGCCGCATCTGACACCATGAACTGCATGAACGCATCGGCCAATTCTGTCTGATCACTGCCCGCCAGTTTGCCGACAACTTCGATCTGCATGTAGTGGCCTTCGTCGAACTGAGCGGCGGCTTTGCTCGCGTCTTCCTCGGCGATCAGGTGATAGGCGGGTGAGGTGGTATAGCTCAGCACCATGTCGGCCTCCCCCTCAAGGAACAGACCATAAGCTTCGGACCAGCCCTTGGTCACGGTCACGACGTTATCGGCCAACCCTTCCCAGATTGCGGGGGCGTCATCACCATAGGCCGCCTTGACCCACATCAGCAGACCCAAGCCGGGGGTTGAAGACCGTGGATCTTGGATAACGATTTTCAGGTCACTGTCGGCCAGCGCTTTGAAATTCGCAGGCGGTGTAAGATCTGTGCCGTGCACGAACGCGAAATAGCCCCAGTCGTAGGGGACAAAACTATCGTCGGTCCACGCAATTGGCAGGTCGTAATTTGCGGTGACGGTTGTGGGCGCAAACAGTCCAGTTTCCTTGGCCGTCGCGATCAGACTGGTATCCAGCCCCAGCACTAAATCCGCGTCAGACCGCGCGCCTTCAAGTTTTAGCCGCGCCAGCAAGGCCGCGCCATCACCCATGCCGACAAACTTTAGATCGCAGGCGCAGGTTTCTTCGAACGCCTTTTCGATCACCGGGCCGGGACCCCAATCGGAAACAAAACTGTCATAGGTATAGACCACCAATTCAGGCGTGTCGGCCAGCGTTGATACAGGCAGGGCCGAGGTCGCAAGAAACGTAGTGGCAGCAAGTGTAAGATACTTCATGGCATCCTCCAAAATGCGGCGTCAGAAAGCGTTGGAGTGATGTCCAGACCTTCCCTCCGCCGGTGTTAACCGGTTCAGGTTCAACGGGTCCGTGCGATGCACATCTCAGCCATAGGCCCCCCGAGGTGCCTTATCGGTAGAATGGTTGCCAGCAGCTTGCAAGGCGAAATCCCTTGAGGCAGGTGGACCACCCCGTTATGGATCACGGCCAAAGGAGCACCCGATATGTCGATCAACAGCTTTGGCCATCTTTTCCGCGTGACCACCTGGGGCGAAAGCCACGGGCCTGCCTTGGGTGCCACGGTTGACGGCTGCCCCCCTGGCGTGCCGATTAACGAAGCGATGATCCAACAGTGGATGGACAAGCGTAAACCGGGCCAGAACAAATACACGACCCAGCGGCGCGAAGCCGACGAGGTGCGCATTCTGTCGGGCGTGTTCGAAGGGGTCAGCACCGGAACGCCGATCCAGTTGATGATCGAAAACACCGACCAGCGGTCGAAAGATTATGGCGATATCAAAGACAAGTTCCGCCCCGGCCATGCCGACATCACCTATTTTCAGAAATACGGCATCCGCGATTATCGCGGTGGCGGGCGGTCATCAGCGCGTGAAACGGCGTCGCGGGTGGCCGCCGGAGGCTTGGCGCGCGAAGCAATCAAGGCGATTGCGCCGAATGTTCAGATCACCGGTTATATGGTGCAGATGGGGCCACATAAGATCGACCGCGATGCGTTCGATTGGGGCCAGATCGAACAAAACCCGTTCTGGGTGCCTGATGCGAAAGCAGCGGGCGATTGGGCGGATTATCTGGATGGTCTGCGCAAGTCCGGGTCATCGGTCGGCGCGATTATCGAAGTGACTGCACGCGGTGTACCTGCGGGGCTTGGCGCGCCGGTCTATGGCAAGCTGGATACCGATCTGGCCGCCGCAATGATGAGCATTAACGCCGTCAAAGGCGTCGAGATCGGCGAAGGCATGTCGGCTGCAATGCTGACCGGTGAGTTGAATGCAGACGAGATTAGCATGGGGCCCGATGGCCCTGTTTATTCGTCGAACCATTCTGGCGGTATTTTGGGCGGGATCAGCACAGGGCAGGATATTGTCGTGCGTTTCGCGGTCAAACCGACCTCAAGCATCCTGACGACCCGCAAGACAATTACGAAATCTGGCGAGAATACCGAGATTATTACCAAAGGCCGCCACGACCCTTGTGTAGGCATTCGCGCAGTGCCGGTGGGCGAAGCGATGATGGCCTGCGTCTTGTTGGATCACATGCTACTGCACCGTGGGCAGGTTGGTAAAAATCAGGGCATCATCGGCTAGGCTGATCGGAAAACTACACATTTTCCGGCACTTCGTCTGCAAGGTCTTGCTCTTTGGTTAACTGGGGCGCAAGCATCCTGAATGGCTGCTACCATGACAGAACACCGCCCCGGACGGGCTATTGCCCTCAAGCTGGGGGCAGTGTTTTTATTCACAGCTATGTCCGCAATCATTAAAACGGCGACTGAAACCGTCCCCGCGGCACAGGCCGTTTTCTTTCGGTCGTTCTTTGCCTTTCCTATCATCATCCTTTGGCTTTGGCAGCGTGGCGATCTCCGCCACGGATTAGAGCCGTCAAATCTGATGGGTCATGTCTGGCGGGGTGTCTTTGGGACGACGGCAATGGGACTTACCTTTGGCGGGCTCAGCTTGCTGCCTTTGCCGGAAGTCACCGCAATCGGCTATGCAACACCATTGTTCACAGTCATTTTCGCCGCGGTTTTTCTGGGCGAACGTGTGCGGGTATTTCGCCTGTCGGCCGTTGCCGTCGGGCTGGTTGGCGTCCTGATCGTCTTGTTTCCGCGCTTTACGGTCAGTGGCGACACAGTTTCGCAGATGGCGACCATGGGGGCGCTTATGGTGCTGGGGGCGTCAATCATGCGCGGATTGGTTCAAATCCACGTTCGCCGTTTGGTGCAAACTGACAGCACTGCGGCGATCGTGTTCTTCTTTTCCCTTACAGCGACGGTACTTTCGTTTCTCACTTGGCCATTGGGCAAGGTTTTGAACTGGGGACCATTGATTTGGGTTGCTCCGGGGTTGGGGGTCTGTGCATTGCTGGTTTCGGCAGGGCTGCTCGGTGGGATCGCTCAAATAATGATTACCTCTTCGTTCAGGTTCGGACCTGTTTCAATGCTGGCACCGTTTGATTATGCGTCGATGATTTTCGCCACCATCATCGGCTGGCTGATCTTTAGCGAAGTACCCACGCCTGCAATCTTGATCGGTGCTGGGCTGGTTATGACGGGCGGTGTATTGATCATTTGGCGTGAGCGGCAGTTGGGACTTGATCGTTCAAAGGCCAAAGCCAGCAGTACGCCCCAAGGCACGCCCAGTTAGGCCAGTCCGCTATCGCAACCCCATGTGAAATTTCGTGGCAAGAGGGAAAAGCATGCTAGCGTGATCCTTTAACCGTGCGGGAATCATTCAATTTAGAAGGATCAGCGCATCAATTCTGGGAGGGAAAATAACATGCAACTTAGACCAATACTGGCCGCGACATTTGCCTTGGGTTTCGCCGCGACGAGCGCTTTGGCGCAAGATTGTGCCGCCTCAAAATGGGGAGCGGATGATCAGATCGGATCTGCAAACTTGGTAAGTACAGATCGGACGCTTGAGGCCGCGAAGCTGATCAAACAGGGTAAATCCATGCCGCTTGGTATCGTGATTGGTCCGGATACACCCGCGTTCCCACCACGGTCATTAAGTCTACAAATTGTGCAGCCGAACCAGCAAGGTGGACAAAAGCTGTCAAGTTTTGGCTACGAGGGCAATTATAACGACGATATCATCCAGACTTGGATCGGCATCGGGTCTCAGCTTGATGGGTTGGGGCATCTAGGCGAAAACGGTCAATACTACAACTGTCTGGACGAGAAGGAGATTTCCGCGATTGGTGGCCTGACCAAGCTGGGCACACATGCCGTACCGCCGTTGGTCGCCCGTGCAGTTATCATCGATATGGCCAAGCATTTCGGCAAGGAAACGATGGCCGCCGGCGAACATTTTGGCGAGGCCGAGATCAAAGCCGCGATGGATGCGCAAGAGATCACGATCAACGAAGGCGATATCGTTTTGTTCCACACTGGTTGGACTGATGGCACGCTAGAAAGCGACCCTGCAGCATGGGGATCGACCGAACCGGGCCTCAACAACGAGGGTGCGGTATATATCGCGTCGATGAACCCGATGGCCGTTGGTGCGGACACCTGGGGGCTTGAAGCGATCCCCGCCAAAGAAGGGGACAAAGTTTTCTACGGTCACGTGACGCTGCTGAAAGACAACGGCATCTACATTCTTGAAACCATGAACACCGGCCCGCTTGTGCGCGACGGCGTCAAGGAATTCATGTTTGTTTTGGGACAGCCGTTGATCAGAGGCACAGTTCAGGCGATGATCAACCCGGTCGCGTTGTACTGACGCTACCCTGAAAACAAGAACGGCGCGGGGGTGACCCGCGCCGTTTGAGTGTTTGGCATATTAGGCTGTCGGCTTACGCTCGAACAAGCTTTTCATATGATTCAGAGATGTCCCTAGTCAGGGCACCAACCTCGAACGTGAAATCCGCAATCTGACCAACTGGCGTAACTTCGGCGGCGGTGCCAGTTAGCCAGCACTGCTCAAAGCTTTCGAGCTCTTCCGGCATGATCCGGCGCTCGTGAACAACTACGCCTTTTTCCTTGAGCATTCCGATTACAGTCTGCCGCGTCAGACCGTTAAGGAAGCAGTCGGCCAGCGGCGTGTGAACTTCGCCATCCTTGACGAAGAAGATATTAGCACCCGTCGCTTCGGCCACATAGCCACGGTAATCCATGAACAAGGCGTCAGAACAGCCTTTGGCCTCTGCGGCATGCTTGGACGTGGTGCAGATCATATACAGACCTGCCGCTTTGGCGTGCACCGGGATCGTCTCGGGCGAAGGGCGCTTCCATTTGGAGATGTCGAGCTTGGCCCCCTTCATCTTGGCGTCGCCGTAATAATTGCCCCATTCCCAACCTGCAATTGCCAGCCGCACGGGGTTGCGCGCAGCCGACACGCCCATGTCTGGGCCGGCACCACGCCACGCGAGCGCGCGCACATAGGCGTCTGTCCAGCCATTGGCTTGCAGCATTTCGTACTTGGCGGCTTCGATTTCATCCACGGTATAGGGGATCTCAAAATCTAGATACTGGGCGGATTTACGAAGGCGTTCGGAATGCTCGCGGCTTTTGAAAATCTTACCGTTATAGCACCGCTCGCCTTCGAATACGGACGAAGCATAATGCATGGCATGGGTCAGAATGTGGACGTTGGCTTCGCGCCAATCGACCATTTTTCCGTCCATCCAGATCTTGCCGTCGCGATCATCATATGCACCGTCCATGGTGAATCCTTCCTTGATGCGTCATCGTAATTTACGAATGTTGCGTTAAAAGCGCCAAAATCGGACATTTTCTTACGCAAAACATGGGATTCGTTAGCCTTTGACACTTGGAAAGTCAACAACGCTGACGTAAAGTTGGCCCCGAAGTTGCAGGAGAGAACAATGGCAGACGGACGCGGCACATCTTCCCATTCCGGTGAGAACCTGTTGTTCTTGACCGACGAACAGCTGCGGCAGGCGATCGAGGCCATGTTCTTTGCCTATCGGGGCTTTACCGCTGACCCGGACCGGATTTTGGTCGATCTGGCCTATGGCCGCGCGCATCACCGCGCCATCCACTTTATCAATCGCGCACCGGGAACAACTGTAAACAACCTACTAGGTTTGCTGGGTGTTACAAAACAGTCCCTAAATCGTGTGTTGCGCACGCTGATCGCCGATGGTCTTGTGCAAAGCCAAGTGGGAAAATCAGACAAGCGGGAGCGTCATTTGCATTTGACCGAAGCAGGCCGCGCGCTTGAACAGAGCCTTTCCGACGCGCAGCGCGTGCGGATGCGCAGCGCCTTTCGCGAAGCGGGGCCAGAGGCCGTTGCGGGTTTTCGTAGTGTGTTAGAGACGATGATGGACCCAGAAATGCGCCATAGCTATATGCGCCTCAAGGAGAATGGCGGATGAGCGAAATGGATGCGCATCTGCTGATCGTTGATGACGATGAACGCATACGGACATTGTTGCAGAAATTCTTGATGCGGCACGGGTTCTTGGTAACCTCGGCCCGTGACGCGGCGCATGCAAGACGGATCTTGGCCGGATTGGATTTCGACTTGATAGTGCTGGATGTGATGATGCCAGGCGAAGATGGCCTAAGCTTGACGCGCAGTCTGCGCGAAAAGATGACGACCCCGATTTTGCTGCTGACTGCAAAGGGCGAGACGGACAACCGGATCGAGGGGCTTGAGGCTGGCGCAGATGACTATTTGGCAAAGCCGTTCGAGCCAAAGGAATTGCTGCTGCGCATCAACGCGATTTTGCGGCGCATGCCGGATACCAGCGTTTCAGATACCGCGCCAAAGGTTCTGTCAATGGGGCCGATCCGCTATGATATTGAACGGGGCGAGCTATGGCAGGGCGACGATCTGGTCCGGCTTACAGCGACTGAAATCCAGTTGATGCGGATTTTTGCAGCCCAGCCAGGCGTCGCTTTGAGCCGGTCAAAGTTGGTTGAAGACCTGGGTCGGGATCGCGGGCAGGCGCAGGAACGTGCCGTTGATGTCCAGATCACGCGCCTGCGGCGCAAAATTGAGGACAATCCGAAGCAGCCACGATACCTCCAGACCGTTCGGGGTGCGGGCTATATGTTGGCACCTGACTAGGTCGGCCACTGTTGATTGGGGGCTTCACACCCCCAGATCCCCGTGGGATAATTTTGAACTAGAGAAGTTGTGGGCAGTGTCTGGAAGGCGCGGGCTTGGCAGTCTATGGTCAATGCAGATTTGACTGATGGGGTTTGGCAGAGATGACGGAAACTGCGGTAGAAGAAATGAGCTTTGAAGCGGCGATGGCTGAGCTTGAAAAGGTATTGGGCCAGCTAGAACGCGGCGATGTGGCGTTGGATGAGAGTATCACGCTGTACGAGCGGGGCGCAAAGTTGAAAAAGCGCTGTGAAGCCAAGCTGAAAGAAGCGGAAGAAAAAGTCGCACAGATCACCTTGGACGGGGATGGAAATCCGACAGGGGTGACGGCTGTTGACGGGATTTGATATCCAGACAGAAAACGACCTGGCTTCGCGACCTTTTGATGAGGCGCTGCGCCATGCCGCCGATTTGGCTACTGGGCAGATCTTGCACGGGCTCGGCGGTGTAGATGGCACGATCGCCGAGGCGATGCGCTACGCGGTCACAGGTGGCAAAGGGCTGCGCGCGTTTCTCGTGATTGAGAGTGCGCGGTTGCACGGCATTCTGGATGCGCAGGCGGCACCCTGTGCCGGTGCAATCGAGGCGCTTCATGCCTATTCGTTGGTTCATGATGATCTGCCCTCGATGGATGATGATGCGCTGCGCCGGGGGCACCCAACGGTTCATGTAAAGTGGGATGAAGCGACGGCCGTTCTAGCTGGGGATGCGTTGCAGTCGTTGGCATTCGAACTGATTGCAAACACGGGGTGCACTGATGCCGCCCGTGTTGCGTTGATCGCAGGATTGGCCCGTGCGTCCGGTGTGCGTGGGATGGTCGGTGGGCAAGCGATGGATATCGCAGCCGAGACCGCCAGCCAGCCGTTGAGCCTTGCGCAGATCACTGATTTACAGGCGGGTAAAACTGGCGCGTTGTTTGAATGGGCAGCAACCGCTGGTCCGGTCATGGCGGGCCATGATACCGGTCCGTTGAAACGCTACGCCCGTGATCTTGGGCTTGCTTTTCAGATTGCCGACGACATTTTAGATATTGAGGGTGACGTGGAAACTGTGGGCAAGGCCGTTGGCAAAGATGCGGATGCAGGCAAGGCAACGTTTGTATCATTGCTGGGTCTTGAGCCGGCGAAAGTGCGGGCGCGTGAGCTTGTGCAGTCGGCTTGCGATGCTTTAGCACCTTATGGCGACGACGCAGAAACCTTGCGAGAAGCAGCACGCTTCGTTATTGCGCGCAAAAGCTGATCCGGCGGAGGGGCCAGATGACTGATAGACCCGAGACACCATTGCTGGACCGAGTTGCGCGACCTGCGGACCTGAAACAGTTTTCTGACGCTGAGTTGATCAGGCTCTCGCACGAACTTCGTGAGGAGACTATTTCGGCCGTTTCGGAAACCGGCGGGCACTTGGGTGCGGGTCTTGGTGTTGTTGAACTGACAGTCGCCTTGCACGCCGTGTTTGATACGCCGCGCGACAAGCTGGTTTGGGATGTTGGGCACCAGTGTTATCCGCACAAGATTTTGACCGAGCGGCGCGATCGCATCCGTACCTTGCGAATGAAGGACGGACTGAGCGGTTTTACCAAGCGCAGCGAATCCCCCTATGACCCATTTGGCGCGGCCCATAGTTCAACCTCGATCTCTGCCGCTTTGGGCTTTGCCGTTGCGCGTGATTTGGGCGGCGTTGTGCCTGAGGGGCTGGGTGACGCGATTGCGGTGATTGGTGACGGGTCGATGTCTGCTGGCATGGCATACGAGGCGATGAACAACGCGGGTCATCTCAAAAAACGGATGTTCGTGATCTTGAACGATAACGAGATGTCGATTGCCCCGCCTGTTGGCGCGATGTCCTCTTATCTAAGCCGTTTATACGCCGAAGAACCGTTTCAAGATTTCAAGGCGGCTGCAAAGGGTGCGGTTAGTCTGCTGCCCGGCCCGTTCCGCGAAGGGGCAAAGCGCGCCAAGGATATCCTGAAAGGCATGGCTGTCGGCGGGACATTGTTCGAACATCTGGGTTTTTCGTATTTGGGTCCAATCGACGGGCATGATTTAAACCAGCTGTTGCCTGTCCTTCGCACGGTTAAGGCGCGGGCAACGGGGCCGACCCTGATCCACGTCATTACCAAAAAGGGCAAGGGCTATGGCCCGGCTGAGGCAGCCCGAGACAAGGGGCATGCCACGGCCAAGTTTAACGTTTTGACCGGAGAGCAGAAAAAAGCGCCGTCAAACGCGCCAAGCTATACGCGGGTATTTGCGGACAGCCTGATTGCTGAAGCCGCAAGAGACGACAAGATTTGCGCCGTAACGGCAGCCATGCCTGATGGCACCGGGCTGAATCTGTTTGCGGAACGCTATCCTAGCCGGTGCTTTGATGTGGGCATTGCTGAACAGCACGGCGTGACGTTTTCAGCCGCATTGGCTGCTGGCGGAATGAAACCGTTTTGCACAATGTATTCCACGTTTTTGCAGCGGGGGTATGATCAGGTTGTGCATGACGTTGCGATCCAACGCTTGCCGGTTCGCTTTGCGATTGATCGTGCAGGATTGGTCGGGGCCGATGGTGCGACGCATGCTGGTGCTTTCGACGTCGCGTTTCTGGCCAACCTGCCGGGGATGGTCGTGATGGCCGCCGCCGATGAGGCCGAGCTGGTGCACATGGTCGCCACCGCCGCTGCGCATAATGACGGGCCGATTGCGTTCCGGTTTCCGCGCGGCGAGGGCAATGGCGTTGACATGCCCGAACGTGGTGTGCCGTTGCAAATCGGCAAAGGCCGGATCATCGCAAAGGGCAAGCGTGTCGCGTTGCTGTCCTTCGGGACACGTTTGGCAGAGGTCGAAAAGGCGGCCGAATCACTGCAGGCTAAGGGGATCACACCAACGATTGCTGATGCGCGCTTTGCCAAACCCCTGGACCGCGACATGATATTGACGCTCGCGGCAGATCACGAGGCCCTGATCACGATCGAAGAGGGTGCCGTTGGCGGGTTCGGCAGTCATGTCGCCCAACTTTTGGCCGATGAGGGTGTGTTCGATCTAGGGCTCAAGTTTCGGTCGATGGTCTTGCCGGATACCTTCATAGATCAGGCCAGCCCTGCCGATATGTATGCGGTTGCTGGCATGAACGCCGAACAGATCGAAGCCAAAGTGCTGGATGTACTGGGCATTGCCAGCATCGCCGCGCAGCGGGCCTGACGCGCAGGCCCGCACTGTTTAGGCGTCCAGCAATTGGCGTGCGGCGACAATGCCAAGTGCTGCTGATGCGGCCTCGCGGCCCTTTTCCACAAAATGTGCACGGTAGATTGCATTGTGGTGATCGGTTTCCTGATAGTGATGCGGCGTCAGGGATACGGACAGAACGGGCACGCCCGTATCCAATCCAACTCGCATCAGACCATCAACAACGGCTGAAGCGACAAAATCGTGGCGGTAAATGCCGCCGTCCACGACAAAAGCAGCACAAATTATCGCGTCATATTTGCCGGACTTTGCAAGCGTTTGCGCCATCAAAGGCATCTCGAACGCGCCGGGCACATCGACCACGTCGATCTGACCAGTGGGGATGGTTTCGGAAAACCCGTCATAGGCACGATCAACGATATCGGCATGCCAACGGGCTTTGATAAAGGCGTAGCGGGTGTGTGTCATAGTGATCTCCTTTTTTTCGTCAGCGACACAAGTCACCCAAGGCGATCACGGTTGCGAACGGCCCCAAATAAGGTCCGCGCAAACGCATTCTCTTCCATCCGGACTATGACCGTCGGCTCTGGCATCTCACCAGATCTGCTGACCAACCGCCCCGATTGGGCCGTTGCGCTCGCGGGCTCGTGGCGCAAGGCCACATACCGCCGGTGGGGAATTACACCCCGCCCTGAGAATACGTGCAAGTTGCCAAGGTAGGGGCTGGTCTGCAATACCAAAAATGGAATCGCTGAAAAGGCATAGGAAAATGCACCCCAACCCGATCTATCATGATGCAGACACTGCCAAGAACATCGCCTTTGCCCGCGAACGAGGGTTCGGTGTGCTTGCCACAAATGGGGATGATGGGCCGCTTATGTCCCACGTGCCGTTCCTGTTGAACGAAGCGGGCGATATTGCTGACCTTCATCTGGTTCGGTCTAACCCAATCGCGCGGGTGCTTTCCGAGCCGATCAAGGTAAAGTTGGCCGTTGTCGGTGGAGACACCTACATTTCGCCCGACTGGTATGGCATCGACGATCAGGTTCCAACTTGGAATTATGTGGCGGTTCATTTGACCGGGGTTCTTGAATCGCGGCCTGCGGATGAACTGCTTGACCTGTTGGATCGCCAGTCTGCGGCGTACGAGGGCAGGCTGTTGCCCAAAAAGCCGTGGACGACAGACAAGATGCAAGATGAGACGATGCAAAAGATGATGCGAATGATCGTGCCATGCCGCATGACCGTCACCGGCGTTGATGGCACTTGGAAGCTAAGCCAGAACAAGACAGATGCGGTACGTCTGGGGGCCGCGGACGGTGTGGCCGCGCATGGGTTCGGGGCCGAGACTGAAATCATCGCCAAAATGATGCGTGATGCGGTCGGGAGATAAAAAACAAGAGATTGCACCAAGTGGCTTTGCCAGTGATAGTCGGCGCAACTCTTGGAGGAGACAACGATGAAGCTCTATTATTCCCCGACCTCGCCCTATGTCCGCAAGGTTATGGTCCTGCTGCACGAGACCGGTCAGATCGACGATGTGACGCTGGAAACGATGGCGACCACACCTTTAGCACCGGACGCGGCGCTGCTGTCCAAGAACCCGCTGACCAAAGTGCCCGCGCTTGAGCGGAGCGAGGGGCCGACACTGTATGATAGTCGCGTGATTTGCGCCTATCTTGATGAGCGTGCGGGCAACAAACTGTACCCCACAGGCGCGCGCCGCTGGGATACCCTGACGCTTGAGGCGACGGCAGACGGCATTCTGGATGCAGCACTGTCGATGATTTATGAATTGCGGATGCGACCCGAAGACAAGCAGATGCCTGAATGGATCGAGGGGCAGTGGGGCAAAATCGAACGCGCTGTTGCTGCATTGAACACCCGCTGGGTTAGCCAATTATCCGGCCCGCTGGATATGGGGCAAATCGCCGTTGGCTGTGCCCTTGGTTATCTTGATTTCCGGCACGACGCCCGAAATTGGCGAAAAGGGAACGATGCGCTGGCGAAATGGGCAAAAACTTTTGATTCGCGAGCGTCAATGCAAGCAACTGTGCCGCCAGCTGCATAAATTAGCAAAATTTCAGGGTTTTAATACCATTGAACCCCTACCTGCGACCGTTTGCACGTCAAAGGCATCTGGACGTGCGCAGTCCATACGGCTAGTAAACAACAGAATTGCGGGAGGCGTGTTTTTGCCACCCCTTGGATTAATGGCCTTTTGGCCCTCGATTTGGAGTTAACCCGTGTCCCAAGCAGAAGATCACGCAGGCACCCGGAGGGATTTCCTCTACTACGCCACGGCAGGTACAGGTGCGGTCGCCGTCGGCGCGGCAGTCTGGCCTTTGGTCAATCAAATGAACCCATCCGCAGATGTTAAGGCGCTGTCGTCTATCCGCGTTGATGTCTCAGCGGTCGAGCCGGGCACACAGTTGACGGTCAAATGGTTGGGCAAGCCTGTCTTTATCCGCCGTCGCACCGAAGACGAAATCGCCAAAGCACGCGAAGTCAAGATGTCTGAGTTGCCCGATCCCGGCGCAGAAAACGCCAACATTCCAGCGGGTGCGCCTGCTACAGATGAAAACCGCGCAATGGTTGGCAAGGAAGACTGGCTGGTCATGATGGGCGTTTGTACGCACCTTGGCTGCGTGCCTTTGGGCGATGCGGGCGACTTTGGCGGCTGGTTCTGCCCTTGCCACGGTTCACACTATGATACGGCGGGTCGTATCCGCAAAGGTCCAGCACCACGCAACCTGCCGGTGCCACTTGCAGAATTCGTGGACGAAACCACGATCAAATTGGGTTAAGGGAGAACTAGAATGGCTGGAATTCCTCACGACCATTACGAGCCAAAATCAAACGGCGAAAAGTGGCTGCATCGCCGCCTGCCGGTTGTTGGGCTGCTGTATGACACATTGATGATCCCGACACCAAAGAACCTGAACTGGATGTGGATCTGGGGCATCGTTCTGACGTTCTGTCTGGCGCTACAAATCATCACCGGTATCGTTTTGGCGATGCACTATACTCCGCATGTCGATCAGGCGTTTGCCTCGGTTGAACACATCATGCGTAACGTGAATGGCGGCTATATGCTGCGCTACATGCACGCGAACGGCGCATCGCTGTTCTTTATCGCAGTATATGCCCACATCTTCCGCGGCCTGTACTATGGTTCCTACAAAGCACCACGCGAGGTCACGTGGATCATCGGTATGCTGATCTATCTGTTGATGATGGGCACTGCATTCATGGGCTACGTTCTGCCATGGGGTCAGATGTCATTCTGGGGTGCGACTGTTATTACCGGTCTGTTCGGCGCTGTGCCCTTCGTTGGCGAAGCTATCCAAACCCTGCTTTTGGGTGGGCCAGCGGTTGATAACGCAACGCTGAACCGCTTCTTCAGCCTCCACTATCTGTTCCCGTTTGTAATTGCTGGTCTGGTTATCGTGCACATCTGGGCGTTCCACACCACCGGCAACAACAATCCAACCGGTGTTGAGGTTCGTCGCGGATCGAAAGAAGAAGCAGAGAAAGACACACTGCCCTTCTGGCCATACTTTGTCATGAAAGACCTGTTCGCGCTGGCCGTAATCCTGGTGATCTTCTTTGCGATCGTCGGCTTTATGCCAAACTATCTTGGCCACCCTGATAACTACATCGAAGCGAACCCACTCTCGACGCCTGCGCATATCGTTCCTGAATGGTACTTCTTGCCATTCTACGCAATCTTGCGCGCCTTTACTTCTGAAGTATGGGTCGTTCAGATCGCGTCCTTCGTGACTGGCGGCATCATCGACGCCAAGTTCTTTGGTGTGTTGGCGATGTTCGGTGCGATTGTCGTGATGGCATTGGTACCATGGCTGGACACATCAAGCGTGCGGTCGGGCCGGTATCGTCCGATGTTCAAATGGTGGTTTGCCTTGCTGGTCCTCGATTTCTTTGCGCTGATGTGGCTTGGTGCCATGCCCGCCGAAGAGCCATATGCAAGCCTTTCGTTGATCGCCTCTGCCTATTGGTTCGGATACTTCCTGATCATCTTGCCGCTGCTTGGCGTGATTGAGAAGCCGTTGGCGCAGCCTGACACCATCGAAGCCGATTTCTCGTCTCACTATGACGCGAAAACTGGCGGCACCAAGACGCTGGTCAACCCAGCAGAGTAAGGACCATGACAATGATCAAGAAAACTTTCATATCGGCTGTTGTCGCCCTGGGCCTTACTGGGTCTGCCGCTTTTGCGGCGGGTGGCGCAGCGCATGTCGAAGACTTTGACTTCCCATTCGAAGGCCCGTTTGGGTCCTATGACACCAACCAGCTTCAACGTGGTCTTCAGATCTACACCGAAGTTTGTTCTGCGTGCCACGGTCTGAAATTCGTACCGTTGCGCACATTGGCTGATGACGGTGGCCCACATCTGCCCGAAGATCAGGTACGTGCCTATTCGGAGCGCTTCGAAATATTCGACAGTGAGCTTGACGATTTCCGTCCGGCTACACCGGTTGACCACTTTCCCGGTTCAGCACTTGAGAGCGCGCCAGACCTAAGCCTCATGGCCAAAAGTCGTGCCGGTTTTCACGGCCCGTACGGTTTGGGCATCAACCAGTTCTTCAAAGGTATCGGTGGACCAGAATACATCGCGTCTTTGATGGTCGGATACGAAGAAGCGCCAGAATGCGCACCCGAGGACTTCCCGGGTTCCTATAACAAAGCGTTCGCGAACGGTGGTATCCCGGACTCGTGCAAAGACGAGCACGGACATTCGACGGTCGAGGGCACCTGGATCGCAATGGCGCAGCCGCTGTACGGCGACGACGTTGAATATGCCGACGGTCACGAATCTGATCTGCACCACGAGGCAATGGATGTTGCTGCATTCCTAACGTGGACAGCCGAGCCCAAGATGATGGCACGCAAGCAGGCAGGTTTCGCCGGTGTGGTCTTTCTGACGCTCTTGTCGGTACTGCTGTATCTGACAAACAAGCGTATTTGGGCACCGATCAAAAACAAGGAAGACTGATTAATCAGTTTTTGATGTTCTGAGAAAAATAAAGCCTTCTGGATCCTACTAGATCCGGAAGGCTTTTTCGTTTGTGCAAAGTGGGGAGACTTCTTGGAACACACAAACAAATCTGTCGTAAAAAGAGAGAAGAGCAAGCGTCCAGATCAATTGAACACCCTAGCGAAGGTGGGTAACTACCTTTGCTGAACTCATTCTCTCTACCTCTCTAGAGCGGACTAACATCATTCTGACTAGAAGAGCGATGTTTATCGTTAGCCCGCATCTTTCAATATACTTACCATTAGTTAACTTCCCGACTCGGGTATGTGACATTTGTCACTTAAGGCTCAGATAGTTTCAGTTAACGCTAGTTTTTTAAGGTTTTCTTTCTCGAGGATGCGTAAAGAGCCACGACCAAGATCAATCACGCCGTCCCGTTTCCATACGGCAAGTGTCTTGGAAACCGTCTCCCTGCTGGCCCCTACGAATTCGGCCAGTTCTGCCTGCGAAATTCTGATCGTGTGAGTTTGTGCACCATTGCTCGATGCGAGGTACAATATTTTTTGGGCTAGGCGCATCGGCAACGGAAGAAACACCTGATCGCGCAGCTGTTGACCCATCCAACGCATCCGTCGCCCTGCAAGTTGGATCATATCAACACCCAATTCAGGACGTTTGTTCAAGGCTGACAAAACATCCTTGTTATTGATTCCCCAAACTGTCGAATTTTCGACAGCGATAACTGTCGCTGTCCGTGGGCCCGGATCAAACAAGGCTATTTCGCCAAAGATTGCCCCTTCGTACATCACATCAAGGATCAGCTTGCGCCCCTCGGCAGACAAGACACTGAACTCCAACGCCCCACTGCCAATCGCATACAGGGTTTCCCCCACATCTTCTTGCTCAAATAAAACGTCACCTCTTGCGAGTTCCTTTTCGGTGGCCAGTTCAATCATTAGCTGCTTCAGCGCGCCAGACGCACTGGCCAGAAATCCGTTATCGATCAGTTTCTTAAGGCTTTTGGGTCCATAATGTAGCAAAGGTAACTGTCCATCTTATAAAAAGCACGGGGTGTCCCTTACCTTCTATAAGGCCAAGCCAAAATGCAATCGCGGGTTAGGTTAAGATTGCTAAAAACAACTAACCGACCAGCAGATGCGTATTGTCGTGTCCCGTTATCTTTGCCAAGACAATGCTACCCTCTGACTGTGGCTCAGCGAAATGGGTCTCGGTGAACTGTTCGGTCCGGCCCATCGTTGCACTTTCCATCAAGATGCGGTGGCGGATTCCGCGCTGTGCAGTCAAGTGTTTGGCCACTTGCCCGTCACCAGCCGCTCTTAGCTGGGCGGCGCGCGTTTTGATCACCGCGCCATTCACAGGAGGCATACGAGCCGCGGGTGTGCTCTGCCGCGCTGAATAGGGGAAGACATGCAGCCAAGTCAGGTCGCATTCATCCACCAGCTTCAGGGAATTAGCGAACATCGCGTCAGTTTCGGTTGGAAAGCCCGCGATAATGTCCGCGCCAAACGTCATGTCAGGGCGCAGTTTGCGAGCGTCTTCGGCAAATTTGATCGCGTCGTCGCGCAAATGCCGCCGCTTCATCCGCTTGAGGATCATGTCATCGCCGTGTTGCAAGCTGAGATGCAGATGCGGCATCAAGCGTGGTTCAGTGGCGATGGCCTGCATTAGATTTTCGTCCACTTCGATCGAATCGATGGAGCTGATCCGCAAGCGTGGCAGATCGGGCACAAGTCGCAAAATGCGCATCACCAAATCACCTAGTTTTGGTTCTGACGGTAGATCAGCACCCCAACTGGTTAGGTCAACTCCGGTCAACACGACCTCGTTAAACCCTTTGTCGACCAACCGCTTGATCTGATCCACCACCACGCCGGCCGGTACGGAACGCGAATTGCCACGCCCAAATGGGATGATGCAAAACGTACAGCGATGGTCGCAGCCATTCTGGACCTGAACATAGGCACGGCTGCGTGTGCCAAATCCGTCGATCAAATGCCCGGCAGTTTCCGTGACCGACATAATGTCATCGACTTGCACGGCCTCTGATTCGCCAATGAAATCAGCGGCCAGTCCTTGCCAGGTCGCACCCACCATCTTTTCTGTATTGCCGATGACTGCGTCGACCTCGGCCATCTTGGCAAATGTGTCGGGTTCTGTCTGCGCGGCACATCCAGTGACGATCAGCCGCGCATTGGGGTTAGCTTTGCGCAGCTTGCGGATGTCTTGCCGGGCTTTGCGCACGGCCTCGGCGGTGACTGCGCAGGTGTTGACGATCACGGCATTTTCCAGACCTGCCTGCTGGGCAAGGTCTTTCATCGCCTCAGTCTCGTAAGCATTCAGGCGGCAGCCGTGGTTTGAAAAGATAGGGGCGGTCATATCAGGTTGTCCAGAAATGCAGGGGTCAGAATGCCACTGAAAACATGCGCAGTGGGCCCGGTCATCCAAACGCCATCCTCGCGCCAGTCGATGTACAGCGTGCCCCCATCAAGATCGATACGCACCTTGCGCCGTGTTAGGCCCCTACGGGCCGCTGCAACAGCCGTGGCGCAGCTTGAAGACCCGGAAGCAAGAGTAACCCCAACACCGCGCTCCCAGACGCGCATACGGATATGGTCCGGCCCAACGATCTGCGCGACCTGAACATTTGTGCGATTGGGGTACATCGGATGGTGCTCAACGCCGGGGCCAAAGCGTTCAAGGTCAATCGCGGTCACGTCCTCGACAAAAAACGTGCAATGCGGATTGCCCATTCCGGTAGCAGTTGGCGCGCCGTCGATAGGCAGCTCCAAAGTATTCATCGCTTGGGCCAATGGAATGTCCTGCCACTCAAGCTGTGGTTGGCCCATATTGACCGACGTCAACCCATTGCCCAAATCCCGCGCCGCCAAATCGCCGCGATCAGTGGTTAGATCCAGCGATGTCTTGCCAGTTTCATCCATTATGAACCGCGCGATGCATCGGGTGGCATTTCCGCAGGCAGCTGAGCGTGAGCCATCCGAATTATAGAACGTCAAATGCGCGTCGCCCGTTCCGTTCGTGATCACGGCCAGCTGATCGAACCCTACACCGAAACGACGATGTCCAACTGCTTTGGCAAAAGCGGGTGTTACTTGAAACGATTCCCCGCGCGCATCAAGCAGACCGGACCCGCGCGCATCAAGCACGACAAAGTCATTTCCCAGCCCATGCATTTTCATAAAGGGCAAACCGTGTGTCATATTGCTGTACATTTGGCGCATATAACGCGGCGAATGAAACTTATCCAGCATGTGCAGAAAATTTCGTACGTTAAGGGCTTGACCCTGCCGCCCCACCTTTCTAGTAAGCCGCCTAGTGGGCCTGTAGCTCAGTTGGTAGAGCAACTGACTTTTAATCAGTAGGTCTCCGGTTCGAACCCGGACGGGCTCACCATTTTTACTTTCCATATCAGGGGCTTATACCGATTTCGCGGTGAAAACTCTGGTGAGAGATTGTTGCCGGAAGCAATACGGAAGCAACGTGACCGCCATGTTTAGACGGATTCTATGTTGCGCACTCGCAACTGTTGGATCGGCGTGCCGCTCTTATAGGTCACTCTGCAAAGTTTAAGCGGAAAATTTCTTCCCAGCAGCATCCTTGCAATCACCTGTACTAAAGAAGTCGCTCAAGGCCCAAACCAGACCTTGGTGCAATCCGCAGCGAACGGCAGCTTTGAGCCCACTTCGACAAATGCTGCGCCAAGTACGAATGTCGGCTTTCCAAGAATATCAGAATGAGAAGCGTACAGCCGAAATGAGCGCCTCGAACACCAATAGTTCTTTGCGGTGCAAATTGCGCAGATGCTAACGGAGATACCAATCTTGAGCATTAATGTTGAAATCCGCCCCCAAAACATCATGCGGGGGGGCATGCTGATTGTCTTAGCAGCACTCACGATTTCAATTCAGGATGTCTGGACGCGGCTGTCTTGGATGGGCATTCAGCTTGGGGAATATTGTTATAAATCAATGAGTCAGGAGCCGAAAACTGTGATGATTTCAACGCATTGCACAAGAAATGTTTCAGAACGATTGCGACAAATGAAAAGAACACATATCGAATACTATGAGGTCTCCCTTATTTTTCTCAATTAATTTTGGAAGTGAGCAACAGATATGAAAATAATAATATCAGCAAGTGTTATTGCACTTCTCGGTGCAACAGCGGCAACCGCGCAGGAAATTTCGTATCAACTGAACGGCGGCGTTGGCCAATGGTCAAACAACCTCGATGCGCACGGGATTGAAGACAACGACGGAATTGCTGGCGAGGATAATCGTACAGTTTTTGATTTTGGCGGCAGTGTCGCCTACGAATTCCAGCCAGGTTGGATCGGTGAAGCAGCCTTGGGCTTCCACTCCCTTGATGATGCTGACTCTTCGTTGGATACGGATGATGCCACATCCTACACGCGCGATTTGACCCTGCGTTTGCATCACAACCAAGGCATGATGAACTTTGGGGCGTTCGTTGGTGTAGGTCGCCACAACGACTATGGTGATAGCGACGAAAAGATGAAGTATAGCTTTTACGGTCTTGAAGCAGGCCGGGACTTTAGTGGTTTCAGTCTTTTCGGCCAAATTGGTGCATTCGACTCAGAAGATGAATTTGACGAGGGCATTCAAGACGGTTCCTTTATCCGGGTAGGCGGCGACTATGAAATTCGGTCAGGACTGCGTATCGTCTCGGCCATAGCATACGCAGAAGGTGATAAAAAAGGAAGTGATCCGGCCAAGGTCATCGACTTTGAAATCGGGGTCGAGCGGGATATCGACAACTCTCCGTTCACTATCTATGGCAAAGTTCAGCATCAACGGAACTCATATAAAGATTCAAGCGGTGACACATACGGTGACACGTTCAATATCATCACTGCCGGCTTCAAAGCTACATTTGGAAAGAAGGCGATGCATGGTCGCAGCCTGCCATCTTTCGGCAAGTGGGTCGCGTACCAAGCCAACGAAATCGAATAATCCTAAGTACCTAAATGACGAAGCAAAAGGTGGCAGTATCCCTGCCGCCTTTTTTCGTATGTGCGAGCACTTTGACATGCAAAGCCATATAGCGTCTTGACCAAATGGGCCAAAGAACACCCGTTGCGCGCCTCAATATTGATGACATTGGGAAAGATATTCCTATTGCCCAAAAAGTCGCCACGCAACCCGTCCAGCACGATACGGATCTTCTCTTCGGATGAATAATGCTTGCGCGTGGCGCGTTTGATATCTTTGACGATCTTCTCGCCAGGACTTTTGCGTGCTCCAGTTGTCTGTCTCATCTTCCACTCTTCGGTGGTTACGATGAGCCAAGAACACTCTCTTATCAAATGCTGCTATTTGGACCCATACGCGTTGACGTCAGACACTGCAAGCGCCTGCACAATACCCTGTAAATAAGCCATATTTTTCAGGCAGTTTTGGTGACCCCGATTGGATTCGAACCAATAACCTGCCCCTTAGGAGGGGGCTGCTCTATCCAGTTGAGCCACGGGACCGCCAATGACAACTTTAGCAAGCTGATGTGGGGCCGTCACCCGCAAAAAGCTAAGTACCAGTTTTGCACCCTCCCTTGTGACGCCTTGCGCCTCGCGCCTAATCTACGTTAGCGTGAGACACTGGTTGAACAGCAGGATATTACCTTTGTCACAAACCCCAAAACGCCCGTTAACGCTTCGTGATGTCTCTGACGCTTGTGGGGTATCCGAAATGACGGTCAGCCGCGTGTTGCGCAAACGTGGCGATGTGTCAGAAGCGACGCGTCTTAGGGTCCTGGCAGCCGCAAAAGAACTGGGCTATGTGCCCAACCAGATTGCAGGATCGCTGGCATCGCAACGGGTGAACCTTGTTGCTGTTATCATCCCATCCCTGTCGAATATGGTATTCCCGGAGGTTCTGAACGGCATCAATCAGGTGCTTGAGGATACGCCTCTTCAACCTGTCGTGGGGGTGACAGATTACATGCCCGAGAAGGAGGAGCGCGTCTTGTACGAGATGCTGTCCTGGCGGCCTTCTGGCGTGATCATCGCGGGGCTGGAGCATTCGGACGCCACCCGCGCCATGTTGAAAAACGCAGGCATTCCTGTTGTCGAGATAATGGACGTCGATGGCCGTCCAATCGATGCCGTCGTGGGTATTTCGCACCGTCGTGCCGGTCAGGAAATGGCTAAAGCGATCCTGAAAGAGGGCTATGAACATATCGGATTCATGGGCACCAAGATGCCGTTGGACCACCGTGCACGCAAACGGTTTGAAGGGTTCACCGAAGGTCTGGCCAAGGCAGGCATCGAGATCGAGGACCGCGCGTTTTATTCAGGTGGATCGGCATTGGCCAAAGGGCGCGAGATGACCCAAGAGATGCTGGAGCGGTCGCCCGATCTGGATTTCTTGTATTATTCAAATGACATGATCGGTGCAGGGGGGCTCCTGTATCTTATCGATCAGGGCATTGATATTCCCGGGCAGATCGGCTTGGCCGGATTTAACAACGTCGAACTGTTGCAGGGTCTGCCACGGCAGTTGGCCACGATGGATGCGTGTCGCGCAGAAATCGGCCGTGCAGCGGCGCAGATTATTCTGAACGACACATTGGACGAACCGGACCCCGACTTGCAAACCCATGTCACGATGACCCCTGTCCTTTCACTGGGAGATACGTTGCGCCGCAAGCGTAGTGGATGAACACCCTCACGCTGAGCAACCAAGACGCTCGGCGTCTGTTTCTGCACCGTCATCTGCTAAGTGACGCGCCGCAGGGTGAGGCAAAAGGTGACGCGCTGTTACAGGTCATCCAGGGCTTGGGCTTCGTCCAGCTTGATAGCATCAACACTGTCGCGCGTGCGCATGATCTTATCCTGTTTTCTCGCAAACCCCGATATCGTCCAGACGGGTTAAAGCAACTTTATGAAAACGACGGTGCGCTATTTGAGCATTGGACCCATGACGCTGCGGTGATCCCGATGGGGTATTATTCCTATTGGGAAATGCGCCGTCAACGTGATGCCGAGACCCTGCGCAAACGCTATCGCAACTGGCACAAGCACGACTTTGAATCGCAGTTTGAAAAGCTTTTGGATCAAATCCGCGAACAGGGACCTGTCTGTTCTGCTGATGTTGGTAAGGACGAAAAGCGGTCAAACAGCGGGTGGTGGGATTGGCACCCTTCAAAAACTGCGTTGGAGTATCTTTGGCGGACGGGGGCGTTGCATGTCATCGGTCGGGACGGGTTTCAGAAACGATATGATCTGACCGAAAGGGTGCTGGACGCCCATCTGTGTAACCCGACTGCGGCACCGGATGATACGGCAACGATCGACTGGTGCTGTAGTGGCGCGTTGGATCGGTTAGGTTTTGCGACCCACACAGAACTGGCAGCGTTCTGGGGCCATATCAGCCCGTCTGAGGCGAAAGACTGGGTGGCCGAAGAACTGGCCGCAGGACGATTGCAACCAATCATGGTGACTTGTGCCAGTGGCGAAATGCGTAGTGCCATTGCGCGCCCCGACATCGCAAGCGATCCAGCGCTGCAAATTGCACCAACCCAACGGCTGCGCGTGCTTAGCCCGTTTGATCCGGCCTTGCGTGACCGCAAACGCGCGGAACGGTTGTTCGGTTTTAACTACAGGGTAGAAATGTTCGTACCCGAGGCCAAGCGCACGTATGGCTATTACGTTTTTCCGATCCTGCAAGGCGACACCATCATCGCCCGCGTAGACATGAAGGCGTTTCGCAATCGTGACACTTTGGTGGTGCGCGCCCTTTGGCCGGAGCCGGGCACGCGGTGGGGTAAAGGCAAACAAACTGCGTTCGAGGCGGAATTGACGCGGTTGACCAAGCTGGCAGGCGTATCCCAGGTCAGTTTTGACGACAACTTCCTGCGCGCGCCAGAATCCAAGTAACCAGCTCGGTTTGTGGGTGTAATTTCTGTTCGATCCCCCGAACGATGTCATTTTGTAAACATTTTGTTGACGTAATGCATTTCTGTGCCAGAGTGACGCCAAAGGAATCATGACCATGTGTTTGCTAAAACCTTCTCAGCGGGGGCCGTTACGATGACCCGCCATGTCGCCATCATTGGTGGAGGGATTGTTGGTGTCTCCACGGCCATTTGGCTGCAGCGCGCGGGTGCAAAGGTGACTATCATTGATCGTGCTGGACCGGGCACTGGTACCTCTCATGGGAATGCTGGCGTGCTTGCGGCAAGCGGTGTTGCCCCGGTGACCGGGCCGGGGTTGTTGCGCAAGGCACCGTTGATGCTGCTCGACCGCGATGTACCCTTGTACCTGCGCCTGTCCTATTTGCCGCGCTTGCTACCGTGGTTAAGGAAATACATGAGCTATGCAAATGACGCCGACACGAGGCGCATTTCGGCAGCACTTGCCCCAATTGTCAGCGACAGCGTTGAACAACACAAAAGCCTGACTGCCGATCTGGGCCTGTCCGATTGGGTGACCGACAGCGACTATGTCTTTGCCTATCGCAAACGCGCGGACTTCGAAGCCGAGGCCTATACTTGGGCGTTGCGTGCGCAAGCCGGCTTTTCGCCGACGCTGGTCGAAGGCGGTGCAGTGCATGAGTATGAACCAGCGCTAGGACCCGAGATCACTTGCCTTGCGACATTGAAAGATCACGGCTTTATCCGCGATCCGGGGGGCTACGTTGTCGCTTTGGCCTCAGCGTTTGAAAAGGCGGGCGGTACTATCCTGAAGGCTGAGGTCAAGGATTTCGATCTGACCGGAGGCACTGCGACAGCCGTGCAAACCACAAAAGGCACTGTGACATGCGACGATGTCGTTCTGGCCACAGGCGTGTGGTCAAAGCCGCTTATGGCCAAGCTGGGACTTAACGTACCGCTGGAGTCTGAACGAGGCTATCACGTGATATTCGAAGGTGCGACCGGCGGGCCGACACGGCCCACCATGATCGCCAGCGGTAAATTTGTCGCCACACCGATGGCCCAAGGCGTGCGCTGCGCGGGTATCCTCGAATTCGGCGGGCTTGAGGCTGGTCCTTCCAAGGCACCACTGGCCCTGCTGCGCCGGCAGGCCAAGGCGGCGTTCCCGAACCTGACGGCTACCAGCGAAATCGAATGGCTGGGGCACAGGCCAACCCCCAGCGACAGCTTGCCCCTGATCGGGCAGGTTGGCACCAGCCGGGTCTATGCCGCCTTTGGTCATCACCACATCGGGTTGACGGGCGGGCCAAAAACTGGCCGTCTGATTGCGGGCATGATCATGGATCAGCCAACGAATACCGACATGAAACCCTATCATCCACAACGGTTCAGCAACGTCTGAACCACCGAAATCACCAACAAGGAGAGAGACGTGAAACTGACCAATAAACTGATGACGGGGGTCGCGACCGCAGCGATTGCCATGACAAGCGCACTGCCCGTACTGGCCGCCGAAAAGTGGGACATGCCGATGGCGTATTCCGCGTCAAATTTCCATTCCGAGAACGGCATGGCCTTTGCCAAATGCGTGACCGATGGAACCAGCGGAGAGATCGAGATTACCGTCCACCCCGGAGGATCGCTGATTGCTGGCGCTGACATCAAGCGCGCCATCCAGACCGGCCAAGTGCAACTGGGCGAACGCCTTTTGTCAGGCCATCAGAACGAAAACGCGCTGTTCGGATTTGATTCAATTCCATTCCTTGCACCGTCTTTCGACGATTCCGACAAGCTGTGGAAAGCCGCCAAACCCAAGATCGAAGAGCTGCTGGCCGAGCAGAACCTGACCTTGCTTTATAACGTACCATGGCCACCCCAAGGGCTGTACTTCAAGAAAGACGTGAACAGCGTCGAAGACATGAAGGGCGTCAAGTTTCGGTCGTATAACAACGCCACCAGCCGTCTGGCCGAACTGACAGGCATGTTGCCCGTTACGATTGAGGCCGCTGAACTAAGCCAGGCCTTTGCCACGGGCGTCGCGGAATCGATGATCTCGTCAGGTGCAACCGGCTATGATCAGAAGGTTTGGGAGAGCCTGACCAACTTTTACGAAGTCGATGCTTGGCTGCCACGCAACTACGTTATGGTAAACAACGACGTTTGGTCCGATGTGTCTGACTCCAACAAAGACATTATCACCACCTGTGCAACCGAGGCAGAAGCACGTGGTTTGCAGGCGTCCAAGGACTATACCCAGTTCACATATGATGGTCTGCGCGAAGGCGGCATGAAAGTTGGGCCCGCAAGCGACGACCTGATGTCCGGCTTGCGTGCTGTGGGTGAGACCATGACGTCGGAATGGCTTGAGTCGGCTGGCGATGAAGGCAAGGCCATCGTCGATGGTTACAAATCGATGCAGTAAGCATCCGTTCGGCGGCCCGTTCAAACGGGCCGCCGTTTCTTTCCGCCAAACGGAGATTTCCCAATGAAAACCCTGCGCAAATCGCTTGATGCACTCTACCTGATTTCGGGTGCCTTGGCTGCTGCCTGCTTGGTCGCAATTTTGTTGCTGATCGTGGTGCAAATGGTCGCGCGCTGGACTGGCGAAGTCTTTCCCGGTGCTGCAAGTTATGCTGGGTACGCTATGGCGGGGGCCAGTTTTCTGGCCTTTGCCAATGCGTTAAACCGGGGCACACATATCCGCGTATCGATATTGCTTAACGCGCTTCCCGATGGGCCAAAGCGGCTGCTGGATATCTGGTGTTTTGGGCTGGCTGCGGCCATCGCGTGGTATTTCACCTATTACGCCTATTGGTTTGTTTATTGGTCGTGGAAATTTAACGAGGTCAGTCAGGCGCAAGACGCCACTGCCTTGTGGATTCCGCAATCGGTGATGGTGGTTGGCGGCGCGATCCTTGCCATTGCCCTGACTGACAATCTGATAAATCTGATCGTTAAGGGCGAACACCGCCTGACCCGCGATCTTGTCGATCAAAGCTTTGGGGAGTGATGCGTTGACTGAACTTTACGCAATCGTCCTCTTCCTCGTCGTCCTATTCTTTTTGCTTGGTACAGGTGTGTGGGTTGGCCTTGCCCTAATGGGTGTCGCTTGGGTCGGTATGGAGCTGTTCACCACGCGCCCAGTCGGCGATGCGATGGTCACGACGATCTGGGCCTCGTCCAGCTCTTGGACCCTGACGGCTTTGCCGCTGTTCATCTGGATGGGGGAAATTCTGTTTAGAACCCGCCTGTCCGAGGATATGTTCAAAGGCTTGTCGCCGTGGCTGGCCAAACTGCCCGGTGGGCTGGTTCACACCAATATCGTCGGCTGCACGGTGTTTGCCGCCGTATCAGGATCTTCCGCCGCGACGCTGACCACGGTTGGCAAAATGTCGATCCCCGAATTACGCGCACGCAATTACCCTGAAAAGATGATCATCGGAACGCTTGCCGGTGCCGCGACCCTTGGGCTGATGATCCCGCCGTCGCTGGCGTTGATCGTCTACGGGGTGACTGTGAACGAAAGCATAACCAAGCTGTTCTTTGCCGGCGTGTTGCCTGGCCTGTTTTTGGCAGTGATGTTCATGGCTTATGTGGCGTTTGTCTCACTCACTTCTAAAGACTGGAACCCCACGGTCGAGCGCGACATGAGCTTTGCCGACAAGCTGCGAAACTCGCGGTTCTTGCTGCCTGTGTTTGCGCTGATTTCGGTTGTCATAGGGTCGATGTACCTGGGTTTCGCCACAGCAACCGAAGCCGCTGCGATTGGTGTGATCGGCGCGCTGATGCTCGCGCTTTTGCAAGGTTCACTGAACTGGAGCAGCTTTCAGCAAAGCTTGATGGGCGCGATGCGCACGTCAGCGATGATCGCACTGATTTTGGCGGGCGCGGCATTTCTCAAGCTGTCGATGGGCTTTACCGGTTTGCCTCGGGCACTGGCCGATGGCATCGCAGGGATGGAACTTTCGCGGTTCCAACTGCTTATGGCGCTGCTGGTGTTCTACATCGTGCTCGGCATGTTCTTGGACGGCATTTCATCCGTGGTGCTGACCATGGCGGTGGTTGAACCCATGGTCCGTGACGCGGGCATTGATCTGATCTGGTTCGGCATTTTCGTCGTGGTCGTCGTCGAGATGGCGCAAATCACCCCCCCCATCGGGTTTAACCTGTTTGTACTCCAAGGCATGACCGACCACGAAATGGGCTATATCACCAAGGCCGCTTTGCCGATGTTCGCGATCATGGTGGTCATGGTGTTCGTTTTGATTTTCTTTCCAGACATCGCGACATGGTTGCCAGACAACATCAGACAAGGGCCGTCATGAGCCTGTTTCCTAAAATTCAAACTGTAGGCCTGACTGGTATTCTGATCAGCTTTGCCGACACCATGTCAGAGCCGGCTAACCGTGCTGCCTTGTCATTTCGTGCAGCTATAGACGCCGCCGATTGGCCTGAAGTGTCCGAGACAAGTACATCGCTTGTGTCGACCTTTCTGCAGGTCGATTTGGTAACCCAGCCTTTGGACGCGATGCTGACGCGGTTGAATGATATGCTGGACACCCAAGACTGGTACACCGCCCCTCTGCCGTCGGGCCGCACGTTGTGGCATATTCCGACAGTCTACGGCACCGATCTGGCCCCCCAGCTTGAGGAGGCGGCAGAACTGGCTGGCCTTGATCCTGATGCGGCGATTGCGGAACTGTCGCAGGCCCGTGTGCGCGTTTTGACCATCGGGTTCGCGCCCGGTCAGCCCTATATGGGCGAGCTACCAAAAAACTGGGATATACCGCGCCAACAAGCTTTGACGAAATCTGTGCCAGCGGGGGCTTTGATCGTCGCGATCCGGCAATTGATTATCTTTACCAATGCGTCCCCGACCGGATGGCGACATATCGGGCAGACCGCGTTCAAAACCTTTCGACCGCACAGCGACAGCCCGTTTTCACTATCCCCCGGGGACGAGCTGTGCTTTCCGTCCGTCTCGCGCAGCGCATTTGACAAGATCGTGGCGACTGACACATCCGGTGCCGGCGGCGCAGAGACGGAGGTGCTGTCGTGAAAACAACCCTCACCATCATGCAGGCTGGCCCTGCGCTGACGATTCAGGACCGTGGCCGTGCAGGCTGGTTGGCCCAAGGGCTGACCAAAGGCGGCGCGGCCGATCTGGTTGCCCTTTACGAAGGTGCGGCACTATTGGGCCAGTCCCCCGATCTGGCCGGGATCGAGATGACAGGCACTGGCGGTACGTTTACTGCCGACGCCGACATTCGCATTGCCCTGACGGGGGCCAGCATGGCCGCCAACATCGACGGCGAAGCCATCGTCTGGAACGCCAGTCACTTGCTGCCCGCAGGGGCCAAGCTGACCATCGGCGGTGCGACAACCGGCACCTATGGCTACCTGCACATTGGCGGCGGTATTGCGACTGATCTGGTGCTGGGCGCGCGTGCCAGCCACCTAAGCGCTGGGCTGGGTATCGCACTGAAATCTGGTGACAGCTTCCCGATTGGTCCCGATAAAGGGCACGGGACGGGCCAGAAACTGCACCGCGATAACCGCTTTGACGGTGGCGCAGTCCGCGTCGTCGCCAGCATGCAAACCGATCGCTTCACGGCCGAGGAACGCGACCGCTTTACAGCGACACAGTTCACACGCGACCCCCGCGCCAACCGCATGGGCGTGCGCATGGATCACGACGGCGCAGGGTTTCACGCCGAAGGCGGACTGACCATCCTGTCCGAAGTCATCGTGCCGGGCGACATCCAGATCACCGGCGATGGTGCCCCTTTTGTGCTGATGGGTGAATCGCAAACCACGGGTGGCTACCCCCGCATCGGCACCGTGATCCCGCGCGATTTGGCGCGCGTCGCACAGGCACCGGCAGGCACCAATATAACTTTTGAATTCGTCTCACTTGAACAGGCGATCGCACTGGAAATCCAACACCGCCGCGATATCAAGGCGCTGCCGGGCCAAGTGACCGCGTTGATCCGCGATCCTGCAACGATCAAAAACCTGCTTTCCTACCAACTGGTCGGGGGTATGACCTCGGCCACGGACAACCCGTTTGAAAAGGACACCTGACATGACCACCGTCGACCTGAACGCCGATATGGGCGAAAGCTTTGGCCCTTGGAAAATGGGCGATGACGCGGCTTTGTTGAAAATCATCAGCTCAGCCAATATCGCCTGTGGCGGGCATGCGGGCGACGCGGATGTGATGGCGGCCACGATGAAAATGGCACATGAAAACGGCGTGGGGATCGGCGCGCATCCGGGCTTCATGGATCTTGCAGGTTTTGGCCGCAACCGCATGTCGGTGCCGCGCAGCACTTTGCAAAACCAGGTCCGCTATCAGGTCGCTGCCAGCGTTGGCATGGCGCGCAGCATCGGCGCACAGGTACGCCACCTGAAGCTGCACGGCGCGCTGGCCAATATGGCGTCCGAGGATGAAACCCTTGCCCGTGATCTGTTTGAGGCTGCCCTGAGTGTCGCGCCCGATCTGATCGTCATGGTACTGTCCGCCACGGCGCAACAAGACGCGGCCCAGTCACTGGGCTGCAAATGGGCTGGAGAGATCTTTGCCGACCGCGCCTATAACGACAACGCCACGCTGGTGGACCGGTCCAAACCCGGTGCCGTGATCCACGATGCGGCCCTTGCAGGGCAGCGCATGGTCAAGATGGTGCAGGCGGGGGCAATAATTACCGAAAGCGGCAAGGAAATCCCCGCCGCCATCGACACGATCTGCCTCCACGGGGACACACCCGAAGCGGTCGATATCGCGCGTTCGGTCAAATTGGCACTGCAAGAAGCGGGTATCACCCTACAGTGCTTCGAGGGGCATACAGGAGCAAAGCGCTAACCCCTTTCGAGGCTTAGCCTTTCTCCGCGTCGATACGGGTCTGCTTTTTATAGGTAAAAACACTGCGCTTTGAATGGGCTTCGTCCAGTATAAACCCTTGGTCCGCAAAGGCGCGTTTGCATTCCTGCATGCCGGGGCGGTGATACACTTTTCGGTGCAGTTCAATAATCACCAGATCCACATCGGCCAAATCAGCCTCACGCAGGAAGTCCAACTCCGCCCCTTCGATATCCATCATCAGTACATTGTGACGAAAGTCTTTGCGCAGCTTTTCATATTGGATGGTTTTGACTTTTACCTCTTCCGCTTCAGGCTCATTGTTCTCTGAGAACATCCGTGAGCCAAGGAAGTTTTTTCGGACAAAGAAATCAATCGTCTTAGGCGCGTCCTTGCCAGCGACCACTGCTTTGTTTTGAACTGTGTTGCGCTTGCTCAAACCATTATGTGTGTACAAATCGTTGATTGCTGGCAGCAGATTTGAGTTTGCCTCGAATGACATAATTTCAACATCAGGGATGTTTTTAGTCAAAATGGCACCGACGGTGCCTGATCCCGCGCCCATCTCGATCACCCGATCACCCGGTTTGATACAGCCCAGACCTGCGTCAATTTCGGGCTTTTCGAATGATCCGTCGATCATGGTTTCGACGATACGCCGTTTGAGGTGGCGACCCCCCAGAATTTCAATGTTGTGAAGGGTTGCGCACACATTCGGCGAAATTTCTGTTTTTGTGCCTGCCATCAATTCGTTCCTATGGTTCTTGGGTTTCCACTAACTTGGCGGCATACTGCAGTGGTAAGGCCCAAATTCGCAAGCTTCATCTGGCTCGATATAAAAGCTGTGGCCTTCAACATCGGGCCGAATTGCCTTGCAGCCCTGTTTAAGGGCGCATCAACTGTTAAAGTAACGATGAATAGCGACAAAACGCAGGATGTTTGCATGATGAATATACCTTCCAAAGGTGCGGCTGCTACCTTTGCAGTCGATCCAAGCGTGCCATTGGCAGGTGGGATCATGTCAGTAAGCGATGCCGTACTTGTGCATCGTCCCAGAACAGAAGGGTGGCGTATCAAGGCCAGCGTCTACGACATGCAGCAGTCCGAGGTGCCGCAGGCAATTTGCTGGCATTCCGAAGGCCAAGCCGCCACCATCGAGGCAGGGTATCCAAGACCCGACCGCATCAAACATTTGCCTGGAATATGGTTGTTTGGTGGGGTTTATAACCCGCAATTCGGGCATTTCTTCAGTGAGACTATGGCTCGGGTCTGGGCGTTGGATCACATTGAAGAAGACATTCAGGGGGTATTGTTTTTCCCTGTCTACAACACCTATCCAGATACAGTCGAAAAGAGTTACGGCGATCTATTTTCGATTTTCGATGAACGTTATAACTGGAAGATAATTGATGATTTTTATCGGGTTGATAAGCTAATTATTCCGCCCCAAGGCAGCGGCATTAAAACCGATATGATGTCATCGCCCGATTACCGCGCGTATCTTCGTCGCCATATCCGGGACGATCTTGCACCGACCGGACATGAGAAAATTTATATCTCAAGGTCGGAATTCACCGAAAAGCGGCGCAGTATCCTAGGCGAAACCATGTTAGAGGACCTGCTGCGCGCGGAAGGGTATCTGATCTTTCATCCTCAGAACCATAGCCTTGTCGATCAGGTTCGCCACTACAGATCGGCGCGCCATATTATCGGACCTGATGGATCGCCATTTCATTTGGTGAACTATGTTTGCGAGGGTGACACCAACATTGCGATCATAAAACGTCGCAAATCGGTCGAGTTTAAATATATGCTGGAACAGACCCGTTGGTTTCAAGCAGGCACCGGTATTCCGTTGGACCACTGTGTGTCTTATTGGGCCCCTGCTGGCGTGCGCCGAGCGGCCCTGATGATGTCGGCCGAAGTTGATTACGCCGCTATGGCGCAGACGCTGTTAAAACACGGAATGATTGACAATGCGGAACCTTGGCATGCGTTGGACAAAGCGGCGCTTGAGGATGATCTGAAACGTTTTGGGGCGTCGATGGGCTGTGACATGCACCAAGTGCGAGGCGACGGGCAATCATTGTCGGACGTGCCGCTTTTAGCAAACGGCAAAAGCCCGCAGGTGTTTTGGCGCTAAACCCGCACCTTAACTCAGCAAGTTAGTGGCGAAATCGCCGCGCAATGCTGCTTCGAGCAGTTCAAGATCGTCAGAGCACTGCGTATATTGAGCGACCATACCGGGCGGAATGACAAAAGCATCGCCGGGTTGCAGGTCGCGCGGGTCCTGTCCTTCGGCGGTAAGGGTCATCGAACCCTCCATCACGAAAGTGAAATGGATGTCAGCGTCGTGTTTGCTGGGCGGTGGGGTTTGCCCGTCGACGCGCACAACTTGAATACCGGCAATGCCTTTGGTGCCATCGCAGATACCTGTATCGCGCGCGGTAAACCCGGGAATGCGGAACGGCTGCCAAACAGCTCCGTCTTTCAAGTGATGGACAAACCGTTGACCGTCCCATTCGCGCATCGGATCGCCTTTGCCATTGGGCAGGGTCATTTCGTGCTCGATGGTGGTCACGTGTTCGGCAGGCACGCCAATCTCGATCACCTCGATGTTGGGCGATGCCTCGACCACGCGGTGGCGGATGCCGGGGGGTTGCGTGACGCAATCGCCCGCATGCAGGCGGATCAGGTCGCCTTGATCTTCGTACAAGACATCGACCCAACCCCGATAACAAAAAATCAGCTGAAACCCGACCGTGTGATAATGCACCATGTCCGGCACGGGGCCACCGTCAGGAATACGAATGTGGCTGGCAATAATCGACCCGCCAAGCCGCGAAGGGATTAGATCACGGTAATGCATACCTGCACGGCCAATGACCCAAGGGGCTTCGTCGCGCAGACGGCGCACGGCGAATTCGTGTTGCGTTTGTGGCTGGTCAACCGTTGGCGACAGCGGCGCGATTTCAATTTGAGTGCCGTTAGGGGCCAAAAGCGCGCGGGCCCCATTGGCAAAGCCGTCAGGGTCATCGGTCAGGATACGGATTTTACCGGGCGGCACATCTGCGCCCTTTTCAATGCGGATGCGCAAGCCATGACCGGAAAAGCTGGCCACCGACGGGTCATCGGCGGGAAAGATGCTGTCCAACCGCAGGCCAAGGGTTTTAGTGTAAAACGGCAGGTCATTACGCAGCTCTTGGGTGGGTAATAAGAATTCGGCTTGGATTGGGTGTGTCATCTATCGCGTCCGGTATTGTTCACGGCGACACTGTCACTAAACGCTGGCATCCTCAACGGTCTGTTGCGCCTCTGGGCGGCAAGATGGATCGCATAGATGGCAAGGGGGACCAACCCTACACAATGTCGCGCAGGTGGACCCAATCGCGGCAATCAGCAAGGTTGCTCGTCTGGCCTATACCGTTCGACTGGTCATGGATGGGTGCAATACCCCGACCTGTATTCAGGTCGGGGTCGGCAAAGGTTCAGAGGCTGGCGTCGAGAGCCGCCAGTATCGCATCACCCATTTGAGCGGTCGAGATCGGCGTGCCACCTTCGGGGCCCATCAGATCGGCAGTACGCGCGCCATCGGCAAGAACCTTTTCAATGGCATTCTCAAGGCGCGTCGCCTCGTCGCCTTGGTCAAAGGAATAGCGCAACGCCATAGCAAAGCTCAGGATACAGGCGATCGGGTTTGCCTTGCCTTGGCCCGCGATATCAGGAGCAGAGCCGTGTACGGGTTCGTACATCGCCTTGGGTCGGCCATTAGCGTTAGGCGCACCCAAAGACGCGGATGGCAGCATGCCAAGCGAGCCGGTCAGCATCGCGGCGCAGTCAGAGAGGATATCACCGAACAGGTTGTCAGTGACGATCACGTCAAACTGTTTGGGCGCACGAACCAACTGCATCGCGCCATTATCGGCGTACATGTGGGTCAACTCCACATCGGGGTAATCCTCGTCGTGGACTTTTTGGAGAACTTCACGCCACAGAATGCCGGATTCCATAACGTTGGCTTTTTCCATCGAACAGACTTTGTTGCTACGGCGGCGGGCCAATTCGAATGCCGACCGCGCAACACGGTCAATCTCGGATTCGGTATAGCGTTGTGTGTTGATGCCAACGCGTTCGTTGCCTTCTTCGAATATCCCGCGCGGTTCGCCGAAATAGACGCCGGACGTCAATTCGCGCACGATCATGATATCCAAACCTGCAACAAGTTCTCTCTTGAGCGATGAGAAGTCAGCCAAGGCGTCAAAGCATTGTGCTGGACGCAGGTTCGAGAACAAATCCATTTCCTTGCGCAAACGCAGAAGGCCGCGTTCTGGCTTTACGCTGAAATCCAGCACGTCGTATTTGGGGCCGCCGACGGCACCCAAAAGAACCGCGTCAGCCGCAAGTGCCTTGGCCATTGTGTCGTCATGCAGGGGCGTGCCGTGCTTGTCATACGCCGCGCCGCCGACCAGATCATGTTCAACGTCAAAGGCCATATCGCGTTTTTCGCCATACCAATCAATGATACGAACAACTTGGTCCATGACCTCGGGGCCGATGCCGTCACCGGCGAGGATAAGCAATGTTGGGTTGGCCATTGGAAAACTCCTGAAAAATATGTTGCAAGCGGCGTAGCGCGGGCAGCTTGGGGCGTCAAGAACGGCTAGTGGTCCAGATCGACCCAGATCAAGCTATGGCGGCTGGCTATGGGGTTCTGAGCGATGCCCGACGCAATGATGCGCCAGTCAGATGATGGCAGAAGATAGTCGACGCGCATTTCGCCAAGCCCGTCGAATGTTACGGTTGGCCGGCCTTGCAGCGGATCGCGAAGGTGTGGGTGATCCAACAACCTGCGGATCGCCGGCTTCAATCCTTCGCCCTTGTCTGGGTCATTGTTCATATCCCCAAGAAGCACGAATTTCTCGGATGGCGGCGCGGCGAATGCCCCGTTAAGAAAGAGGTCCCAAAACACGATCTCATCTTGGTTGCGTAGGCCGTTGCGGTCCTCAGGTCCATCAAACACGGGTGGCGTCGCGTGGGATGTCATCAGTGTGACAGTGCCAAGCGTCGGCGTGTCAATGGGCACGACCCAATGCCCATGCGAGGATAACCGTTGAATTTCCAGCGCGCCATTGGACGGGAAAGGCCCATCCTTTGTCTCGGGCAAAGACGCCGCAGGCAGATCGCTCCACAACAGGGCGGAATAATCCTGAACCTGATCTTCTATGATGGGATCCCGTGACAGGATCGCCATCGCGCCATCGCCGAAAAATCTCCCAAAGCCCTGCGCATCGCGAGGCCCGCCAGTTTTGCCATCGCCATCCATATCCAACGTTGTTTGCAGGCCCGCATTGGGGGGCAGTGCAAAGCGTGTGGCATAGTCCGTACCATCATCGGCGATCAGGTCGGCAAACGCAGCTAGCGCGGTACCTTCAAGGTCGTAATCAAACCCCTGAATTACCAACACATCGGGGGACACCTGAACAATGATCCGCACGACAGCTGTGATCTGCGGATCATCGCCTTTCAGAATATCGCGCAGCAAAAGGCCGGGCCCGTCGCGCGAAAGTTCGGTGTTGTAGGTTGCGATGCGAAGTGGTTCTGCCCACGATCCTACGGGTAGGATGAACAGCCCTGCGATCAGGCTGGCTGCATACCTTGGTCGTCGGCATCCGCGTCCGCTGCATAGGCACGGCGGCGCTTTTCCCCGATCATTTCTGCAATCTTGCCCATGGCAATGCCGCGCATAATGATACTGGCAGGAAGGAATGCCCATGCGGCGACTGTCCAAATTTGGGTTTGCGGGTTCTGCAATGTGATCGGGTCTATCAGATCGGCTGCTGCTTTGACCACCGCAGGGATCAAGAAGGGCAATAGAAAACCCAGAACAATATTAATCCGCGCGTCTCGCTGAAGGCGGTGTATAACGTCACCGCCGGCAGTCGGGTCAAATAAGGGCAGATTAACCCACACGTTAAACGCGCCCTTGCGCGCGGGCCAGTTCATGACGCGCACCAGTATTAGAAACGCTGCCATCGAAACAAGCGAGATGAGGTAGGCCATGCCTGCTGAAACCCGGACAGAGTCGACCAGCGCGAAATCCGAATTCTCGGGTAGCATCAAAACGATCATGCGAACAGGCGAAAACGGAAAATCCATCGCGTTGCCAGTGATCGTACCGATGGACGTCAATGCATGCGAAATCGCTGAAGGATTTGTTTTGTCCTGCAAGATCATCGTCAGCACCAGCACGGTCGCAAACAATGACGCAAACCGCAGCCTGTTGAACGGCGGGGCGTCGCGGAATTCTACGATGCTGGGATAGTTGGAGTTGTATTCGACAAAGGTAAGGAAATACCCCAGCAAAGCCACCAACATGGTAATCTGGCTTGAATCGGTTATGACATCCGGCAGCATCAAGGCTGGTGTGGCGACTAACAAAGCCACAAGGATGCCACGCGCTCCCGCGCCTGATATACGTGCAATCACTAAACTACCCTTCCAAGACTGGCCAGCCACGATTCAATGCCGCGTGCTTGTTCCAACTTGTTGCCTTCTGATAACGAAGGCCTGCCTCATTCTTGCCCAATTTGTGCCTTCTTTCGCCTTAGTTCTCAAGTCTGTTCGTTAATAAGACTTAATTTATTAGGCATTTTGAAGAAGCGGGTGGTGCGTTCTTGCATCATTGGTGGGTCAAAAATAAGGCAAAACACCAGATGTAGTGGGCCACTGAGTAGGGCCCACTACGAAAGTTAAATTTAGACAGCCAAGGGTAGAATCAGGCCTAGACCCAAGGACGTGCTTGGGATGCGGTCGCTTCGAAGCTGTCGATCGAGGCCGCCTTTTCCATCGTTAAACCGATGTCATCCAGGCCGTTCATCAGGCAATGCTTCTTAAAGCTGTCGACCTCGAAAGTGAAAACCTCGCCATCCGAGCTGGTGACGGTCTGCGCTTCAAGGTCGATCTCGATCCGGGCATTGGCCCCTTTTTCAGCATCCTTCATCAGAACGTCGACTTGCTCTTGAGGGAGGGCAATCGGCAGGATGCCGTTCTTGAAGCAGTTGCTATAGAAGATATCGGCATAGCTGGGCGCGATCACACAGGTGATCCCGAAATCGGCAATCGCCCACGGGGCGTGTTCGCGCGACGATCCGCAACCAAAGTTATCGCCCGCGACAAGAATCTGCGCATCGCGGTACTGAGGCTTGTTTAAAACGAAATCAGGGATTTCGTTGCGATCGTCGTCATAGCGCATCTCGTCAAACAAGTTCACGCCGAGGCCGGACCGTTTGATGGTTTTCAAAAACTGCTTTGGAATGATCATATCGGTGTCGATGTTGATCAAGGGCAGGGGGGCGGCAATGCCGCTGAGGGTGGTAAACTTGTTCATGACTGAACTCCAGTTTGTGAACCGTCAGTCTGTGTTTCTGCGGTCTGTTCATCGGGTGCGTCGCAGACACCGTCAATAATTTGACGAAGCGCTTTGCGCACATAAGGTTTGGATGTGATGCGATTTGAGGACACACTAACCGCGCCGGAAACGCTGCGGGTCAAGAAACCGGAGGCTGACATTTCCCCCATCATCGCATGTGCCTGCACCGGGTTGACCCTAAGCTTGGCAATCAGATCAGTCGCGTTCAATCCAATGCGTGTGCGGGCGTGGAATACGGCCAGCCCATACTGGTAACGGTTATAGCCGCCCGCCATCGCCGCTGCCGGTGCGGATGCACCGATGGCAGGCAACATGGGCGTCAAGCTGACCGCGCCGATCATGGATAGAAAACTGCGTCTGTGCATGCTGTGTCCTTGTGTCTGGCAAGGGCCAAAGCCCCTGCCAATAACTTACATCATCTCGCGTACATCGGTCAGTTTGCCGGTAATCGCCGCAGCCGCTGCCATTGCGGGTGACATCAGGTGGGTGCGTCCGCCCCGGCCCTGACGGCCCTCAAAGTTGCGGTTCGACGTCGCAGCACAGCGTTCACCCGGTGCAAGTTGGTCGGGGTTCATCGCCAGGCACATTGAGCAGCCCGCAAGACGCCATTCAAATCCCGCTTCGATGAAGATATCGGCAAGGCCCTCTTCCTCGGCCTGTGCGCGCACAAGGCCGGACCCCGGAACGATCATCGCCCGCATTCCGTCCTTGATTTTCTTGCCTTTCAGGATCGCGGCTGCAGCGCGCAAATCCTCGATCCGTCCATTGGTGCAGGACCCGATAAAGACGGTATCGATTTCAATGTCGGTCAGTGCCATGCCTTCGGTCAGGCCCATATACTCGATGGACCGTTTCGCGGCTTCGACTTTGCCACCTTTGAAATCAGAGGCAGCGGGGACTTTTGCTGTGATTGGCAGTACGTCTTCGGGGGATGTACCCCAAGTAACCGCTGGCGCGATATCTTCGGCTTTGATCGTGATGACCTTGTCCCAATGCGCATCGTCATCGGAGTACAATGTTTTCCACCAAGCCAGTGCTGCGTCCCATTGTGCGCCTTTCGGTGCGTGAGGGCGGCCCATGCAGTATTCGAATGTCTTTTCGTCCGGTGCGATCAGGCCAGCGCGTGCGCCGCCTTCGATGGCCATGTTACAGACAGTCATGCGGCCTTCCATGCTCAACGCACGGATCGCTTCGCCACAATATTCGATGACATAGCCGGTGCCGCCGGCAGTGCCGGTTTCACCAATTACGGTCATGGTGATGTCTTTGGCGGTCACACCTGCTGGCAGCTTGCCAGTGATCTCGACCTTCATGTTTTTTGATTTCTTCTGGATGAGCGTCTGCGTGGCCAGCACATGTTCAACCTCGGATGTGCCGATGCCGTGGGCCAATGACCCGAACGCACCATGTGTCGCTGTGTGGCTGTCACCGCATACGACGGTCATACCTGGCAGGGTCCAGCCTTGCTCGGGGCCGACGATGTGCACGATGCCCTGACGTACGTCGGACACGGGATAGTAGTGCAGACCAAATTCTTTGGCGTTGGTATCAAGGGCAGCGACCTGAACGCGGCTGTCTTCGGTCATTGTGGCCGCATTGGCACGGTCCAGCGTGGTTGGCACGTTGTGGTCAGGCACCGCGATCGTCTGATCGGGGCGACGCACAGTGCGGCCGGTCATGCGCAAACCTTCAAAGGCCTGCGGGCTGGTTACTTCGTGTACCAGGTGGCGGTCGATGTACAACAAACAGGTGCCATCGTCCGCTTCGTGCGCGACATGGGCATCCCAGATTTTATCATAAAGCGTTTTGGGGGACATGTGGTCCTCTCCCGTATATTAAGTGTGGTTGGGGTGTTCAGACGATGCGCACAGGGGCGCGGGCGGGCGTTATAGTCGCGCCAGCACAGTGTGGGTCGCCCCGAAAAAGCGTTCGCGCAAGCGGGCGCGGTCGCAGATGTTGAACAAGTCGTCTGAAACATGTGTCATATCGCGCTGGTTAGACCTTTTCAGCCCGGCAAGCAAGGATTCTGAAAGGCCGCTTCACGCGTTAATGTGGACACAGTTCGCGGCTGAACAAGGGGTGGATGCATCATTGCTTGCTCAATCAGGCTGATTATCCCAACATTGCGGGATGTATCAATTACTGCGTTTGCGAGATGTCTGCCCATGAACCCTGATCCCTCAGCCAATTTTATGGAAAGCGTTCAGGCGCTGATTGCGGGGGGCATGAACCTTGCGGAAAGCCTGCTTCATCCGGGCTGGCGACAATACCAGATTCTAATTCTGATCGCTGTGGCCCTTGCCGCATGGGCGATGCACCATCTGTCGGGAAGCTGGATCCAGTCGTGGGTCCGCAGCCATGAGGGATGGGCGAAATGGCAGCTGCGCATGGTCGTTCAGATCAAGCGCCGGCTTGGGTTGATCTGGTTCGCGGTCATTGCGGGGGCAATCTATGTTTTCATGCAAAGCGTCACATGGCCATCGCGGTCCTATCTGATTGGGATATTCGCGACATTAGTGTCTGTCTGGGTCTGTATTGCCTTTGCGGCACGGCTGGTGCGCAACCGTCCAATGCGCCGCTTGGTGACATGGGGTCTTTGGATCTATGCGACGCTTTATTTCCTGAACGTCGTCGATAGCGTTTCAGTGTTTCTGGATTCGCTGGCGTTGCATGTCGGGGACTTCAGACTGTCCATTCTGACGGTGATCACAGCACTGGTGGTGATTGGGCTACTCTTTTCCATTGCACGGATTGTCAGCCAAACGACTGCCGCGACCATCCGCAAGAACGAAGACATCAGCCCATCAATGCAGGTGCTTGCTGTCAAAGGTATTCAGCTGACGTTTTACGGCATTGCGTTCTTTATGGGGGTCAAGGCCGTTGGCATTGACCTTACGGGGCTTGCAGTGTTGTCGGGTGCCATCGGTGTAGGCCTTGGTTTTGGTTTGCAAAAGGTCGTATCGAACCTTGTTTCGGGCATCATCATCCTGATCGACAAGTCCATCAAACCGGGGGATGTGATCAGTCTTGGGGAAACCTTTGGGTGGATCCAAACCTTAGGCGCGCGCTATGCGTCGGTCGTGACGCGGGATGGCAAGGAATACCTGATCCCGAACGAAGACCTGATTACCGGACAAGTGGTGAACTGGTCGCATTCCAACGACTATGTCCGGCTCGATATCTATTTTGGCACCGCCTATGGGGATGACCCCCATTTGGTGCGCAAATTGGCAATCGAAGCAGCCAAAGGCGTCAACCGTGTGTTGGCGTATAACGCGCCCGTTTGCCATATCGTTGGCTTTGGCGACAGCAGCGTGGATTATATTCTGCGCTTCTGGATCAAGGATCCGACGGCGGGGCTAACCAACATTCGCGGAAACGTTTATCTGGCGCTTTGGGACACATTTAAAGAAAACGGCATTTCGATCCCTTTCCCACAGCGCGAGGTTAAGATGCTTGGGGCCGACAAACCAGCTCCGCTCGAGGATTAGCTTGGGAAAAGGGGGGGGATGTCCTATCTTGATCCCATAGCACCTTAACAGAGTGGCAAACCCCATGACCGGCGAACAGAAAGTGGTGTTGATCTTGGGCAGCGGCCCGAATGTGACCAGCAGCCAAAACTGGCCATCCGAATGGTTTGACCACATCGTCGTCATGAACAATGCGTGGCAGGTGCGCCCCGACTGGAACGCACTGGTCTATCCCGAAGACTTTCCAGCCGACCGGATGCCAGAAGCCATTTCACCTGAGCAAAGCCTGATTGACGCCAACGCGTTTGTTCCAGCGCAAAACGGCTTTGGCGGGTTTGTCTATGCGGGAGGAACTATGGCCTATACCACGGCCTATTGGGCGCTTTCTGCTTTGCGGCCCACTGTCCTTGCCTTTATGGGCTGCGACATGGTGTATCCGAAATCGGGCAATACTCATTTTTACGGCACGGGTACAGCTGACCCTTTGCGCGATGATATTACACTGCGCGATCTTGGTGCCAAATCTGCGCGTCTGGCGTTGGTCGCGGCTGAGCAGGGTTGCTGCTGTGTGAACCTGTCGAAAGACCCTTCCGCGCTCCTATTCCCTCGTGCAGAACCCGAAAGCTTGCGCAATCGACGGGTTAACCTTGATCTGGACCGCGCGCGCTATGCCGCCATGCGCAGAAAAGAAGACGCGCTGGGCTATTATACGCCGACCGGCAGGTATTGGGAGGACGTCCATCATGTTGACCCCAATGCTGTAGCGGCATTGGATCAGGGGTGGCGAGATCTGTTTGTTAGATTTGCTGGCAGATGACACGTAGCTGGTTGGAACCCAGCCCCGCTATCCAGCGTTTTCACCGAAACGGAGAATGAAATGTCCGATAAAAGTATTCTCAAGTCGAAGACCGCTTTGACCCACGACACGAACCGCTATGTCTTCAGTCGCCCCGAGGGGCTGCAGTTCGAGCCCGGTCAGGCCGCCGAAATCGCCATCCAGAAAGACGGCTGGCAGGAAAAAGGGCGGCCATTTACCTTTACGTCGATGCCATCAGAGATGGATCTGGAATTCGTGATCAAAACATACCCAGATCATGATGGCGTGACAGAGCAGATGTCCCTGCTTGAACCGGGTGCCGAAATCACCATTGACGGTCCTTTCGGCGCGATTGAGGATCAAGGGCCCGGTGTTTTTTTAGCCGCTGGCGCTGGCATCACACCGTTTATCCCGATTCTAAAAAAGCGTGATCTTGATGCCCGGATGGAAGGGTCGCACCTGATATTCTCGAACAAAACGGAAAAAGACATCATCCTGCGCGACCAATGGGAGGCGATGAAGGGGCTTAAAACAACATTCGTCGTAACTGACGAAAAGGTCGAAGGATTGTACAGTGGTCGGATCGATAAGTCCTTTCTAGAGAAAGAAATAAAGGACTTTGACCAGAAATTTTACCTGTGCGGGCCGGGCGGGTTTGTGAACGCCATGCGGGATGCGCTGAAAGCGCTCGGCGCAAAAGAGGGCAGCATTGTCACAGAAGACGGCTGGTAAGCGCCTGATCGTCTTGCTTGTCATTGAAATTTCACCCATGTGGGCATATTGTAAGGTATCCCCAGCGCCGGGGGACTGGCGGCGCGCCTAAAGGAGGACAATGTCCTGTCTACTCTCTCAAACGCAGCTCCCACTGCGCACCCGCAGGCAGCACTGATGGCTGCCGATGTAAATGTAACATCAAGCGACGCTTTGCTTGCTTCCATTCTGTCCCAATTGGACGACGATAAAGCCGAAGACATCGTGCAGATTGATCTGCGCGGCAAGACGGCTATTGGCGACTATATGGTTGTCTGTTCTGGCCGGTCTTCGCGTCAGGTGACGTCGATCGCCGAAAAGCTGGCACAGATGGTCAAGGATGACTATGACCGCACCCCGCGCGTCGAAGGTAAAGACACAGGTGACTGGGTCTTGATCGATACGGGTGACGTAATTGTTCACGTATTCCGCCCCGAAGTGCGCGAATTCTACCAGCTGGAAAAGATGTGGATGCCTACAGACACACCTGAACCGCCAGCCGTTATGCCACACTAAGCCCGCAAGGCTTTTGGCATGCGCGTTCATATCTGCGTGGTCGGGCGTTTGCGCGCCGGACCAGAAAAAGACCTGATCGACGACTACCTGAAACGGTTCGATCGGACGGGTCGCGCGCTGGGCCTTGGGCCCGCACAAATCCTCGAAGTTGAAGACAAGAAAAACGGCGGGATGGCCGCGGAAGCGGCTTTGCTGCGCCGCGCTATCCCTGATGGGTCCATAATCTGCGTTCTGGATGAACGGGGCCGGGTCGAGCCGTCACCCGATTTTGCCAACAGGCTTGGTGGATGGCGCGATCAAGGGCGTGGTGACGTGGCTTTTGTGATCGGTGGGGCTGATGGCATCGCCAAAGATCTACGCAAAGACGCAGATCATGCGCTGTCATTCGGGAAGATGGTTTGGCCACATATGCTGGTGCGCGTGATGTTGGCCGAGCAACTGTACCGCGCGGCCTCGATCCTTTCAGGCGGTCCGTATCACCGCGTCTAAGCCTACTTAAGTGACACTTTCTTGATATCTTTGGCCCATCCATCAACCGTATCGCGGGCCTGAATGCCGACTTCGGTTGTACCTGCGGGGATCAGAATGCCTGAAAGCGACCGTGTAAGAGGCTGCTCGTCAACATGGGGATGAATGAGTTCGCGAATGGCGATCTGATTGCCCGAACTGTCAAGAATGCGCCATGCGTCTGCAAAGTGGCCCCAACCTTGATCGGGATGGCTAATGGTTACGTCGAACGTCCAAAGTCCGCCTGTCTGGATGGTGCGGACATTTTTGACCAGCGGACTATCTGCCGTCGCTGCGTGCGCGCCTAAGGTCAGTGCGATTGTAAGTGCAATCTTGAACATAATATTTACCAATATAAGTGAACTTTAGATATAAAGCTTCATCGCTAGCTTTCCAAGAGGATGCGCCGAGACTCTGAGCTGAATTCCCGTCGCCAGACGATAATAATGGTAACAAGTGCGGCAAAGGTCAGCGCAAGGGGGCCAATCAACCAGGCCAAACTGGCCAAAGCAAAATACAAGGACCGCAAACCCCGGTTGAAACTGCGGGCTGCGGTAATGTTTATCTCGGCCGCTTTTGCCGCCAGCTTGGGTGCACGCGGGTCTTGCGTGTCATTCGGGACCGCAGCCATCAATACAGAACAATAGCCGAACAGGCGGTTAGACCAGACAAATTTTAGGAAACCGTTGGTCAGAAAGAACAATGGCAAAAGCATTTTGATCTCCCAGACAACGGCGGGCATGTCGGTCAGGGATAAATCCTCAACCACGGTTGCCATCTTTTCGGAATTACCCAGCAGCGCCAAAGTACCACCCAACGCGATGACGCTTGTTGATGCGAAAAATGCCGTGCTTTGGCGAAGGGTGCCCAAAATATGGGCATCAAATATCCGAGGTTCGCGCGTGATCAATTGGACCATCCATTCACGGCGATACGCGGCCATCAGTTGCGACATTGATGGGCGTTTGGTGCCGGCGTTCTCAGTCATCCAGCCAATGACGAACCAAAGAAGGTACATCCATGCTAATGCAGCGCAATCAAGGGGGCCAAAAAGGGCGATACGATCCATCAAAGTCATGTAATGATGCATACGCTGGACGGTTCCAACTTGCCAATGGCTTAAATTGGTCATATTATTTTACCAAAATAAGAGGTGCCCCATGGAAATGCCTGTCCCCAACCCTGCAATCATAGCCCGCAAAGCGCGGGTGGTTGAGAGGTTGCTCGGTGTCTTACCCTCCGACGCCGTAATTTCAGACGAGCGCGAGACCCGCGCCTATGAATGTGATGCTCTGACTGCCTATAGATGCCCGCCAATGGTTGCGGTGTTGCCATCGTCGACACAAGAAGTGTCCGATGTGCTGCGCATCTGCCACGAAGAAGGCGTGCCCGTCGTCCCGCGCGGTTCAGGCACATCGCTTGCGGGTGGGGCGCTGCCGACAGCAGATTGCGTGATCTTGGGCGTAGCGCGGATGAATGACGTGATCGAGACAGATTACGACAATCGCATTATCCGCGTGCAGACTGGCCGCACGAACCTAAGCGTGACCGGAGCGGTTGAGGAGAACGGATTTTTCTATGCCCCCGACCCATCCAGCCAGCTGGCCTGTGCCATTGCGGGGAATATCGCTATGAATTCGGGCGGGGCGCACTGCTTGAAATACGGTGTGACTACGAACAACCTAATGGGCGTAAAAATGGTGTTGATGGATGGTGAAATCATCGACGTTGGCGGCGCGCATCTGGATGCAGGGGGGCTGGATCTGTTGGGGCTGATCTGCGGATCCGAAGGGCAACTCGGCGTCGTAACCGAAGCAACTCTACGGATTTTGCACAAACCCGAAGGTGCGCGGCCCGTTTTGATTGGTTTTGATGATAACGAAGTCGCGGGCACCTGTGTTTCAGACATTATCAAGGCCGGTGTTCTGCCGGTTGCAATCGAATTCATGGACCGCCCCTGTATTGAGGCGACTGAAGCCTTTGCCAAAGCTGGCTATCCGATGTGCGAGGCGTTGTTGATTGTTGAGGTTGAAGGATCGGACGCAGAGATCGACCATCAGCTTGAGCTGATCTCGGACATCGCACGGCGGCACAACCCTGTCGAGCTGCGCCAGTCCAAATCTGCCGAAGAAAGCGCCAAGATATGGCTGGGTCGCAAATCTGCTTTTGGCGCGATGGGCCAGATTAACGATTACATGTGTCTTGACGGGACGATCCCCGTGTCGTCCTTGCCGCATGTGTTGAAACGTATTGGCGAGATGAGCGACCACTACGGCCTAAAGGTCGGGAATGTGTTCCACGCAGGTGACGGCAATATGCACCCGCTGATCCTGTTTGATGCAAACAAGCCCGGGGATCTGGAGCTGTGCGAGGAATTCGGTGCCGAGGTGCTGAAACTATGTGTCGAAGTGGGCGGCTGCCTGACGGGTGAGCATGGCGTAGGAATAGAAAAGCGCGATCTGATGCATGTGCAGTACGCAGCCGCTGATCTAAATGCTCAGATGGCAGTGAAAGATGTGTTTGATCCAGCATGGCTGTTGAACCCGGCCAAGGTATTTCCGTTGGATGCCTCGGAAAGCCGCCGCGCGGTAAAGCTTGCTGCGGAGTAAGCTGATCGTTGGCCGTTGTGTTTTTGGCATAGGGCCGGACTTAGATATTTAGGAGCCAGAGAAGAATGGACATCACTTCAGAACAAGCGCTTGTGGATGCCGTTAAGGGCGCGACTGGTCCATTGGCCGTTCAGGGTGGCGGTACACGCGGTGTGCCAGTCGAAGGGACAGTTCTTTCTGTCGCGGGATTGAGCGGGATCTCATTGTACGAACCCGGTGCCATGACTGTGGTTGCCAAGGCTGGCACCCCGGTGGCCGAAATCGAAGCGGCCCTTGCCGCCGAAAACCAGCGACTGGCGTTCGAACCCACGGATCACCGTGGTTTGCTGGGCACAAAGGGCACACCGACGATCGGTGGCGTGATGGCCGCAAATGTAAGCGGTCCGCGCCGAATATCGGTTGGGGCGGCACGCGATTTTCTGTTGGGCGTTCGGTATGTCGACGGGCTAGGCACTGTTGTCAAAAACGGTGGGCGCGTGATGAAGAACGTTACCGGCTATGATCTGGTCAAACTGCTGGCGGGGTCATTTGGCACGCTTGGGGTGCTCAGCGAGGTGTCCCTCAAGGTGCTTCCGAAACCCGAGACGCAAGCCACGTTGGTCTTGCATGGGTTGGATGATGTGCGCGGTGTCGCTGCGTTGGCAAAGGCACTTGGCAGTCCGTTTGAGGTAACAGGTGCTGCGCATGATCCTGACAACCAACGAACAATGTTGCGGATAGAGGGATTTGAGACTTCGGTCACGTATCGGTTGGGAAAATTGCGCGACCTGTTGTCCGCAACAGGTGCGGAGATCGCTATACAGGACGCCGCAGCATCTGACGCGCTGTGGGCAGAAACCCGCGATGTGGTGGCGTTTCAGGGCAAAGAGGGCGATGTCTGGCGAGTATCCTGCAAGCCGTCTGATGGGCCCGCCATAGCGGCCAGATCGGGTACGCAGGCATGGTTCTATGACTGGGCCGGCGGGCTGATCTGGTTGCGAGCTGACCCCGGCCATGATTTGCGCGCCGCATTGGGGCAGTTTGACGGCCACGCAACGCTTGTGCGGGCAGATACAGATACCAAGGCGCGTTTGGGTATGTTCCACCCCGAGCCCGCTGGATTGGGGCGGTTGACCGCCGGACTGCGGGCCCAGTTCGATCCAAGGGGAATATTTAACGCAGGTCTGATGGAGCACGCGGCGTGACGCTGATCTTGCTTTTCATTCTCGTTTTTGTTGTCGGGCCATTGTTCTTTCGCGCGCTGACAAAAGGGCTTCCATCCAAGGGCCGAATGGCGTTTCTGGCAATTTTCTCCTTTGGCTGTGCAACCACCGCCCTTGCGATACGGTATGGGTTGGCACGGCCGTTAGATGCCGACATGCTAATGGCGGGGCTTAGCTTGTTGTTGATCTGGCTGGGCTGGATCGGTGTGCTGGCCTTTGGTACCCAAGCCTTGCGCCGGGCCCATCCCGGCACTTCAATGCGCCGCTGGACGACCGTCTTGGGTGCCATTGGCACAACAATCCCTTGGTTCGGGTTGGCTTGGGCCAGCCTTGTCACCACCTGAACCTCTAAAGGTTCAAGACCATTAATCGCCGGAGTATCCATGCAAACCACATTCACCCCAGAGCAGTTGAAAGACCCTGCAATCAAGCGCAGCAACGAGATATTGCGTGCCTGTGTGCATTGCGGATTTTGCACGGCAACTTGTCCGACATATCAAGTGCTGGGGGACGAGTTGGACAGCCCGCGGGGGCGTATTTACCTGATCAAGGACATGCTGGAAAACGATCGTGACCCGGATGCCAAAACGGTCAAACATATCGACCGCTGTCTTTCCTGCCTTGCCTGTATGACGACATGCCCGTCGGGCGTGCATTACATGCATTTGGTGGACCACGCCCGTGACTATATTGAGCAGCGCTATAAACGGCCCTTCAGCGATCGTGCCTTGCGGTGGATTTTAGCGCGAATATTGCCGTATCCGACCCGGTTCCGGGTGGCCCTGCTGGGTGCAAAGATCGGGCGGCCCTTTGCAAGGTTGATGCCTGATGCTCGGCTAAGGGCCATGCTTGAGATGGCACCGAAAACGATTCCGCCCGTTAGTCGAAACGATGATCCTCAGAGCTTTTTTCCCCAAGGCACGCGTAAAAAGCGTGTGGCGTTGATGACGGGCTGTGCGCAAAAGGCGCTTAACACTGACATCAACGATGCCACGATCCGTCTGCTCACACGTCTGGGATGCGAGGTCGTGGTGGCCGAAGGGGCAGGATGCTGTGGTGCCTTGACCCACCACATGGGCAAAACAAGCGAAAGCCATGCGACTGCCGCCAAGAACATCAAAGCTTGGTGCGCCGAAATAGATGGGCAGGGGCTTGATGCCATCGTCATCAACACATCAGGCTGCGGCACGACTGTCAAAGACTACGGGCATATGTTCCGCAATGATCCTTTGGCTGCGGATGCGGCACGAGTGTCTGCCATCGCCCGGGACGTCTCAGAGGTTTTGATCGACTTGAGCACGCCAGATTCCACCGGTCCCGCACCTCGACCTGCTAGGGACGATATCGCCGGAATTGACGCAGTTGCGCAGTCTGAACCCGTGCATCAGGGAATGGTTGTCGCCTATCACGCGGCCTGTTCGTTGCAGCATGGCCAGCAGATTAAGACCTTTCCCAAGGATCTGTTGAAACAGGCCGGCTTCACAGTTGTAGAACCCGCAGATCCGCATTTGTGTTGCGGATCTGCGGGTACTTATAATCTGATGCAGCCAGAGATATCAAAGCAGCTGAAAGATCGCAAAATCAAGACGTTGCAGGCCAAGAATCCGGATGTGATTGCAGCAGGAAACATTGGTTGCATGATGCAAATCGGATCTGCTGCTGGTATTCCGGTTGTCCATACGGTCGAGCTGTTGGACTGGGCCAGTGGCGGCCCGAAACCGCCTGCGCTGACGCAGGAATATGACCCAAAAGGTGAAATTCCTAGGCTTCGGTGACCGCTTGCCCTATTTCTGCCTTATCTTGCATTTAACCGTCGCTTTAGTACTTCTAGAATGCCAAAGGTAGGGAGCCTTGCCGTGCGCCGATGGGTTGCCCTTTCACTAATGTCTCTGACAATCGCAACTGCGGCATTGTCTCAGGACGCGCACCTGCGCAGCCTTGATTCCGGTGTCGATGCGCGCGATTGGGAGGCCGTGGGCCGACTTGATATTGCGGGAACAGGGTTTTGCACGGGTGCGCTCATCGCGCCACGTCTCGTTCTAACGGCGGCCCACTGCTTGTTCGATCGTGACACAAAACTGCGGATTGATCACAGCGAGGTCGAATTCCTAGCTGGATGGCGTAATGGTCGTGCGGGAGCATATCGCAATATTCGCCGCGCCGTGGTGCATCCGGATTATGTATATGATGGGGTCGTTTCATCTGAGCGCGTGCGAAACGACCTTGCCTTATTAGAACTTGACCGCGCAATCCAGAACACAACCATCGTTCCGTTCGAAACGGCTGCCCGCCCGCGACGTGGCGACAGGCTTGGGGTGGTCAGCTATGCCAAAGACCGTTCCGAGGCCCCGTCACTGCAAGAAGTATGCAGCGTTTTGGCACGTCAGGAAGGCGTTTTGGTAACCACCTGTTCCGTCGACTTCGGATCAAGTGGCGCGCCGATCTTTACCTTTGAAAACGGCGTGCCGCAGATCGTTTCTGTGGTGTCAGCCAAGGCGCAAGTTGACGGCCAACAGGTATCATTGGGCACGGCTTTGGGGACGCCACTTGCGCTTTTGCAGGCCGAGTTGGTCGCAGGAAAAGGCGTTTACCATAAGCCCGGCATCGAAAGGAAAACGGTTGACGCATCGGACCGTCGTCGCACAACGGGTGCCAAATTCGTAAAGCCTTAGGAAAAACGAAAGCGCATTTTGTGCCAGCACGACCCTCTTGAAACCGCATTTATTCATCCCCACATCAGTTTAACCAAGATGCCTAGATAGGGTTTTGGGAATGAAACAGGGGTCTGTCCGTTATGGAAGGCCTGAATATGTAAATCGCTCAAACGAGGATGAACACCTATGCGTAATTTTGATTTTGCACCACTTTATCGTTCCACTGTTGGCTTTGACCAGATTGCCAATTTGATGGATCGCGTCGCGACCAATGACGTCGCGCAAAACAGCTATCCCCCTTATAATATCGAAAAGTTCGACGACGATTCCTATCGTATTTCGATTGCGGTTGCCGGTTTCTCTGAGGCCGATCTGAGCGTCGAAGTGCGCGAGAAGTCCCTGATCGTGTCAGCCCGCAAGGCTGATGACACGACAGATAAAACTTACCTGCATCGTGGCATCGCCACCCGTGCATTTGAGCGCCGCTTCCATCTTGCGGACCATGTGCAAGTGACTGGTGCCGCCCATGTTGACGGTATGTTGAATATCGATCTGGAACGCCAAGTGCCCGAAGCGCTAAAACCGCGTCAGATTCAGATTTCAGGGACATCCCGTTCCATTGAAAAAGACGTCGTTGATGCAAAGTCTGTAAACTAAGCATCACCTAAGCGAGACGGATTTGACCCGGGGCATTGCCCCGGGTCTTTTTGATTGTGCCACGTTTGTGTAACTTGCTTTAGGTCACAGGTGTTGACTTAAATAACTGCCCGCGCCAGTGTGCACCCAAATCCAGCCGGGAAGGGGTCTGATATGTCCTTGCAAGAAATCTTTGCCACACGCTCCACACGGATGAAGGCGTCTGAAATACGCGAGCTTTTAAAGCTGCTGGATCAGCCGGATATCATTTCCTTTGCAGGGGGCATCCCTGACCCTGAGCTATTTCCAAAACAAGCGTTCCAAGATGCATTCGCAGAGGCATTGACTGGCCCGATGGCCGCGCAGGGGTTGCAATACTCCACCACCGAGGGCCACAAACCGTTGCGGGTCTGGATTGCCAAACAGATGCAAGATATCGGCATTCCTGCGACACCTGACAACATTCTGATCACGTCCGGCTCTCAACAGGCGTTGGATTATTTGGGCAAGCTCTTTCTGTCACCCGGTGACACCGCTTTGGTTGGTTGGCCCACGTATCTGGGCGCACTTGGGGCGTTCAATGCCTACGAGCCGCGGTATGACAAGCTGGACCCGCTCAGCAACCGTTCAGGTGCCGACTACATGGCAGAGGCCGAGGCTGCGGGCGGTAAAGCCAAATTTGCTTATCTGTCAGTTGATTTCGCCAACCCGACCGGTGCAACCGTAAGCCGCGCAGCACGCGAGCGTGTCATTGATTTGGCCGACGAGATGGGGATCGCGGTAATCGAAGACGCCGCCTATCAATCGTTGCGCTTTGACGGCGAGGCGATACCGCCGATCCTGGCGCTTGAGGCTGCGCGCAAGGGGGACGACATTGAGGCCTGTCGTACGATCTATTGCGGTAGTTTTTCCAAGACGCTCTCGCCAGGCTTGCGCGTTGGTTGGGTCTGCGCCGCGATGCCGGTGATCAGCCAGCTTGTGTTGATGAAACAGGCGGCGGATTTGCACAGTGCGACGCTGAACCAGATCGCGATTACCCAAGTTGCCGAACAGCATTTCGACAGCCATGTTGCCACGATCGGGGCGGCTTATACTGCGCGGCGCGACGTGATGCTGAACGCGTTGGATGAACACATGCCGGACAACGTCAGCTGGACCAAACCCGAGGGTGGAATGTTCATTTGGGTGACCTTACCGGAATCGCTGGACGGGGCTGATTTGCTGGCTGCATCGCTTGAAACCGAACGGGTTGCCTTCGTGCCTGGCCATGCATTCTTTGCCGATGGGTCAGGGCGCAACACGCTGCGACTTAGCTATGCAACTTCGGACGAAGCTAAGATCGCCGAAGGTATCAAGCGGTTGGGCAATCTGGTTACCAAAGCGCTAGCTGCCTAATCGAAAACGGGCGGCAGGATCATCCCGCCGCCCCTAGTTCATATCAAACCGACATGCAGATGTATTTCATCTCGAGGTAATCTTCGATCCCGTGGTGGCTGCCTTCGCGGCCCAGACCGGATTGCTTAACGCCGCCGAACGGCGCAACTTCGGTCGAGATGATGCCAGTGTTCACACCGACAATGCCGTATTCCAGCGCTTCGGCGACCTTGTATACGCGGCTAAGGTCTTTGGCGTAGAAGTATGACGCCAGACCAAAGATCGTGTCGTTGGCCATCGCAATCACATCGTCGACAGTGTCGAATTTGAACAGCGGTGCCAGCGGGCCAAAGGTTTCTTCGGTTGCGACCATCATGTCTTGGGTCACGCCTGTCATAATTGTGGGCGGCAGGAAGTTTCCGTCCATTTCACCGCCTTCGCCCAGAATGACGGTCGCACCCTTGGATTTCGCATCCTTGATGTGCTCTTTTACTTTCTCGCCAGCGGCTGGGTTGATCAGCGGTCCAAGGGTCACGCCATCTTCAAAGCCGTCGCCAACTTTCAGCTTCTCGACTGCCGTTTTCAGCTTTTCGGCAAAGGTGTCATAGACGCCGGCCTGCACATAAATGCGGTTCGCGCAAACGCAGGTCTGACCGTTGTTGCGGAATTTGCACAGGATCGCGCCTTCGACAGCGGCATCCAGATCAGCGTCGTCAAATACGATGAATGGTGCGTTGCCGCCCAGTTCCATCGAACACTTCATGACCTGATCAGCGGCTTGCTTCATCAAGATGCGGCCCACTTCGGTCGATCCGGTAAAGGTCAGTTTGCGCACGGCGGGGTTTTCGCAGAATTCCTTGCCGATGGCAGACGACGATGATGACGGGACCACGTTGAACACGCCCGCAGGAATGCCCGCACGTTCGGCCAGCACGCCCATAACGATGGCGGACAACGGCGTTTCGGCGGCGGGGCGTGCGACGAATGCACAGCCAGCGGCCAACGCAGGGGCGGCCTTGCGGGTGATCATTGCATTTGGAAAGTTCCACGGCGTGATCGATGCGGCAACACCGATGGGCTGCTTGATCACAGTGATCCGTTTGTCACGCTGGTGACCGGGGATGGTTTCACCGTACACGCGCTTGGCCTGTTCGCCCATGAATTCGATGAACGATGCGCCATAGGCGATTTCGCCTTTCGCTTCGGCCAATGGCTTGCCTTGTTCGGCGGTCAGGATGGCACCCAGATCATCCTGGTTTTCCATCATCAAATCGAACCATTTCCGCATCACGCCTGCGCGTTCCTTGCCGGTCCAAGACGCCCATTCCTTCTGGGCTTTCTCGGCTTTGGCGATCGCTCCTGCGACTTGGGCGCGGCTTAGGTTCGCCACTTTGGCAATCACATCGCCACGCGCAGGGTTCGTCACATCAAAGGTGCCGTCGTCGCCATCCACCCATTCGCCGCCGATATAGGCACGGGTTTCCAGCAGGCTGGGGTCTTTGAGCTTGGATTTCAGGTCTGTCTTTGCGTCAGTCATTTTGATCTCTCCGCTTTTGTTTGTGGAACCCAAAGCAACATTCGCTATGATTGTCTAGTTCCAGTTTGTTTCGGAGCGTTAATGGAGACCCAAATGCAGTTAGATGATGCTTATGCCAATGCCGCTTATATCGAGGGTGCAGAAGAATATCCGCCCCGCTGGCAAAAGGCGGCAGCAGCGTTCCGTAAAAAGCTGGGATTTCGGGCGCAAAAGAACATTTCATATGGCCCGACGGACCGTGAAGTGTACGATTTCTTCGAACCCGAAGGGGTTTCACGCGGCACAGTCATCTTTGTGCATGGCGGATATTGGAAGGCCTTTGCACCCCCTGACTGGTCGCATTTGGCGGCTGGTGCTTTGTCGCGCGGATATGCGGTTGCAATGGTTGGCTATGATCTGTGCCCCGATGTGCGCATCAGCCAGATCTCTGGACAGGTCGGACGTGCAATGGTTCATATCGCCAAGCGCACTCAGGGCACGATCGCGTTGGTGGGGCATTCCGCCGGTGGGCAGTTGGTTGCCCGCATGACCGACCCGCTCATCCTTCCCGGTGATGTTCGCGAACGGATTTCAAACATCGTGTCGATTTCCCCGGTGGCTGACCTGATGCCGCTCTTGCAGACTTCGATGAACGAGATCTTGAAGCTGGACGAGGCAGAAGCGACCGCTGAAAGTCCGGTAAACATGACCCCGCCACATGGGGTGAATGTGACGATCTGGGTTGGCGCGGATGAACGCCCTGCCTTTATCGAACAGGCCGAGCAGTTTTCCCGTGTTTGGGGGGCAAGATTGACCGCCGTCGAGGGGCGTCATCATTTCGATATCATTGACCTGCTCGAAGATCCCGAAAGCGATATGGTGAAAGCATTGCTGGGCATCAAGTGACCCCTTGATTGGTATGTGGAAATATGCGTAAGGATGCATGGGCTAGGACGATGGCGTCGTCCTGAAATTAAGCCTTTGCGTCCTGAACGCCGGGACCTTTCTGAAAAGGAGGGTCTGATATGACCAACCCATCAAAAGTTCTGCGCCCCGACATGTACCGCTTTCACAATGGCGAGAAATCTCCGCTGCCATTCGAGGCGTCCGAATACGAGGCGCGTCTGGAAGAATTACGCGAACGCATGGAAAGCGCCGGTACGACCGCTGCTGTTTTCACTTCGATGCATAACATCGCCTATTATTCCGGGTTCCTGTACTGCGCCTTTGGCCGGCCCTATGGGTTGGTGGTAACGGAAACCGAATGCGTGACCATTTCCGCCGGAATCGACGCGGGCCAGCCATGGCGCCGCAGCTTTGCCGATAACATCACCTATACCGACTGGCAGCGCGACAACTACTGGCGCGCCGTCGCCTCGGTAGCGGGCAAAGGCGGTGTGATCGGCTACGAGGGCGATCACCTGACCCTGATGCAGCGCGACAAGCTTGAAGATTTCCTTAAGCCCGTCGTCATGGTTGACCTGTTTGAAACCACGATGCGTCAGCGGATGCACAAGTCGGAGGCTGAGATCGCCCTGATCCGCCAAGCGGCGCAGGTGGCCGATGTCGGCGGATATGCCATTCGCGACGCGGTCAAGGTCGGCGCGCGCGAGATCGACATTGCCATGGCAGGCCGCGACGCGATGGAGCTTGAGATCGCCAAACGCTTTCCTGATGCCGAGTATCGCGACACATGGGTCTGGTTCCAGTCCGGTCTGAACACGGATGGCGCACATAACCCGGTCACTGCGCGCCAGTTGGAACGTGGCGATATACTGTCGCTGAACACGTTTCCGATGATCTCGGCTTATTACACTGCGCTGGAACGTACGATGTTCGCAGGCGAAGTGGACGCCGCCAGCCTAAGGATTTGGGAGGCCAACGTCGCTGCCCATGAATACGGGATGAGCCTGCTGAAACCGGGTTCAAGCTGTGCCGATATCACCCACAAGATCAACGCCTTCTTTGAAGAACGCGATTTGCTGCAGCATCGCACCTTTGGCTATGGCCATTCGTTTGGCGTGTTGTCGCATTACTATGGTCGCGAAGCAGGGCTTGAACTGCGCGAGGATATCGACACGGTACTTGAACCCGGCATGGTCATCTCAATGGAGCCGATGCTAACCGTTGCCAACGATCAGCCCGGCGCTGGGGGCTACCGCGAACATGACATCTTGGTGATCACTGAAGATGGCAACGACAATATTACCGGCTATCCCTATGGGCCTGAATTCAACGTCGTAGGTTAGAAAACATACCTAAGGCCCATGCGGGCTACCAAACAAGGTGGATCGCATGGGCACGCTATTAGGCGAAAACATCACCAAATGCAGCCGATTTTTCGCGTCAAGTAAGCTGCTTGACGCCGGAGAGCATATGTCTATTTTCCAACGTCAGCTAATCCAAAACTGACGCGATTGCCTATCACGCTTGCTGCTCAGACATTTCTTTAACTTTATCACAAGAAGTTTGAGTAGACGCATGAAGGCAACCTTGATCGAACAAGAGGAAATGCGGCTTGCTTTGCTGCGGGGATTTAACATCCTTGATACCGCCCCCGAGGACAGCTTTGACGAAATCACACGGCTGGCCGCCGATATCTGCGAGGTTCCGATCGCGTTGATATCCTTGGTTGATAGTGATCGTCAGTGGTTCAAGGCCAAGGTCGGGCTGGATATTCCGGGCAGCGATATTGAAAGCAGTATTTGCGCCCATGCCATCGCGGGTGATGATTACCTCGAGATCAGTGACACCAAGGCGGATTCCCGTACCACGGATAACGATTTTGTCACGGGCCACGATTCAATCCGTTTTTATGCAGGGGCGCTTCTTGAGGATGGCAAAAACCTGCCGCTTGGAACACTGTGTGTGCTGGATCAACAGCCACGCGAGCTGAATGAGTTTCAACGCAATGCGCTTCGGGTTTTGGCAAAGCAAGTTATGCGGCAAATTGAGCTGCGCAGGGCGCTGGCCGACGCCGAGATCCTTCGAAAAGAGGTCGATCACCGCGTCAAGAACTCGCTTCAGTCGCTAGAGGCGCTGATCAGATTGCAGGTACGAACCGAAAAATCACCAGAAGCCCGCGCAGCGTTGGATGCGGTGCAGGGGCGCTTGGCAACGATCAGCCGCCTGCATGAGGCGCTGTACCAGACAGATACCGGTGCCTGTATTGATGTGTCAGCGTTCTTGTCCAAAGTCGTGCAATCAACACAAGAGCAGATGCCGGAAGGCGTCACAGTCAGTTCACAGATCGAACATTGCCATCTGTCGTCGCGGTCTGCGTCGTCGGTCGGAATGATTGTGAACGAGGCAATGACCAACGCTGCAAAATATGCCTATTCTGATCGCAAACGCGGCACATTCAATGTGACGGGTAAACGCATCGACGGTTTTTATCACCTTAGTTGCATAGACGATGGCCCCGGTATTAACGGCTGCCGATCCTCTGATAGCGGACTTGGGATGCGTATTCTGCTAGCTGCGGCACAGCAACTGCGCGGCGAGCTGTTGACGCCAGAGCGTGACACCGGCTGCGAAATTACAGTCGTCTGGCCCGTCGAAGACTGACATACCCTTCGGCAGAGGCTTGATCCCTGTGCGGCAGGCGTCAAGACTGTTGGCGAAAACCGGGCCACGACAAAAAGGGGCGTTCAACTATGCTTGCACTACTTCAACTAATCGTTGTCGGCTTTGTTGTGTTGACCGTGATTTATGTCGGCCTGTCGATTTATTCCCGCCGTGTGCGACGCGGCAAGTTGCGGCAAAAATGGCGTGAAGGTCCACGCCTTGTGGATTTGGACAGTTTCGTGCAACGAGGGTTAAAGAGATACGACAGCTCGATCCGTCGCAAACTGATCTGGGGTGTCTATATTGTTCCAGTGGGGCTGATCGTGCTAATTATCTACCTCACCAACTTTCGATAAGGGAAGCCGACGCTATGGGTATTATCAAATGGGTGTTCTGGATCACGATCTGGACGGTCATAGCCGCGTTCTTTCACTATACGTTGCCGCAAGTCGATATTGTGCGGATCACCGACACTTATGAAAAACGGATCGATTTCGGCGAGAATTCGATCTTTTGGTCAAATGCGGATGTGGGCAACAACAATACCCTAAGCAATCGCGATGTATTCTTTATCCAAACGCGCCGCGCAAAAGGCGATGTGATGGTATACCGGAACGAGGATACAGGATGGGGCTGGCCGCCCTACTTCAAATTCGACACGACAAACTTGCAGGCAGAGGCGTCGGATTTGAAATCTGCCTCGGGGACGCCGCAGTTTGTGGCGCTAAAGCATTACGGCTGGCGCAACGAGTTCCTGTCGATTTTTCCAAATGCGATTTCCGTGCGACCAGTCGCCGGGCCGGATGTTTCAAAAGGCATACCATTCCTGAATATTATTATCCTGACGCTTTTTGTGGCCTTCATCTATGCGATTTGGGTGCGTTGGCGCAGGTTCAGACAAAAGCGGATTGATCCAACCATGGAGCGGATCGAGGATGATTTCGCAGAAAAGCAGGGGCGCTTTTCGAGCTGGATGGCGAGCTGGAAAAAATAACCGGAAACGACTGTGTTAAAGGGCAAAAGGGGGCCAGCCCCAGCCCTGCGGCCCCTTCCGGATATTTTTGAGCTAGCGAAGCGGCGATTAGTCCGCGCGAGCGATCATGCGGCCCATCGGGCGACCACCCAAGATGTGGACATGCAGATGGGGAACTTCTTGAACGCCATGTTCGCCGGCATTCGAGATCATCCGAAAGCCGTCGCCATCCATAAGGGTCACACCTTCGGATTTGCAAACTTCGGAAATCGCACGGATGTACCCGACGATTTCAATGTCTGATGCCTCGGCTGCGAAGTGGTCGAAGCTGACATAAGGTCCTTTAGGTATTACCAGCACATGGGTCGGGGCTTGCGGTTGAATATCGCGGAAAGCCAGCGCGTGGTCGGATTCAAATACCGTGTTATTAGGGATCTCACCGCGCAGGATTTTGGCAAATATGTTCTGATCGTCATAGGCGTAGGCCATGGAGTGTCCTTAGTCTGAAAACAGATAATGCGTTGTAGCGATTTCATGGGCTTTTTCTGGAGGAATCTGAAGGAAAGCGGCCAAGATATCTGCGTTCTCCGCTGTTGACGCGTTTTCGCGCATCCGTGCGTAGTGTTCGAATTGCGCGTCGCGTATACGGTCGGATTCAAACGTCATGTCATTGCGAATGGTTGGCAAGAGTCGCTCGAGTGTTTCCTCGGAAGTGCGTTCACCAGCAAGTCCGACCCGCATCGCATGACCGGCAAGATACTCATCCGAGAACTGGCATTCGATTTCCAGAATGCGCGTGACCGATCGGTCTGATGCAAAGTCGTTCAACAAATCGATGTTGCCCGGGTCCATGCAGACGATCAGACGATCGGTTTCGTAATAGTCAAACAGCATGCGCATCAACGCGCGCCGGTGACGTGTGCGTTTTCCAAGCGTGTTTTGAATGCCGCCGAGATCGGGCAGGGGCGTGCTTTCCTCGTTGAAGAGGTATTCAATCGACGGCAGGTTTGTCGTTTGACGGATGCGTTCAAGCACGCGTTTCGCAACGTGCCATTTCTTGCAGACGACGATCAGCAGTTCGCGCTCGCGGCCAAGTGTGCTTTCGGTTTCCCAAAAGCGCGTCGCAAATCGGCGACCGATCCGACCGCGCCCACTTAGGAAGTTGAACAGGCTGCGGCCTTCGTTGCTGATTTGAAATTCGACCCCCTGTGCCGTATACAACAAGCCAAGACGGCGTTTGAGGTCTGCAGCCTCGCTGCTGATCTTGCGTGCAAACAGATAGTCTTGGGCCAACAGCAGGTCGTAGTGATCGTTATAGAACGTCAACGGCATGCCGTAATCGGTAAACATCAGGAACGTCAGCGTGCGTGCACGGATCTCATTTTCGGGAATAACGTGACGCACGATGGTTTGAAAAAACGTTTCATCCGGAATCCAGGTGGTTCTGAAAAACCGCATGACATCCTTGCGCCGTTTGGTGAATTCAAGAACCATTTCAACGGTTTGACGGCGCAAACACCACCATTGGCTGCCGATCTGCACTTGAAGGTCGGCCGGAATTTCACGGGTCAGGCCGAACCTCTTTTGCAGACTGTACATCCAGTAAAAGCGCTTCTTTTGGGTGCGTTCGTTAAACCAATGCCGATAGATCAGGCGTTCTTCTTTCCAGCCTGTCTTGATCCAGTCGCTTTCGAAATAGTCAAAGCTCTCAATGAAATCGACGTCGTTATCGTCAAGGTAATTATGCGTATATTCCGCAGACTTGATCGCCATGCAGTCGCCTGACAGCATATAAAAATGAGTCGCACGCGGAAACGCGTCAATGGCGCTTTGCACCGCGTTCAAGGTGGCCTGGACCAACGACCATTCGCCCCATCCGCAGCGAATGCGCTTGCGGGCAAAGACCACGTTGGGGTTGTTCGACAGCGCGGTTGTGATTTGGGCAAAATGTGCTGGACTAGCGGAGGCGTCAAAGTGGATCGACATATAGTCACCGGACGACGTCAACTGCTCCGCCTGCTTGATAATTGCAGCCGGGTCTTTGTGACATAGAAGGATATAGGCGATTCTTGCCATGTGTGACTTGGTTGCTCTTTCGTGTATCGGCTCTAATTACAGATAAAGACGATCAGCGATTGAATAAACCGCGAATTTTTGGTTTTTTCAGACAGAGGCCATTATGTTGCCATAAACCATGGTAATAATGCCAAAAATTGAGGGGGCCGAGCAAAAGAATGGGTTTTCCAGGAACTTGGATGACGGAAAGTGAAAGCGTTGTGTACCGTGTGGTGCCCAAATGCGCGTGCTCGACCATTGGTCAGATCATGTTCTATTCGGATCATGGCAAATTTTTCGATGGCGATATTCACGATGCCAAGTCCGGTATGCACAAGTGGGCGCTAGAAGAATCGCAAGTTCCTATCGCCAGAAATGTGCAAAGTCACAGTTCCTATGCGTTTACCTGCGTGCGTAACCCCTACACGCGCATTCTAAGCTCGTTCTTTGACAAGATTTGCGGCATCCAACGCAATGGCAAGCGGTATCGGGGCAACCTTGTTCCGCTTTTGGTGCAAAAATACGGGATTGAGGTCGGCGGTGCCGATGGCAAGCAAGAGTTTGACCAAATCGCCAGCTTCCGTCGTTTTTTGCTGTTCGCGCGGGATACCATCCGCTGGCGCAGGCCGATGGACCCCGACATTCACTGGTCAGGTCAGGCAGGACATGTCAGCACGTTCATCGTGAACGGTGGCACCTATGACAAGATCGTTTGGACCGAAAGCTTTAACGATGGTATGCAAGACGTGCTGGACGCGATCAAAACGCCGCATCAGGTAAAGCTGGCAGACATCCCGCGTTTCAATGAATCTGAAGGGCACGGGCCAAAGCGCGCCCACCCTGTCGAGGATTATTTCGACGATCTGTCGATGCATTTGGTGCGTGAAATTTACAAACGTGACTTTGAGCTGTTCAAATATGATTTCGACAATCCGGGCAACAAGATGCCGATCGGTGAAATCGACTTGGCCGAAGTTCACGCAAAGCTGGGTGATTAATTACGGCCTTTCGAAAAGCTAGGACAGCAAAATCCCCAATGTTGAAGCATATTGAACGACTTGTCGCCCGGTACATGCTGGGCGCTGTCATGTCAGCCTGCGTTTTTGGCACTCCTTCGCATTCTTACCTAATCCGGTTCAACGGCTCGTAAGAACTTGCGCAATGCGTGCGGCGGCGGCACGGCTTCCCTTGGCTGACGGATGGATCATGTCGGGAGCGTGGAATGAACGGTCACCCGTTGGCACCATGTCTGCCAATGAAATGAACGTCACTCCCTGATCGCGTTGCGCCATGACTGCAATTCGGGCCTCAAGCGCATCGCCTTCTGCTTTGCAGTGTTCAATGGGGGACCACATACCGGGACTGCGCAGATAGCCGACGTAGGCGACCTTGGCTCCTGCGCGTCGGGCCTTGGACACCAACGCAGGGATCTCGCCGCGTTTGCCATCGGGGCTGATCAGCTTGTTCATCCGGCGCTTGCATCTCATGCAGCCACAGCCCAGCCACATGTCATTGCCGCCGCCATTGATAACGACCCAGTCCCAGGGGCCGTCGCGATACTGCTTTGAGATGTTGAGCCCAAGCGCCCCGGTTATCGGCATGATATAGCGGTACCTCGCGCCTGCGGTCGCACGGCTTTTCACGCGGGCACCCAGCGTTTTTTCCAGAAAGTTTGGCACGGCTTGCTTGGACTGAGAATGGGACGTCATGAGAGAATCGCCCATGACAAGAATGCGCAACGGCTCGTTTGCGTGGCTCATAGCCGCTGAAAAAATAACGATGGCGGCAGCCACGCTAAATTGGGCGAAAAAATGGCGCATTTAAGGTCCCCTCGGTTAACGCCAGTGAAATAAGGACGAAATCTGGCTTTTTTGTGAAATTACGTTCTCGGACTGGAAACAGCGCCGTGAATTTCGTGCACAATCCCAAAGGATTTAGCGTCGATCTTGCACGCGCGGCCTGTGCGCCCTACATCAACGACATGTCACAGGTGAAATCGTCTTCCAAGTCCGACCCCAACTATAAGGTCATCGCAGAAAACCGCCGCGCGCGGTTTGATTACGCGATCGATGATGATGTCGAATGCGGCATTATCCTTGAAGGGTCCGAGGTGAAATCCTTGCGCAACGGCGGGGCCAACATCGCAGAGAGCTATGCCGCGGTCGAGGATGGCGAGCTGTGGTTAGTGAATTCCTACATCGCGCCCTACAGCCAGGCCAAGACGTTCGGTCACGACGAACGCCGCCGCCGCAAATTGCTCGTGTCGAAAAAGCAGTTGTCGACCTTGTGGAACGAAACCCAGCGCAAGGGGATGACGCTTGTGCCGATGGTGATGTATTTCAATCACCGTGGAATGGCCAAACTCAAGATCGGCATCGCCAAGGGTAAAAAGCTGCATGACAAACGCGAGACAGAGGCCAAGCGCGATTGGTCGCGCCAAAAGCAGCGTCTGTTGAAAGACCATGGCTGACGGTCTGGAACTTATCGGTTATCGCTACAGCGTTTACACCCGCATCGTGCGCGCCGCCCTGATCGAAATGGGGATCGAGGCAACCTATCACGAGCGTAACCCGTTTGCAGTCACGCCAGACATTATGCTGCTTGAACATACCCCCTTCCGGCGGGTGCCTGTTTTGCGACATGATGATTTTACACTTACCGAAACCAGCGCGATTTTGCGGTATCTTGACGCAATCGGGCCCGGGCTTCCCTTGGTCCCCACCGCCCCGCATCAGGTGGCAAGAATGGCCCAAATAATCGCGATCACTGATTTCTATGGATATGTGCCGTTGGTGCGACAGGTTTTTTCGAACGCCGTGTTTGCGCCGTTGATGAACGAAAACGTAGACGCGCTTGCCTTGGCCGAAGGGCTGAAGAATGCAGGACCCGTGTTGCAAAGCCTTGATGCGGTTGCTGCCGAAGGGCTTCAATTGAATGGCACAGATATTACCTTGGCCGACCTGCACCTTGCGCCGATGATTGCCTATTTCACGATGGCAACACAGGGCGCAGCGATGCTTGAAGCGTTCCCGAACCTGCAGCGGTGGTGGCACAGCGTTGCAGATCGGCCCAGCCTGCTGCAAACGGACCCTTTCGCAGGGCCATAAACCCGCCAAACCCTTGCCTGCCCTCGCCAGCAAGAGTAGGCATAACAAAACCTGTTCTCAAAGGGGGCTGACCCATGTCCGACGATCCTAAAACGCTTGTTTCAACCGATTGGCTGGCGCAACATCTCAAAGATCCAGACCTGCGCCTGCTTGATGCGTCATGGTATTTGCCCGACATGGGCCGTGACGCCAAAGCGGAATACGACGAAGCCCACATTCCCGGCGCACGCTTCTTTGATATTGACGAAATTTCAGATGCGCGGTCGGATTTGCCTCATATGGCCCCCCCGGCCGAGAAATTCATGTCGCGCATGCGTGCCATGGGCATCGGAGACGGGCATCAGGTTGTGGTTTACGATGGGGCGGGCCTGATGTCTGCCGCCCGCGTCTGGTGGCTGTTCAAGCTGATGGGGCAGGACAATGTTGCGGTGTTGGACGGCGGCATGCCCAAGTGGGTCGCCGAGGGTCACAAGACCGAAGACATGCCCCCCATCCCGCGCGACCGCCATATGACAGTGCGCTTTCAAAACCATCTCGTCCGCGATGTCACCCAAGTTGCCCAAGCGTCCAAGCTTAAGGATCCGCAAATCGTTGATGCCCGGTCAGCGGGCCGGTTTCGCGGCGACGATCCGGAACCCCGCGAAGGACTGCGCGCGGGACACATCCCCGGCTCTCTCAGCGTGCCCTATACCGAGCTGCTGAATTCCGACAAAACAATGAAATCCGTGGACGGCATAAAAGCCGCCTTTCAGGCCGCCGGCGTTGACCTGTCCCGCCCCGTGATCACCAGCTGCGGCTCGGGCATCACGGCGGCGATCCTCGCTCTTGCCTTGGAGCGGATGGGCCACAAAAGCTGGTCCCTTTACGATGGATCTTGGGCCGAATGGGGGATGTTCCCCACAGTGCCCGTTGCGACCGGAGACGCATAATGTTCGAAAACTTGCAGGCGCAACCCGCCGATAAAATCCTTGCCTTGATGCAGATGTACAAGGACGATCCCCGTGATACCAAGATCGACCTTGGCGTGGGCGTCTACAAGGACGCGACGGGGCTGACCCCTGTTATGCGCGCTGTGAAATCCGCTGAACATCAGATTTGGGAAGCGCAAGACAGCAAAAGCTATACCGGCTTGGCTGGCGATCCCGCCTTTGGCGATGCGATGGTCAAGTTGGTGCTTGGCGATGCAGTGCCGCGCGCCAATGTTGCTGCCGCTGCGACCCCCGGTGGCACCGGAGCCATTCGTCAGGCGTTTGAGCTGATCCAGATGGCGCGCCCCGATGCGCGCGTTTTTGTGTCGGACCCGACTTGGCCCAATCACCTGTCGATCCTGAAATACCTCGATATGACTGTGGTGCCGTATCGCTATTTCGATGAAGAAACCCGTGGCGTTGATTTCGACGGCATGTTGGCCGACATCAAAACCGCGCAAAAGGGTGACGTGATCCTGCTGCACGGCTGCTGTCATAACCCCACAGGCGCAAACCTGAATGCCACCCAGTGGGATGCCGTAATCAAAGCTCTGCAAGACACGGGCGCAACCCCGATGATCGACATCGCGTACCAAGGATTCGGCGATGGTCTGGACGCAGACGCCGCAGCGACCCGGAAGGTAGCAGCCGCAGTTCCAGAATGCCTGATCGCAGCCAGCTGTTCCAAGAACTTTGGCATCTACCGTGAACGCACCGGCATATTAATGGCGGTCTCCTCGGACGCATCTGCGCAGAAACTGAACCAAGGCACGCTGGCCTTCCTGAACCGTCAGAACTTCAGCTTTCCTCCGGATCACGGTGCGCGGATTGTGACAATGATCCTGAACGACGATGCCTTGCGCGCCGACTGGATGGCCGAGCTTGAGGATATCCGCAATACCATGCTTGGGTTGCGCAGCCAGCTTGCGGGCGAATTGCAGCGGCTTGCCGGATCGGATCGTTTCGGATTCCTTGCTGAGCATCGCGGAATGTTCTCGCGTCTCGGGACAACCCCCGAAATGGTAGAGAAACTCCGCGCAGACCACGGGATTTATATGGTGGGTGATAGCCGCATGAATATCGCAGGTCTGAATGCCCAAACCGTCCCGATCCTCGCTAAGGCAATCATAGACGTGGGTATCTAAGCGCCCCTATCGCTTCACCCTTTTTTAAATACTCATTAGCGCCGCGCTGTCCCCCAGCCCGGCGCTATATTTTTTGTCCTCACCGTCTGACGCATGAACGATAAAACCCGGGCGCGAACACCCGGGTTTCAGCATGCCTCATGGCGTGTTTGCTTAGCTCTTCGAGAATTCGGGATACGCTTCCATACCCAATTCAGATACGTCGAGGCCCATAATCTCTGCCTCTTCGCTGACACGGATGCCCATCGTGGCCTTCAGGATCAGCCAGACAATAAGCGACGCGATAAAGACGAATGCACCGATGGACGCAAAGCCGATGATCTGTGCCACATAAGATGTGCCTTCGGTATAGACTGGGACCACCATTGTGCCCCAGAAGCCGGCAAGAAGGTGAACCGGAATCGCACCCACAACATCGTCGATCTTTAGCTTGTCCAGGAATGGAACCGCGAGCACAACGATCACACCACCCACAGCACCAATCCAAAGAGCGCCGAACAAAGTCGGGTCAAGCGGACCCGCAGTGATAGACACCAGACCCGCCAATGCGCCGTTCAGCAGCATGGTCAGGTCGATCTTTTTGTACAGGATCTGCGTCAGGATCATCGCTGCAACGGCACCACCAGCAGCCGCCATGTTGGTATTGGCAAAGATTTGCGCAACAGCGTCGGCATCGATCATCGACCCCATGGCCAACTGCGACCCGCCGTTAAATCCGAACCAACCCAACCACAGAATAAACGTACCCAGTGTAGCAAGCGGCAGGTTCGAGCCCTGCATCGGGATAACACGGCCATCTTTGTATTTGCCGATACGTGGCCCAAGGATCAGGGCACCTGCAAGGGCGGCGAAACCGCCAGCAGCGTGAACCAATGTGGAACCAGCAAAGTCAGAGAAACCAGCGTCAGACAACCAGCCTGCGCCCCACTGCCAGCTTGCTTCAATCGGATAGATAAAGCCTGTCAGAATTACGGTGAAGATCAAGAAGGGCCATAGTTTGATACGTTCGGCCAATGTACCCGAAACGATGGAAGCTGTGGTCGCACAGAACATCAATTGAAAGAAGAAGTCTGACGCGTTGGAATAGCCGCCTGCATCAATCGCTGTCTTGATGTCTTTGGTGCCAAACGTGCCGAACACGCCTTGGATGATCCAGGCATCACCCGGATACATGATGTTATAGCCAACCAGCCAATACATAATGGCAGCCAGCGAAAACAGCGCGATGTTCTTTGTCAGCTGTGTTGTCACGTTCTTGGACCGGACAAGACCGGCTTCGAGCATGGCAAAGCCAGCGGCCATCCAAAAGACAAGGAAGCCACCGATCAAGAACAGCAATGTGTTGAAGATGAATGCAGTCTCGGACGCGCTCGCAAATTCGGCGTCTTGTGCAAAGCCCAGTGTCGGCAGTAGCGCTGCCGCTGCGGCCATGGGAAGGAGAGTTCGTGATTTCATTTCGTCGTTTCCTCAAGCGTTTAGGGTCAAATTGCGTCTTCGCCGGTTTCACCGGTGCGCACACGCACGGCCTGCTCGACATCGAGCACAAAGATTTTGCCATCACCGATTTTGCCGGTGTGGGCGGTGCGAGTAATGGTTTCGACCATCTGATCGGCCTGTGCGTCGGCGACGACCAATTCAAGTTTCACCTTGGGTACAAAATTCACGACGTATTCGGCGCCGCGATAGATTTCTGTGTGGCCAGACTGGGCACCAAAGCCTTTGATTTCTGTTACCATCAGCCCGCGCACGCCCGCTTCGGTCAGCGCTTCGCGGACCTCTTCAAGCTTGAAAGGCTTAATTGTTGCTATGATGAGTTTCACCTAAAGTCCCTCTTTTGGAATGCAGGTTGTTCCTGCGTGATGCCTCAGAAGAAAAGCGGGACTCTGGTCAGATAAGAAAGGCCAAAGGGCGCGAGGCGGGCACCTGCATGGGGTGAGGTGCCTAAAATATGTGCATAATCCTATCGGTGATTAAAAATTAATCACAAAATCGACAATCACTTCTTGCCTCTGTGCTAAACAATCCCGGCTAGGCAGGATAGAGTGCGAAAAATAATGGTCGAGCGAGCAGCCAAATGAGTGATTCACCCAAGAAGCAGCGCCCTATGGTCGCTGACAAGCGATATGGCGGCAAAGCGAAAGCTTCGGCCAAAAAGGTGCCCACCAAAAAGGCTCCTGCGAAGCGGAAACCCGCACGTAAGCCTGCACGCAAGTCTCCCGTGCGCCGCGGCGGCATCTTGGGCTTTTTCAGCGGGTTAGTCCGTTGGATTTTCAATCTTATCTGGAAGATCGTTTCGCGGGTGGCGATTGTGGCAGTGCTTTTGCTGGCCAGTGCCGTTGGTTATTTTTATACCACCTTGCCCCCGCTCGAAGCGCTGTTGGACGGCCGCGCGCGCGGATCTGTAACCTTGTTGGACCGCAACGGGGCTGTATTCGCCTGGCGTGGTGACCAATTCGGTGGCGTTGTGACAGCCACTAGCGTGTCGCAACATCTAAAGAACGCGGTTATCGCCACGGAAGACAAGCGTTTCTACAACCACTTTGGTGTGTCGCCGCGCGGAGTCGCATCCGCCGTACGCATCAACCTGTCCGAAGGGCGTGGCCCGCTGTCGGGGCATGGTGGATCGACGATCACCCAACAGGTCGCCAAACTGCTGTGTCTGGGTGAACCCTTTGATTTATCATCGGGGCAGACCGAAAAAGAATACGAGGCTCAATGCCGCCGCTCGTCCCTCAAGCGCAAGGCCAAGGAAGCGGTGTATTCCATGGCGATGGAGGCGAAATACTCCAAGGATGATATCCTGTCGATCTATCTGAACCGTGCCTATATGGGTGGCGGTGCATTCGGTGCCGAAGCCGCCGCACAACGCTTTTTTGGCAAACCCGCATCCGCCCTGCGCCCTGCCGAGGGTGCAATGCTGGCCGGTTTGCTGACAGCCCCCACAACCTTGTCGCCCACGAACAATCTGGATCGGTCGCAAAACCGAGCCGCCACCGTAGTGCGCTTGATGCAGGATCAAGGGTACCTGACCAAAGCCGAAGCAGACCAAGCGATCGCCAACCCGGCTGAACTGTCTGAGGCGGCCGAGGCCGAGGCCGGTGGATATTTTGCCGATTGGGTTATGTCATCGGGGCCGGAATTCTTTACCCGCAACACCACAGAAGATGTCATCATTAAAACAACACTGGATCAGCGCATCCAACGTGCCGCCGAGGCCGGATTGAACTGGGTTTTCGACAACAAGGTACGCGCAGGGTCCAAAGCGCAGGCCGCTGTCGTGGTGATGTCTGCCGATGGTGCGGTGCGCGCGATGGTTGGTGGGCGTAAAACCAAGGTTGCAGGTGCCTTTAACCGCGCCACGCAGGCCATGCGCCAGACGGGGTCGTCCTTTAAACCGTTCATATATGCAGCAGCGCTGGATCTGGGGTACTCCCCGAATGATCTGATTGACGATGCGCCCTACTGCTTGAACATCGCGGGATCGGGCGAATGGTGCCCCAAGAACTATACCAATAGTTTCAGAGGCAATGTGACCCTGACAACAGCGCTCAAGGATTCATTGAACATTCCTGCGGTGAAAGTTTCTGAAAGCGTCGGTCGCGATCTGGTCAGTGAGGTTGCAACCCAGTTTGGCATTAAAAGCGATCTGGCAGCAGGCCCCGCGCTGGCACTTGGCGCGTCTGAAAGCACCCTTCTTGAGATGACCGGTGCCTATGCGGGCATCCTGAACGGGGGGTCATCCGTGAAACCTTATGGTCTGATCGATCTGAAACTCCAGGGCGATAGCGAGCCTTTGATGGGAACGGGCGGCGGCATCGGCGAACGGGTGATCCAAGAGGATGCTGCCCTTCAGCTGGTTTATATGATGGAAAAAGTCGTGTCAGAGGGCACCGGAAAACGGGCGCAGTTTGGCGGGCGTGAACTGGCGGGCAAGACAGGGACCACGCAAGCAAATCGTGATGCGTGGTTTATCGGGTTCTCTGCTGATTACGTCGCTGGTGTCTGGATGGGCTATGATGATAACACACCCCTGACGGGCGTTTCGGGCGGCGGGTTGCCGACAGAAATATGGAAAGAAGTCATGGAGCGGGTGCACGAGGGTTTACCCGTTCGGCCCTTGCCGATGATTATGCCAGTCCCCGCCGTCGTCGAGGCACCGCCGGTTCAACAGTACGCGCCTGCCCCGAAACGACAGCCACAAAATCCGATCAGTCTATTAGATCAGGTGCTGCGCGATATTTTTGGCGGTGGATCATCGGGTGGCCGCGGCAATTCAAGTGCAGGCGACCGCTAGCCCCAACCCAAAAAGCGAAAAAGGGAGACTGGGTAAAACCCAATCTCCCCTTTCTGTCAGGCTCGGACGGTCCGAGGTAACAAACCCGCCCGAAACCAAATGACAGTCTGTCTTAGAAGCCAAGTACCAAGGACACACCCAATGTGTTGTCTGTGGATTTCAAGGCACCAATAGGATCGGTGTTGTAGTCGGTACGGTAGCTGACGCGTGTCGACAGGTTGTCAGACAATTTGTAGTTGATGCCCGCATCGTTCGACAGAACTGTGTTTACCTTGGAGCTGACGACGTCTGTGTCCATGGTGAACGACATTGTGTCGTTGAAGGCATAGAAGTAACGCGAAGATGCGATGGCACCGACTTCGGTTTCAGAATTGCCGGTTACGTCTTTGTAATAGCGAACGCCGGGGCCCGCTTGGATGCGCCATGTTTGGCCTTCGTTGTTGATCGCACGGTAGCCAGGACCAAAGCCCAAGAACGCATCTGTTTCAGAGCCGGGGATCTGTGCACCGGCGTTGTCTGTCAGATAGCCATCGTACTGGTAACGGGCCAAACCAAACGCATAGAACTGGTCAGAGAAATAGCGGCTGCCTTCATAGGTACCAAAGAACTTTTCTTCGTTCTTTTGGCCATTGGCTTCACCGTATTCGATCGCAAAACCAACCAGGTGGTTCCAGCTGCCGATACCATATGTCAGACGACCAGCACCGGTAACTTCACCGTTGTCTGTGTTGCCGCTTGTGCCCGATGCGGACAAAGCGAACGAACCGCGCCAGCCTTGTGCTACGCCATTGGGGCCGAAACGCTCTGCGTCGTTGCCACGTGCCAAATCGGTCTCAACATCACGATTGATGTCATCGATTTGTGTATTAAGTGTCTCAAGGCCCAAAGCGCGTTGCTGGGCGAATACTGGGGCGGCAGCCATCAGTGCGATTACGGAAACCGTCGAAACTTTCATGAACTGATTCATTTGGGAATCCTTTCCCTTAGAAGTGACCAAACCCAAGGAGTGGGTAAGGAGCATCTCTGCTGAGACTGGATTTAGGGTAGGGGGCCCGGGAAGTTAAATTTGAATTACTCATGAATGAAGTGATGATTACTCGCTTGTAATCCATTTGACGTGACAGGTTGATGGGTTTTAACCGATAGATGTCTCGTCAACCAGAGGATCGTTCATATTTTCAGCGGCTTGCACAACGTTATTCTAGGTACTCCGCGCGACCGATAGCAATTCGGGGTTTGGATCTTCGCGCCAAACAACCCACGCTGGATAGAAAAATCGTGGCGCATCTGCAACAAGGTGCAACCGTTCTGCGTCAAGATAGCGTTGCGCGGACCGAGTTGGCAGATATGCAGCGGCGCTTCGGTTCACGATATGGTCGCCATCCAACCCGCCAAGTCCAAACGCACGGCTTGGATTCGTCAGATGAGGTAAGGAAGTGGCATGCATATGCGTGAATTCCGGGCCCCAATCGACAAAGCCGTATTCCGACCCGATATCCTCAAGTATCGTCTGAAAAGATGAGGCAGGAACCAGCTCGTCCGCCAGCAGGGGTTCCACGAGCAAACCGAGACGCGACTGCGGTGTATTAAGAGGGGCGGCCTGCCACATCAGGACGTGTCGCGGGCCCGATAATTGGCAGTTCGTAATACGGACCTTCTCCAACGCCCCAGACATACAGCGTTTCGCCAAAATCGGTGTCGTGCTCGGGCACTTTGAATTCGCTGGCGGCGTCAACCAAGCCTGCAAACCCAATCACCGTATTGATTGCAAACCGCGATGCTGCCGGTCCAAAACCCTGAACGACACATTGAAGGAACCGCTACACGCTACAAGGCCCGTGACCAAAGTAAGAACTGTAAGCTTCCGCAGGACACCGTAAGTTGCGAAAACCTTGACCATTGCGGACCCTTAGGAAGCAGTAAGAGTTGCGCACTTTATGGGGGCAGCACATGCAATTAGTAACATATCTTTCAACGGTGCAATTCAACCTTGAGCAGTGAGCATTCGCTGCTTTTTTGACCCCTTTCAGTTTGGCTGGTGCGGCGTTAACGTGGTCTCAAAATCTATATGACTTCAAAGGAAAAACCCCATGAGCATTACCCAACGCCTAAGCAACCTTGGTGTCACATTGCCAGACGCGCCTGCCCCTGCGGCCAACTATGTGCCTTTCGTCAAAACGGGGAAAATCGTGTATGTTTCTGGTCAGATTTCGAATGGTCCGGACGGTCTGATCCTTGGTAAGCTGGGCGATACAATGGATGTAGCAGCCGGTGCGGCCGCCGCAAAAACTTGCGCAATCAGCCTGTTGGCCCAAGTCAAAGCTGCCTGCGATGGCGACATCGAACGTCTGGTGCGTGTGGTCAAGCTAACAGGATTTGTGAACTCTACCGCTGATTTCACGGATCAGCCGAAGGTGATCAATGGCGCATCCGACTTCTTGGTTGAAGCATTGGGTGATGCTGGGCGGCACGCGCGGTCAGCGGTTTCTGCGGCATCCTTGCCCTTGGGTGTTGCCGTCGAAATCGAAGGCATCTTCGAAATCGAATGACCTTTCCAACTTCTCTTGTAAAAGCCCCGTTTGCCCACCGTGGCTTTCACGATCTGAACGCGGGTCGGCCTGAAAACAGCCCGGCCGCGTTTCGTGCGGCGATTGAACGTGGGTATGCGATTGAATTGGATGTCCAGCTTAGTTCGGATGGCCATGCAATGGTTTTCCATGACTATGCGCTGGACCGGCTGACCGCTGAGGCAGGCGCGGTTCAGCAGCTCACTGCCGACGCGCTGGCATTGATCAAGTTGAAAGGCGGCGCAGACACTATTCAAACCCTGCCGCAAATTTTAACGTTGATCGATGGACGCGTCCCACTATTGGTCGAGATCAAGGATCAGGATGGTGCAATGGGCGATGCCATTGGCTCGCTTGAAGTCGCAACAGCTAAAGCCTTGCAAGGGTACGCCGGCGATGTGGCGGTTATGTCATTCAACCCGCATTCCGTCGCCAGAATGGCCCAGCTTGCGCCGGATCTAACGCGGGGGATCGTCACCAGCGCTTATCGCTATGCGGATTGGCCGCTGCCAAAGGCAACCTGCGACCACCTGCGTGAGATACCTGATTATAGCCGGACGGGCGCATCCTTTATCAGTCACGAGGTGGACGACCTGTCGCGCCCTCGTGTGACCGAGTTGCGAAAGGCCGGCGCGATGGTGAACTGCTGGACAGTCCTTAACGCTGAAATCGAAGCGACAGCGCGGCAATACGCCGACAATATCACATTTGAGGGCTATGACGCTCTGCGACCCGCTTGAACCCCGGCGCTTTGGCCACAGATTAGACCCATGGCAACCGGGATATCCGAATGAGCGCACAAGAAGTCGAAATCAGAATATTTCCCAAGATCGCCGACATCGGTCAGGCCGCTTGGGATGCCTGCGCTTGCCCTGAAGCGACGGACGGCGCGCGACCGAATGACCCGTTCACCACCTACCGCTTTCTTTCCGCGTTGGAGGACAGCGGCAGCGTCGGTCCCGGTACAGGCTGGCAGCCGCAATACCTGACAGCGTCGATCGATGGCCAGGTGATCGGCGTCGCGCCGATGTATGCCAAGTCCCATAGTCAGGGCGAATACATCTTTGACCACAGCTGGGCACATGCGCTGGAACGGGCAGGCGGGCGCTATTACCCTAAGCTGCAAATCGCTGTGCCCCATACCCCTGCCACCGGACGTCGGTTTTTGACCCGACCGGGGTTCGAGGACGCAGCCATGGCCGCGTTGATCCAAGGCGCTGTGCAACTGACCGACAACAACGGCTTGTCATCTCTGCACGTGACGTTCTGCACCGAATCCGAGGCGATAGCGGCCCAAGACCTTGGTCTGATGGCGCGCAAAAGCCAGCAGTTCCATTGGCAAAACCATGACTATGCCGATTTCGACGGTTTCCTTACCACGCTCAGCTCACGCAAACGCAAAAACATACGAAAAGAACGCCTGCAGGCGCAGGATTTTGGCGGGACGATTGAAACCTTCACAGGTAACCAGATCGAACCTGAACACTGGGACGCGTTTTGGCAGTTTTATCAAGACACCGGGGCGCGCAAATGGGGCACGCCTTATCTGACAAGACAATTTTTTGATATTGCCCAAGAAACGCTTCGCGACGATTTGGCGTTGGTGCTGGCGCGGCGCGATGGGCGGTGGGTCGCCGGTGCGCTGAATTTTATCGGGGCTGACGCGTTATTTGGGCGATACTGGGGGTGCAGCGAGCACCATCCGTTCCTACATTTCGAATTGTGCTATTACCGCGCAATCGACATCGCGATCGATATGAAGTTGGCAACCGTAGAGGCCGGTGCTCAAGGCGAACACAAATTGGCGCGCGGCTATCTGCCGACTGCAACATGGTCTCTGCACTGGATGCGCGATGAAGGTTTTGCCCGCGCTGTTGGCGATTTTCTGCGACAGGAACGCGCTGCAGTGGATGAAGAGATCGAGATACTTACAGACTATGGCCCCTTTAAGCGGGCGAATATTAAGGAGCAACAATGAGCGAAAAATTAAGCGATGAGACCCGGAAAACTGTTCTCGCCCCTTTGTTTGCCACAGGCTGGGAAATGGTAGATGACCGGGATGCGATCATCAAGACGTTCAAGTTCAACGATTTTGCCGATGCATTTAGCTGGATGACCCGCGCCGCGATCTGGTCTGAAAAATGGGGGCATCACCCCGAATGGGAGAACGTCTACAACAAGGTAGTTGTGACGCTGACCACTCACGATGTGGACGGACTAAGCGCGCTCGACGCCAAGTTGGCGCGCAAGATGGATGGATTGATGGGGCAGGCGAAGTAACCCACTTTGCTAACCGAGAAAAACGCAGCCCCCCGGTATCGGAGGGCTGCGTTTCGCGTTCAGGACCTAAGGGTCAACTACATGTTATCCAGTAGCGCCTCGCCACCGGATGTTTCGCACACGCCGGGGCTTTCCTCGGCTTGGAACAGGCTTACCTTGCCGTCGTCAACCAGCATCGCATAGCGCTTGGATCGCGCCATCAGGCCAACAGGTTCGGCTGTGAAATCCATGCCAATCGCTTTGGTAAAGGCGCTGTTGCCATCGGCCAACATTGTGATGCCCGCAGCCGAAGCACCTGTCGCATCGCCCCATGCTTGCATTACAAAGGGGTCATTGACGGACACGCAAATAATTTCGTCTACGCCCTTGGCTGCAAACTGGTCTTTGGTCCGGATAAAGCTGGGCACGTGCGCGGAATGGCAGGTGGGCGTGAAAGCACCGGGAACCGCGAATACCACGACCTTGCGGCCTTTCAACTTGTCAGCCATTTGGACAGGCGAGGGGCCGTCGGCACCCATTTGCATCAGTGTAGCATCCGGCAGCGTATCACCTTCAGAAATCGTCATATGCGTGACCTTCCATGTCATTGCGTTTGTCTCTGGCTTAGATATAGGCTTTGGGCGCGGGCAGGAAACCGGTTTTTTTAGTTGGGGGCATAGGATGGGACATGTTGTTGTGATCGGGGCAGGGCAAGCCGGGTCATCCTGTGTGGCCAAGCTGCGCAATTCCGGCTTTGAGGGCAAGGTGACCCTGATCGGGTCTGAAAACGTCCCTCCTTATCAACGCCCGCCGCTGTCAAAGGCTTATCTATTGGGCGACATGACGCTTGAGCGCTTGTTTCTGCGGCCCGAAAGTTTCTACAGCGAATACGATATTGATCTGATGCTTGGCACCCATGTCGACAGCATCGACACTGCGACCCAGACTATTCGGGTAAACGGTGATGATATGGCCTATGATGATCTGGTTCTAACCACCGGATCGGTCCCGCGCCGCTTGCCCGCCAAAATTGGCGGCGCATTGGACGGCGTTCATGTCGTGCGTGACCTTGCCGATGTGGATGCGATGGCGCCCCGGTTCACCAAAGAAGCGAGCGTGTTGATCGTCGGTGGTGGCTACATCGGGCTCGAGGCGGCGTCGGTCGCAGCCAAGCTGGGGTTAAACGTCACGTTGGTTGAAATGTGCGATCGTATCCTGCAGCGTGTCGCGGCCCCGCAAACATCGGATTTTTTCCGTGATCTGCATCGGTCCCATGGCGTGGACATCCGCGAAGGCATCGGGCTTGAACGTCTGGTCGGCGACACCCGTGTTACCGCAGCGCGCTTGTCGGACGGTTCTGAACTGCCCGTTGATTTCGTGATTGTCGGCGTGGGCATCGCCCCCGGTATCGACCTTGCCCAAGCAGCGGGGATCGAGATCGAAAATGGCATCAAGACAGACAGCCACGGCCGTACCTCAGCGCCACATGTCTGGGCAGCTGGCGACTGCACGTCGTTCCCCTATCGCGATACGCGCATCCGGTTGGAATCGGTGCCAAACGCTATCGATCAGGCCGAATGTGTCGCGGAAAACATTATGGGCGCAGATAAATCATATGTCGCAAAGCCGTGGTTCTGGTCAGACCAGTATGATGTGAAATTGCAGATCGCAGGGCTGAATACCGGATATGACCGTGTGATCACCCGCCGGACGGACGAAGATTCTGTCGCTTTTTGGTATTACAAAGGGCCTGAATTGTTGGCCGTCGATGCCATGAATGATCCGCGCGCGTTCATGATCGGGCGGCGACTGATCGAGGCTGGAAAATCCCCCGCGCCCGAACTGATCGAGAACCCCGATACGGACTTGAAAGCACTGTTAAAGGCATGAGGATCATCGCGGGAAAATCACGTGGCACACATTTGGTCGAGGTCGGAAAAGGCGATTCCGACGCGCATTTGCGCCCGACATCCGACCGAGTGCGCGAAAGCCTATTTTCGATGCTGGCGTCGCATAACGTTATAAACGGTGCGCGGGTTTTGGACCTTTTCGCGGGCACCGGTGCATTGGGGCTTGAGGCCCTGTCGCGAGGTGCGCAGCAAGTGGTCTTTGTTGAAAACGGGCGAGTTGCGCAAAGGCTGATAACAGAAAACGTCAAGAAACTGCGGGCAGAGGATGACACGACATTGATGCGGTCTGATGCCACCACGCTTGGCGATTGGATTGCAGCGCCCTTTGATCTGGTCTTTGTCGATCCGCCCTATGGCAAAGGGATGGGGCAGGTGGCGCTGGCCAAAGCGCTGGCCGGTGGCTGGCTTTCCAAAGATGCGATGATCGTTTGGGAAGAGAACGCAGCGATGGACCCGCCCGACGGATTTACGCGGATCGACAAAAGAAAATATGGCGACACATGGATCACTCTTTTAAACGTGACCTAACCGAAAAACTGTTGAGGCTTTGCATTTACCCCGCATACGCCTATGAGCTAGTCAATTATTCCAACAGAAAGACGCCCCCATGAGCCTGAGCATGACCAGCACCTTTATCAAGCCAATGCATCCCGAGGGGCGCAAGTTTGTGGCGATCTTTGCTGCGATCACGTTGGTCCTATTCCTGCTAGCCGATTTCCTTGGCTGGGTCGGCGTCGGGGCAACCGTTTGGTGCTATTACTTTTTCCGCGATCCTGAACGTGTCACCCCAAAGGGCGACAATCTGGTCATCAGCCCAGCCGATGGTATCATTTCACTTATCGAACCTGCCGTTCCCCCGGCCGAGTTGGGGATGGCCGATACGCCTTTGACCCGTGTCAGCGTCTTTATGAACGTCTTTAACTGCCACGTGAACCGTGCGCCTGTAGCTGGCGAGATCACTGAAATTGCCTATCGTGCCGGAAAGTTCTTGAATGCGTCGCTGGACAAGGCAAGCAAAGATAACGAACGCAACAGCCTGCGGATCAAGATGGCCGATGGCCGCGACATTGCTGTTGTGCAGATTGCGGGCCTTGTGGCGCGCCGCATCGTTTGCTTTACGAACCCCGGCGCACACACGCAGGCGGGTCAGCGTTTCGGCTTGATCCGTTTCGGGTCGCGTGTGGATGTTTATCTGCCCGAAGGCGTCGAACCCAGGGTAAGCATTGGCCAGACAATGGTGGCTGGCGAGACAGTATTGGCAGAGCTGTCGTAAATGTCTGAACAATCCCCCGTGCCCACCGACAAGGCAAAAGCCGAATTTTCACTGCTTCAGCTGTTGCCGAACATGCTGACCGTTGCCGCGATCTGCGCGGGGATTTCAGCGATCCGTTTCGCGGCCGAGGGTAAATTCACGCTGGCGGTGTTTCTGATCACCGTGGCCTGTATTCTGGATGGCATGGACGGGCGTGCTGCGCGCTATCTGGGCAGCGACAGCAAAATCGGTGCCGAGCTGGACAGCCTTGCGGATTTCGTCAATTTTGGCGTGGCACCGCCCTTGGTGGTGTATTTCTGGGGCTTGCAGGATTTCTATCGTGCGGGCTGGTTGGCGGTGCTGGTGTTTGCGATCTGCTGCGTCATGCGGCTGGCACGGTTCAACGTGGATTCGCGCACCAAAAACACATTGGACGACGGCGGATATTTCACCGGTGTGCCATCGCCTGCAGGCGCAATGCTGGTGATGTTGCCGATCTATCTGCCCTATGCATTTGGCCCAGGCGCCGCGATGCCGGATTTCTTGGCGTGTCTGTATATTGTGTTGGTCGGCTGGGTCATGGTCAGCCGTATTCCAACCTGGTCGTTCAAATCCGTCAGCTTCTCGCGCAGCAACGTTACCTATTTCCTGATCTTCTTTACCGGCTTTATCGCCTGTCTGGTCAGCTTCCCATGGGCCACGCTTGTGATCTGCTGCTTTGCCTATGCAGGCAGCGTTTTGTGGGCCGTGATCGAACTGAAGATGGCCAAGCGCAAGGCCTAGTCTTGGGAATAGGTCGGGTGGAATTTTCCGGCGGGCGACAGGGTGAAAATCTCGTAACCCGTTTCTGTCACGCCGATGGAATGTTCAAATTGCGCGGATAGTGATTTGTCGCGGGTTACCGCCGTCCAATCATCTGCCAACACTTTGGTCTCAGCACGGCCCAGATTTACCATCGGCTCAATCGTAAAGAACATCCCCGGTTCAAGAATGGCCCCGGTGTCGGGACGGCCATAGTGCAAAACATTTGGCGGCGCATGGAAAACGCGGCCCAAACCGTGCCCGCAGAAATCGGTGACGACGCTCATCCGATGGCTTTCTACAAAGCTTTGGATGGCGTGGCCGATGTCGCCGAACGTGTTGCCGGGTTTGACTACTTCGATGCCGCGCATCAATGCATCATGGGTAACTTCGATCAAACGCTCGGCCTTGCGGGCCAGCTTGCCCGCGACATACATACGTGACGTATCGCCAAACCAACCGTCGACAATTACCGTAACGTCGATGTTCAGGATGTCGCCATCCTTGAGCTTTTTGTCACTGGGGATGCCATGACATACGACGTGGTTGATCGAAATGCAGCTTGCGTGCTGATACCCCTTGTACCCGATCGTGGCCGATTTGGCGCCTGCGTCCTCGACCATCTGGGTGATCAGGCCGTCGATGGCCCCTGTGGTTTGACCAACGAAAACATGCGCTGCGACCTCATCGAGGATCTGCGCGGCAAGCTTTCCGGCAGCATGCATACCTGCAAAATCCGATGGGTCGTAAATGCGAATGCCGTCTTTTGTCTGGCGTCCTCGGTGTTCATTCATCACCGGTATCTCCGTAGGTCTAAATTGTTTCATTTGGGATGGTCCAAGGGCCAGTGTAGGTCAACCCTTTAGGGGTAACTCAGTGCCTAAAGTAACCTGTTCAGGGGTGATTTGGGTGCTAATGATCAATGTTTCTAGTCCAGCGGCCCGGGCATTCGCGAAAGCGGCTGCATATTTGGGGTCAATATCGGCTGCCACAGCAAATGCGGTGCAATCTGTTCGCTGCACCAGATACAGCAGAACGGCGCGGTGCCCCAGTCGCGCCATATGGGCCAATTCGCCCAGATGCTTCGCCCCGCGTGCTGTGACGCTATCGGGAAATTCAACCAACCCGGGTGTGCGTGAAAGGGTCGCGGATTTCACCTCGACATAGGCGTCGGGCAGGCCAGCTTGCGTCAAAAGGAAATCGATCCGCGAATTTTCACCATATTTCACTTCTGGCCTGACGGTCCTGTAATCTGACAGCGCGGGCACCTGCCCGGCGATCAAGGCGGCCTTGACCGCGCGGTTCGGCAGCGCGGTATCAACGCCCGTGAAGTGACCGTTTTCGTGATCAACCAACCGCCAGCCATAGCCCAGCTTGCGTTTGGGATCGTCATTGGGTTCCAGCCAGATCCGCATGCCTGGTTCTGCCAGCCCCATCATTGATCCGGGGTTTGCACAATGGGCCGTAACCTCGCGGCCATCGTCCAGCGTGCAATCGGCCAGAAACCTTTTGTAGCGTCGGATCAGGCGGGCGGGGACAAGTTCAGTTTGAAAGCGCATGGGGTGTGACCTATACCTCAATCACAGCCCCCTCAAGGAGACAGGCCAATGCCAAACCCCACAGCAGCAATGATTGTTATCGGCGATGAAATCCTGTCCGGGCGCACACGCGACAGCAACATGCACCACCTAGCAGGGCAATTGACCAGCGTCGGCATAGACCTGAAAGAGGTACGCGTGATCGGGGATGAGCACGGCACGATTATTGCTGCCGTACAAGCGATGTCGAAAATCTATGACAATGTCTTTACCAGCGGCGGCATCGGGCCGACCCATGATGACATCACGGCTGACTGTATTGCGACTGCCTTTGATAGGCATATCGAAGTGCGTGACGACGCCCGCGAAATTCTGGCAACCCACTACGCCAAATCAGGGACCGAATTAAACGAGGCACGGTTGCGCATGGCCCGTATTCCTGATGATGCGACTTTGATTGACAATCCGGTTTCTGCTGCACCCGGTTTCAAGCTTGAGAACGTGCATGTGATGGCGGGCGTGCCAGCCGTGTTCGAGGCTATGGTCGCCACAGTTCTGCCCACACTCACTGGTGGCGCGCCGCTGATCAGCGCGACCATGCGGATTGATCGCGGAGAAGGCGACATCGCGGGACCATTGGGCCAGGTCGCCAAGGATCACCCGACCCTGTCCATTGGATCATATCCATTTCAGAAGGATGGCAAATATGGTGCGCATATCGTTGTCCGAGGCAACGATCAGGAAGAGATCGACGCCGCCATGCGAACTTTGCAGGCAGCCTTTCCATGACGCCGGATATCTCGCAGCTTTTCGAAGTTGTTGACCACACGTGGCCCGCAGCGCGGCGCTGGACAGAAAACGGCTGGACCTTGCGCGACGGGCAAGGCGGTGGAAAACGTGCATCTGCTGCGACCCGCGCATTGCCTGATGCGGATATCGGGGTTGCGGAAATCGCTATGCGCACCCTAAATCAGACGCCGATTTTTATGATCCGACACGGCGACGAAGCGCTGGACGCGGAATTGGCGGCACGGGGCTATGATATCATTGATCCGGTCAACATGTACGTTTTGCCGGTGGAAAAGCTGACCGACGTGCCAATTCCGCCAGTGACCGCATTCGAGATTTGGGAACCTCTGGCAATCATGCTTGAGATTTGGGCTAAGGGTGGCATCGGTCCGGCCCGCATCAATGTGATGCGCCGCGCCGCGCAAAAAACTGCGATCTTATCGCGTTGGAAGGAAAAGCCTGGCGGTGTCGCCTTTGCCGCAATCCACGACGGGGTGTGCATGGTGCACGCCGTCGAGGTGCTTGAACACCAGCGCAGCATGGGCGTCGGAAAATGGATGATGCGCCGTGCGGCAATGTGGGCGCAGGCCCAAGGGGCGACGCACATGGCGGTTCTTTGTACAAAGGCCAATGCGCCGGCGAACCGGCTTTATCAGGGGCTAGGCTTTGCGCATGTGGGCGACTATCATTACCGTCAATCCCCTGAATAAAGGATCCATCCGATGGCCACCGACGCCCCGACCGCCCTTGATCTGCCAATGGTCGATCCGCTGCCCGAAGCGACCCAGAAATATTTTGATGTCTGTCAGGAAAAACTGGGGATGATCCCCAATGTCTTGCAGACCTACGCGTTCGATATCGACAAGCTGAACAGCTTTACCGCGATGTACAACGATCTGATGCTGGGCGCGTCTAACCTGTCCAAGCTAGAACGCGAAATGATCGCGGTCGTAGTGTCGTCCGTGAACAAATGTTACTATTGCCTGACGGCACACGGGGCTGCAGTACGGCAATTGTCGGGCAATCCGATCTTGGGCGAACAGATGGTGATGAACTGGCGCGTTGCTGAGCTGGATGCGCGTCAAACCGCGATGCTGGAATTTTCCGAAAACCTGACAGTCGCAAGCGCCAAGACGACCGAAGCCGACCGTCAGGCGCTGCGCGATGTCGGTTTCACGGACCGCGATATCTTTGACATCGCATCGGTTGCGGCATTCTTTAACATGACCAACCGGGTCGCCAGTGCCACCAACATGAAGCCGAACGAAGCCTACCACGCGCAATTCAGATGATTGTGCGTGCCACTGCCTTGGTTTGGCTGGCCTTGGTGTCCCAAGCCGGCGCGTTAGAGTTGGCGTTGCCGCAAGCCGCGCGGCTGACGGTCGAGCGCAATACCGGACCCGACAGTTATTCCGCGCCAATCAACCCGTTTGAAAGCGGAACCCTTGAAACGGTTACTATTGAGGGCGACGTCGCGCGGTCGGCATGGAGACTAGAGGCGGCCGGCCTGACGCCGCTTCAGGTGCTGCGCCCGCTTCGGTCGCAACTTGTGGCAGAAGGATATGAGGTTGTGCTGGATTGTACCGCAGCGGTCTGTGGCGGTTTTGATTTTCGCTTTGCGACCGAGACGCTGCCCGGCCCGAATATGTACGTCAACATTCGGGCCTATCAGTTCGTCACCGCTGTTCAGGGCCCGTTGTCAGCCCCAACATCTGTCGTGACTGTGCTTGCCAGCACCGCGCCAACATCAGCGTATGTCCAGATTATTCAGGTAGGATCTTCAGGCCAATCAGAAACCCCGTTCCCAGACGATCAAACGCCTTTGTTGGCAGTGGATGGAAATGATCTGGCCGATGCGCTGGTCAACCAAGGACATGCGGTTTTGTCTGGGCTTGATTTCGGGTCTGGTACGGCGACATTAGGGTCGGCAGGGGATGCCGCACTCGAGCGGCTTGCGGCGTTCCTGAAAAATCAGCCAACGGTGCGCATTGCATTGGTGGGTCATACCGATAGCGTCGGAGGGCTGGAGCCGAACATTGCATTGTCGCGTAGCCGAGCGGCCGCCGTGCGCGACAGGCTGACCCAGAACTATAATATTCCGCCCACCCAGATCGAAGCACAGGGTATGGGCTATCTTTCCCCTGTGGCGTCCAATCTAACCGCGCAAGGCCGCGAGGCCAATCGCAGGGTCGAAGTGATATTGCTGTCTCAAGATTAAGACTCAGCAAAGAAAAATCCCCCGCTACCTTTTCAGATAGGGGGGGCGATCTGATTGAATCAGATCAAGTGCACCGAGGGGATGTGGTGTTCGGGGTTACCAGTCAGTTGGGCCTTTGTCGGCAAAGGCGTGGACCAGAAAATCAATAAATGCGCGGACCTTGGGCTGTGTGAAACGGCCGGGCGGGTAGACCGCATAGATGCCTTGGGTTTCGAGCGGCAGATCAGGGATGGCGTCTTCGACCAGACCCTTTTCCATCGCGTCGGCGTATAGAAAACTGGGCAGATATGCGATGCCAAGGCCCGAGACGGCGGCGTTCAGCAGGGATTGCCCATCATTGACCGATAGCCAGCCAGCGGTCCGCACCTGACGCTTTTCGCCTGAGGGGGATGTGAGCTTCCACATGTTGCCACTGGATTGGTTCGAATAATGCAGCAGTTTGTGATCATTCAGATCGTCGATTTTCCCAGGGCGGCCGTATTTCTCGAAATACCCGGGACTGGCAATCATTCGCTTTGTGGTTTCGGTCAGCTTACGAGCACGCAGGGTGCTGTCCTCCAACTCTCCGATGCGGACAGCCATGTCGAAACCTTCGCTGATAAGTTCAACGAAACGGTTATTCAGCACCATGTTGACGGTGATGTCCGGAAATTCTTCCAAGAAACCGGACAGGGCAGGCGACAGGTGGTTGACCCCGAAATCCGTTGCAACCGAAATGCGCAGCAGACCAGCGGGGGCCGATTGCATGGATGTAACCAGCGCATCCGCTTCGCCTGCATCATTTAACACGCGGCGGGCACGGTCATAATAGGCAAGGCCGATTTCTGTGGGGCTGACCCGACGGGTCGTCCGGTTAAGCAACCGCGCACCAAGCCGTGCCTCAAGCGACGACACATGTTTGGATACAGCGGATTTTGAGATGCCCATCTTTTTGGCGGCATCCGTAAAACCACCCTGATCCACAACTGTGGCGAATGCTTCCATTTCTGTCAGGCGGTCCATTGCCGTCCCCTTTTAATCATCTGCGTTGGGATTGGTATGGTGGCCAAATCAGGCAGGATCACGGCAGAGGTGGGACAGTAGCAAGGTCATTGCATGGATCGTTCGCGGCACGGAAACACTGAAACAGTAGGCCGAATCGCGGCCCTTTATATCCAGCGCACCCATCTAAGCGCCGCAAACATCAACACAGCCAAGGCCGTCATCCCCAGACACAGGACGGCGAACGCCCAAGGATGACCCATGCCGGGCATTCCGCCAACGTTCACGCCAAACAGTCCGGTGAGAAACCCAAGCGGCAGGAAAATCGCTGCCGCCAAAGATAATACATACCCATGGCGCGCTTGGCGTTGGGCGACATGGGCATCATGTTCTTCTTGCACCGACACAAGCCGCTCGCGCAGCTCGTCCAGTTCCTCGACCGCGATCAGGGCGCTGTTGGCCTGTTCATGCAGCTCAAGCTGGCTGTCTTGCGGGATGATCGGGATATCAAGTTCTGCAAGTTTGCTGAGCGCGGCGCGTTGCGGGCCAAGATACCGCCGCAACCGGATCACGCTACGCCGCGTTTCGGGAAGTTCGCGCGGCATTTTGGTTTCCATGTCTTCTAGATCGATCTCAAAGAATTCAGTCTGCTCGTCAATGCTCGCAACATGTTCCTGAACTCGAAGGGTCAAACGCCCCACCAGGTTCTCAAGAAATTTAGCTGGGCTGGGGGGCGCTTTTTGGGCTTCGGCCAACTGGCGGATAGCGTCGATCGCAAATACCTTTTTGCGGCGCACTGTGATCAGCAAGTCGGATTCAACATACATCCGTACCGACACCATTTCATCGGCATCTTGCCCCGCATTCATATTGATGCCACGCAGGTTCAGGATCAGCCCGCTATCAAACCGGTCACAGCGGGGGCGGGTTTGTTTCTGGATCAGCGACCCGGCGGGAATTTCATGCAGATGCTCGCGCACCCAAGGTCCCAGCATTTCGTCGGTCAGATCGAAGTGCCACCAACGATAGGCACCGGGGCCGGTCAGGTTCGTATCGGTCGGAACTGAGGTTGTCCCGTCGGCAAAGATATCAAAAACGCAAATCGGCATGAGGGGAACCCGGGCTATTAGCTGACACATCGCATATTCTGACAGACTGCACCCGATGCGCAAGCGCTCCTCGGGTTGTCGACCACAATAGCTTGGTCGCTTGAACGATTTGAAACTGTGCTATCATCAAGAATCTCTTGAAGGAGGATCATGATGAAACATCTGTTAAAAACTGCTGCTCTTTTGACGTTCCTATCATTTCCAGTTTACGCGGAGGGACCGACGCCATCGAACCCTGACGCAGTGCAATATATTATCTCGCCGATGGACGGGGCGACAGTCTCATCGCCGGTCAAGGTGCAATTCGGTTTGCAGGGCATGGGCATTGCCCCCGCCGGCGTCGAGAAAGAGATGACAGGCCACCACCATCTGGTGATCGACAGTGCGCCCTTCGGAACTGACGACCCGGAAGCGGTGAAGATGGCACTCCCTGCGGACGAAACCCATATTCACTATGGTGGCGGTCAGTCCGAAGCGATGGTGGAACTGGCACCCGGAACCCACACACTCCAATTGGTGTTGGGCGATTGGAGCCATACGCCCCACGAGCCTCCGATCATGTCCGAGGTAATCACAATAACGGTTGAATAAATGCTCGGCTAGGGCAGCATAAGGTGGGCTGCTTGGCCCACCTATTTTATTACAGTGCTGCGGCCAATCTCGTGCCTTGATCGATCGCGCGTTTGGCGTCCAGCTCTGCTGCGACATCCGCACCGCCGATGACGTGACAGGTGATACCTTTCGCCTCAAGCGCATCGGCAAGGGACCGATCCGACAGTTGGCCTGCGCACAGCACAATCGTATCCGCCTCGATCAACTGGGGCTTCTCGCGGGTTTCGCCAAAGCTGATGTGCAGACCGTCGGCGTCGATCTTTTCATAATTCACGCCGCCGATCATCTGGACGTTCTTCATGGTCAGTGATGCACGGTGAATCCAGCCTGTTGTCTTGCCCAAGCTTTTGCCAACTTTCGTCGCCTTGCGCTGCAGCATCGTGACCTCGCGCGCCGGTGCATGGGGTTGCGGGCCTTCGGGGGCCAGACCGCTGCGGTGCTCGGCAGGGTCGGTGACGCCCCATTCCTTCATCCATTCGGGAATGTTCGTTGTAGTGCTGTCGCCGTCGTGGACCAGATGTTCGGAGACATCAAAGCCAATGCCGCCTGCGCCGATCACGGCGACTTTTTTGCCAGCTTTGACCTTGCCGTTCAGAATGTCGATATAGCTGACCACATTGCCCGCGTCCTGCCCGGGTATCTGTGGATCGCGCGGCACAACGCCCGTAGCGATGATCACCTCGTCGAAATCACCCAGATCGTTGGCTGACACTTCGGTGCTCAGGTTCACGGTGATGCCATATTCCGCGACCATCGCGCGATACCAATCAACAAGGCCCCAGAATTCCTCTTTTCCCGCGACCTGCTTGGCAAGGTTCAACTGCCCGCCAATTTCTGACGCGCGGTCAAAGATCGTGACCTTGTGGCCGCGTTCGGCTGCGGTAATTGCAGCGGACAGACCCGCAGGGCCAGCGCCGACAACTGCGATTGCTTTGACGTTCTGCGTTGGCTCTACTTTCAACTCGGTCTCGTAGCAGGCACGCGGATTGACCAGACAGCTTGAGATTTTCCCACCAAAGGTGTGGTCCAGACAGGCCTGATTGCAGGCGATACAGGGCGCAATTTGATCGGCTTTTCCCGCCATTGTCTTGGCCACGAAATCCGCATCAGCCAACATGGGGCGCGCCATCGACACCATGTCGGCGCAGCCATCGGCCAATACGTCCTCGGCCACTTGCGGCGTGTTGATACGGTTCGACGTGATCAGCGGAATGCCCACCTGACCCATCAGCTTTTTCGTGACCCAAGCAAATGCGGCACGCGGTACGGAGGTCGCAATCGTCGGAATGCGCGCCTCGTGCCAGCCGATGCCGGTATTGATGATGGTAGCACCAGCAGCTTCAACCGCTTCGGCCAGTTGTAAGACCTCATCAAAGGTTGATCCGTTAGGGATTAGGTCGATCATCGACAACCGGTAGATCAGGATGAAATCGGGGCCGACAGCTTCGCGAACGCGGCGCACCACTTCGACAGGCAACTTCATGCGGTTCTCGTAGGACCCGCCCCATTCATCGTCGCGCTTGTTGGTGTGGGTGACCAAGAACTGGTTTAGAAAATAGCCTTCGGAGCCCATGATTTCGACGCCGTCATAGCCTGCTTGCTTGGCACGCAGGGCGCAGGCAGCGATGTCGCTGATTTGCTTTTCGATGCCTTCGGCATCCAGCTCTTTGGGGGCGAACATTGAAATCGGGGATTTGATCGCCGAAGGGGCAACACAATTCGGGCTGAACGCATAGCGACCTGCGTGCAGGATCTGCATCGCAATCTTGCCGCCTGCCTCGTGTACACGTTGGGTGACGATGCTGTGGTTATCGACATCCTTTTGCGAGGTCATCATCGCGGCACCGTGGGCCACTGACCCTTCGGGATTTGGCCCGATGCCGCCTGTCACCATAAGCCCCACATCCCCGCGCGCTCTTGTCGCGTAAAACTCCGCGACGCGGTTCCAGTCGCCAGTTTCCTCAAGCCCCGTGTGCATCGACCCCATCAGCACGCGGTTTTTCAACGTAGTAAAGCCCAGATCAAGCGGGGCCAGCAGGTGAGGATAGTCGGACATAGGGCGAACCTTTCGGGTGGATGGGGATGTTGCGGCTGACTTCATCTTAAGCGTCCGCTTCTGTCACGCACAACGCTGCGTAAGCCAATATACACAGGGGCGTTTTTTGTGCTAGGTCCGCGCTGAACCGATGCAATCCAAAGGCCGCCCCATGACCCCCGAAGAAATCGCCAAACTGCCCTATCGCCCTTGCGTGGGTGTTATGCTGATAAATGCGGACGGCCATGTCTTTGTCGGGCAGCGCCGCGATCGCGACCAAGATGCATGGCAGATGCCCCAAGGTGGCGTTGAAAAAGGCGAACACGCCGAGGTCGCCGCCCTACGAGAGCTTGAGGAAGAAATCGGAGTGTCGCCAAATTCAGTGTCGGTTGTGACACAGACCGAAGGTTGGCTGCCCTATGATCTGCCGCATGAATTGGTGCCAAACATCTGGAAGGGCCGGTACCGCGGTCAGGAACAGAAATGGTTCCTGCTGCGGTTTCATGGCGCAGATACCGAGATTAACCTTGAGACCGATCATCAAGAGTTCTCGGAATGGCGCTGGTTGCCCGTCGACGATCTGGTCGCCAACATCGTGCCGTTCAAGCGCGAAGTCTATGAGGCGGTTGTGGCCGCGTTCCGGCCATACATTGGGGCGGCCTAAGTCCATTTTGTTTTCTGGCTGCCTATTTTGTAGCGGATGCTGACCAATGTGCATGATCGGAAACCATTGACCCTGCGCAGGCCAGCCGCAATGCGGCTTTGGCGGTGCATTTGCCCGCACAGATATTGACGGCGCATGAGGCATGGGAAACACAGCCCAAGTCGGTGCCAGACGCCGATCCCCTTTCCGACAGGACCCCGACCATGAAAAATTTCGCCCTTACCGTCACCTGTCCGTCGACGCGTGGTGTCGTGGCTGCGATTGCGAATTACCTTGCTGACAACGGCTACAACATTACCGACAGCGCCCAGTTCGACGACAAGGAAACCGGTAACTTTTTTATGCGGGTCAGCTTTGAAAGCGATGATGCCGTCGATCTGGACAAGCTGGCCGAAGGGTTTGCGGCCACGGCCAGCCCTTTTGAGATGGCATATGACTTTCACGACCAGACCGAAAAAATGAAGGTCGTCATTATGGTTTCGCGGTTCGGGCATTGCCTGAACGACCTGCTGTATCGCTGGCGCATCGGGGCGCTGCCAATTGACATCGTGGCCGTCGTGTCGAACCATATGGATTACCAAAAGGTTGTCGTGAATAACGACATCCCGTTCCATTGCATCAAAGTGACCGCCGAAAACAAGGTCGAGGCCGAGGCACGGATTATGGCTGTGGTCGAGGACGCTGGTGCTGATCTGATCGTGTTAGCCCGCTATATGCAAATTCTTTCAGACGAGATGTGCCAAAAGATGTCAGGGCGGATCATCAACATCCACCACTCGTTCTTGCCCAGTTTCAAGGGCGCGAATCCTTACAAACAGGCGTTCCAGCGTGGGGTGAAATTGATCGGGGCGACGTCGCACTATGTCACCGCCGATCTGGATGAAGGCCCGATTATCGAACAGGACATCGTCGCCGTGACACATGCGCAATCTGCCAATGATTATGTGTCGCTGGGCCGCGACGTCGAAAGCCAAGTATTAGCCCGCGCCATACACGCCCATATTCATCGCCGCGTGTTTTTGAACGGCAACAAGACAGTCGTTTTCCCCGCCTCGCCGGGATCATATGCATCGGAACGGATGGGCTAAGCCCCCAACTGTTCAGGTCTTTTAGCTGATAATCGGTACATGGGGGCCAGCGTCGCCACCCAACATGCCCGTCAGCCGTGGATCGTCGTCAACTTCGATCTGGCGACGGTAGGGTGTGAAACCGCTGCGGACGTAAAACGCCAAGGCCTGCGGGCTGTCGATCGTACAGGTGTGAACGTGGAAGCGTTTAATCGGCTTGGCCCATGCGGTCGCAATCGCATGGTTCATCAGATAGCGCCCAGCACCCGCACCTATCAATTTCGATGTCAGCCCGAAATAAGCCAGTTCGCACTCGCCAGACTGGCGGAAGTCGAGCTCGAGCAGAGCCTCATCTTGGCCGTCTTTGCTAAGGGTATAAAATTCCATATCGGGATCCGTCAGGATCGCCTTCAATTCGGCATCCGACATCTTAAGCCGCCCGAACCACAACCAGTCTTGTGCACCAACACGGTGGAAAATATCGCGGTACCATTCAAGCGTTGGTGTAACTTGCCGAAGGGTCACCCCGTCGGGCAGGGGCACCGCGCGCATAGGGGCGGCAGCATGCATTTGCAGATGGGTGACGACCATCGCCAGTTTTCCCGCAGGCACATCGTGATAACCATCACCCAGCATAAATCACACCAACCCCTGTTTTTTGAATAGGGTCATCATGTCGACCTGGGGGCGGGGCCCGATGTGACTGATAACTTCGGCCGCGCAAATATTGCCCATCTTGCCGCAGGTCATAAGGTCTCGGCCGGTGGCCATACCGTACAGAAATCCAGCGGCGAACTGATCGCCGGCACCTGTTGCATCAACCGGTGTAATCTTGGTCACTGGCACGTCAACACGTTCGCCGTCGCGGATCAGCGTCACACCGTCACCTGACCGCGTGCAAACAACCGTGCCGCACATTGCGGTGAGTTTGGTCAGTGCATGCTCTACATCATCGGTTTCGAACAGGGATCTAATCTCGGCCTCATTGCCGATGACATAGTCCAACTCGTCTGCGATCATGCGCAGGAAATCGGCGCGGTGACGGTCAACACAGAAGGGGTCGGAAATCGCGATGCCGGCTTTACCGCCTGCAGCACGGGTCAAGCGAGACGCCTCAAGGAAGGCTTGCTTGCCGTGATCCTTGTCGAACAGATACCCTTCGAGGAACATGATCTTGGCCGCTGAAGCGACAGCATCCGGCACATCCGCAGGCCCCAGATCGGTCGAGATCCCCAGATAGGTGTTCATCGACCGCTCGCCATCCGGTGATACAAAGATCATTGACCGCGAGGTGGGTAGATCGCCACCGGCAACAGGTGCGTTCACAAAATCAGTGCCACCGTCGATCATGGATTGTGCATAGAATTGGCCCAAACCATCGTCATTCACACGCCCGATAAACGCCGTCGGCAGCCCAAGCGCACCGATACCAGCAATCGTATTGGCAACCGATCCACCCGGAGTTTGCAGGCGGTCGTTCATAGCGCCGTACAGGTCTTCGGCGCGGTCACGTTCGATCAGCTGCATGATACCTTTTTCGATCTTCATATCGCCAAGAAACGCGTCATCGGCATGCGAGATTACATCGACAACTGCATTGCCGATGCCAACCACTTCATATTGGGTCATTCAGTTTTGTCCTCATAGGGGCAGAGATCACGGATAATGCAGGTCCTGCACTGCGGCTTGCGCGCTTTGCAATGATAACGACCGTGGAGGATCATCCAGTGATGGGCGTGTTGTTGAAAATCAACGGGGATATTGTCTTCGATAGCGCGTTCCACGGCATCGACTGTTTTGCCGGGAGCAATACGTGTGCGGTTGCCGACACGAAAGATATGCGTATCAACGGCTTGCGCTGGATAATGCCACCACATGTTCAGCACGACATTCGCTGTCTTGCGCCCGACACCAGGCAATGATTGCAACGCAGCGCGGCTGTTGGGCACAATGCCATCATAGCCGTCGACCAGAATCTGGCTCAACTTTATTACATTTTTGGCTTTCTGGCGGAACAAACCGATGGATTTGATGTGTTCGATCAACCCTTCCAGACCTAGATCCAGCATTTGCTGGGGCGTATCAACCACCTCGAAAAGGGATTTCGTCGCTTTGTTCACACCCGCATCTGTCGCCTGCGCGCTAAGCGCTACAGCAACCAGCAAGGTATAGACATTGGAGTGATCCAGCTCGCCTTTAGGTTCGGCATCAGCTGCATGAAAGCGGGTAAAGATCTCGCGGATCGTATGATAATCAAGGGGCTTAGCCATAGCCCTTGGTATGGGGGGATTTTGCAATCAGGGCAAGACTGGGTGCGTCTAAGGTTGGCCATTTACCTATTTTGCACATTCTGGTCGCTACACTAAGCCAGAAAGCGTTATTTTTGACGTGAAAAAGGGGCAACTGCCCTTGGGAAAGTGAGGCACGATGTCGGTTGAAATGATGTTTTCAAAGGTCTCCGGATTTGGGCCGGGTGCAATGATAATGACGCTAGACGGCGAATTGCCGGTGGAATGGCTGGAATCAGGGGATTACGTCGTTACTCGCGATCATGGCGCGCAACGAATTTTGAAGATCAAGCGGTCGCGGGGGATCGGGCCGGGTGGTCTTCCATTGCCTGCCCCACTGCATCTACGGCCCCGCGAAAGTGCCGCACCCGAAGGGTTGATTGAACCGCTGCGCCTGTCGCCGCATCATAGTGTGCTTGTCGCGTCGCCGCATGTTGCCATCCATTTCGGCCATACTGAAGCGATGGCAGAAATAGGTGCGATGTCCCGCCGAACGGCACCCCGAATTGAACCGGGTGCGCCCACGCTAAGCTATCACCACATCATTACGGAACATCATGAACTGATCATGACCTGCGGCATTTGGGCGGAAACGACAGGGCGAGAAACGGCTCGGATGCTGGATGTCGCCCCTGAAGTTCAGCGCACCAGCAGGGTCTTTGATGCCGATGCCACGACCCCGCGCATGTGTCTAACCAACCAGGAGGCGCGATTTCTGCGTGATCTGCTAAGCCCCGAAGAATCGCTTTTGCATCTGCTTGCGGCCTAGTGGTTCGTTTGGCGCAAGTTTCGGGTCGCTTGAACAGGGCGCATTCTCTAGCTTGAGGGGATGGAACAGGATATGAAACCCCCGACTCGCGCCCCCGAAGATGGCTATCATTACGGTGTGATGCGCCGTGCGATTGATTTGATTGATCACGCCTCTGATCCATTGGCGCTTGACCAGATCGCTGCCCAAATGGGCATGAGCGCGCCGCATTTTCAACGAATATTCTCGCGTTGGGTTGGGGTGTCTCCGAAACGCTATCAACAATACCTGATGCTGGACCACGCCAAAGACCTGTTGCGCGACCGATTCACCACCCTTGGTGCTGCGCACGAACTGGGATTGTCGGGGTCAGGGCGTCTGCACGATCTTTTCCTGCGATGGGAGGCGATGAGCCCGGGCGAATTTGCCCGCAAAGGGAGCGGCTTGGAAATTTCGTGGGGATGGTTTGACAGCCCTTTCGGCCCGGCATTGGTGATGGGTACCGATCGCGGCATTTGCGGTCTCGCGTTCTCAGCCGAGATGGGAGTGGCCGAAGCAATGGCAGATCTGAGTCGCCGCTGGCCCGGCGCAACATTCGTTGAAAACCCTGGCCTGCTGGGCGATTGGGTAAGAACGGCCTTTGGTGCCCAAGATGGCAGCAACGGCAAGGCCCCGATTTACCTGATTGGCGCGCCCTTTCAGATCAAGGTGTGGGAGGCATTGCTGAGTATCCCGTCGGGCAACGTCACAACTTATTCCGAGATCGCGCAAACCATTGGCACACCAAAAGCCGTGCGTGCCGTGGGAACCGCTGTCGGGCGAAACCCGATCAGCTGGCTCATTCCCTGCCACCGCGCCCTGCGCAAATCGGGTGGCTTGGGGGGGTACCATTGGGGGATACCTGTCAAGCGTGCGATGTTGGCCTATGAATCCGCCCGAGCCGACGCAGGTTGATAGGCGGGTTGGTGCCGATCACCCATATTCAGCCGGTTTATTGGGAACCAGACCTCGTGTAGGGGGTTAGACACTGTATGCCTCGCCCGAACGGGGCCCCAATCAAAGGCAGAAAGAAATTATGACTTTTTCGAAAACTACTATCGCCGTCGCTTTGACCAGTGTTTTGGCACTAAGCGCCTGTGAACCTGGCCCAATTGGCGGTAACCCAAATGATCCAAATGCTAAAACTCGCAGTGGTGCCCTGATCGGTGCAGGTGCCGGCGCTGTTATCGGTGCCCTGTCCAAAGGTGACGGCAACCGCGCTGATGGTGCGTTGGTTGGTGCTTTGGCAGGTGGTGCCATTGGTGCAGGCGTGGGATACACATTGGACAAGCAAGAGGCCGATTTGCGCCGCCAGCTCGACAGTGACGTGATCATCACCAACACCGGCGACCGGTTGATTGTGACACTTCCCCAAGACATTCTGTTCGCCACAGACAGCACCAGAGTGCAAGCCGGGATGCAGAATGACCTAGCAGCGCTGTCGCGCAACGTGAACATTTACAGCAATTCCACACTGCAGATTATTGGTCACACAGACAGTGACGGCGATGCGGCCTATAACCAGCAACTGTCCGAAGGACGTGCGCGCGCTGTCGCAAACGTGCTGATCGGCAACGGCGTTCCAAGTGGGCGTATTCGTTCGGTTGGTCGGGGTGAAAGCCAGCCAATTGCAAGCAACTTGAGCTCTGCTGGCAAGGCACAGAACCGTCGGGTCGAGATTGTTATTCTGCCAAACGCGTCTTAACACCTGTCGACTTTAGTATAAGAGAGGCCTCGGTAACCGCCGGGGCCTCTTGCTTTTTGTTAGGTTTGCTTCACTTCGAGTTGCAACATATTCATTTAAGGATCGTCATTATGGCCAAGCTGAACCTCATTGGAATTTCCGGATCGTTGCGCAAAGGTTCGACAAATTCCATGTTGTTGGCCGAGGCGGCCCGGCTTTTTGGCGATTGCGACTATCACGAAGCTGACATTCGCTTTCCGCTCTACGATGCCGACGAGGAAAAGGCGACAGGCGTACCTGCCTTGGTGCAAAAAGTTGCAAATCAAGTTGAAGCGGCCGATGCGGTCCTGATTTCCACGACTGAATATAACAAAGGCCCCTCAGGCGTGCTCAAGAACGCGTTGGACTGGATCAGCCGTGTTGACGGCAACCCGTGGGCAGGCAAGCCGTTGGCCGTTATGTCCGCTGCGGCCGGACGTGCAGGCGGCGAACGTGCGCAGCTAATATTGCGCAGCTTTATGGTGCCGTTTCGCCCACGCATTCTGCAAGGGCCGGAAATCCACTTGGCCAACAGCTCTGACGAGTTTGATGACAACGGGCGTCTGACCGGCGAGATGTACGTGAAAGAGCTGACGCAATTGATGGAATCGCTGCGCGCCGAAGTTGGCCGTTAGACGATAGGCACGCCAATCTCGATCAGGTTATTATCGGGATCGCGTATATAAAGTGAGGTTATTGGTCCTGTGGCCCCCGATCGGTGCACGGGGCCTTCTTCGATTGGAATGCCGTGAATGGTCAGATGCCTGATCCAATCCGCAATCGGGGCGTCCGTCAGAAAACAAAGGTCGGCAGAGCCGACCGTGGGTTGGGCAGCTTTGGGGTCGAATTCGCGTCCCTTTTGATGCAGGTTGATCTTGGATTGCCCATACCGAAGCGCCCATCGTTTGCTGCCATTGGCCACCTCGAATTGTTGGCCGCGCATCCCCAAAACCTGCGCGTAGTACCGGACAGTTTCTGGAATGCTTGCAACCGTTAAAACAAAGTGGTCCAATTCTCTTACGCGACATTGAATATCTGATGCCTGCATGAAGTTTTCCCTGAATGCCATTCTTGACGGATACTGCGCCTATGACAGAACAACGTAAACAGGATGTAATGGACCCCGCCCGCGCGGCTGCATTTTCTGCGGCCTTGGGGCACGATGCAGCAATTACTGCGGGTGACGCGCTTCCTCCGTTCTTTCATCATCTGTATTTCTGGGAACCGGAACCACCGACCGCGTTGGGGCGTGACGGTCATCCAAAGGTCGGAGGTTTGATCCCTGATATGGGGTTGCCGCGCCGGATGTGGGCAGGTGGCCGGCTGACATTTCACGGCCCCCTCAAGGCGGGTATCGCAGCTGAAAAGCACACGGTTTGTGAAAGCCATCGGCGCAAGGATGGTCGCAGTGGGCCGTTAGGATTTGTCACGCTGCGCCACGAGATTTGGCAAGAGGGCGCGCTGAGTACGACCGAATGGCAAGATCTCGTGTACCGCGAAGATGTAGATCCTACGGCACCTAAGCCGATCCCACCCGTCGCCCGCACAGATGCCGACACGGCCGAGGGCGCGACTTTCAATTCGACTTTGCTGTTTCGCTATTCTGCGCTGACGTTTAATGGCCACCGCATCCACTATGATCTGGCCTATGCTCGGGACATCGAAGGGTACGATGGGCTGGTTGTTCACGGACCGCTACTGGCGCAACTGCTTATGCTAAAAGCGCAAGCGGAACTTGGGCCGCTGACGGAGTTCAGTTTTCGCGCAACCTCGCCCCTGATGGATCACGAAACCGCCACGCTGTGCAGAAACGGCCGCGACCTGTGGGTGCAAGGGCCGGATGGGCGGCAATGCATGGTGGCAACCGCCTAAAGGTTGTCTGTAACCCGAAAGCCGTCAGGAATGGTATCGCGCCCGTCCAGCATCAGGTCTGCCATCACCTCGGCGATCTTTGGGGCCATGCCGAACCCGATCTTGAATCCCCCATTGGCGATGAAATGACTGGGTCTGTCGGGCCATGCGCCCAGCATCGGTGCGCGACTATGACTCCGGGGGCGCAAGCCTGCCCAACGATCAATAACCTGCGCGTTAGTTAAAGCCGGAACGGCGGCACGGGCCTTTGCGATGACATCATCTAGTTGCGCATCGGTTTCATCGGCGCTGTCAAAATACCGCTCGGTTGTTGATCCAACGGCGACGGTGCCATCGCTATGCGGGATGATGTGAACGCCATCGGCAAACAGCTGTGGCAATCCGCGGGCATCATGGGCCAATAACGCGGCTTGCCCCTTTTCCCCCGCGCCGACGACACGGTCATAGGTCGCTGACATATCTTGCAACCCTGCCACCCCTGTCGCCCACAGAACCTGCCCTTGATCGGCACCATCGGCCTGTACTGCGACGCCTTTCGCGTGCAACGCCATAACCAATGCGTTGCACGCGTGGCGGGGGTGAATCAGCGCGCTTAGGGTGTCGTAGATTAACCAACCCGTTGGGCTTGCCGGTTCCCAATCGGTGTCCGTGGATTGAATAACCTGCCAGACTGCGTTGTCTTGCCAAAACTCTTGCGCCATTTCTGTGCGAAGGTGCGCTAGTTCCACGCCGCGATCATTCAGGATCGGTTGCAACCGGCCCTTGCGCGCATAGCCTGATTGCTGGCCACCGATCGCTTCGACCTCGCTCCAAAAGGTTTCGGCCTTCAGAAGGCTATCCAGTTGAAACGCTTTCTTTGCGTTCCATTTTTCGGGAACATGCGGGGCAAGCGCACCGACGATACCGCCGCTGCTGCCAGATGCGGGGCCAAAGGGGTCGATTACCTGAACCGCCGCCCCGCGTTTGACACAAGCCCACGCCACCGAAAGGCCAAAAACCCCAGCACCCCGTATCGTGATTTCGGCCATTGCCAATCCTCGCCCTTTTTGCGCAGTGTTTTCGAAAGTTGAGATAGCACAAGGCCACGTCATGGAGAACCAGACAGCTGATATTGAATGGAAAGACAGCGGCGTGCCGGTTTCGTCCATGTTCGATGATCCGTATTTCAGCCTTGAGGACGGCGTTGCAGAAACCGGCCATGTGTTTTTGCAAGGCAATGATCTGCCCAATCGGTTCCGCGACGGGTTTCGCATTGGTGAATTGGGGTTCGGTACAGGCCTGAATTTACTGGTGGTTTGGGATGCGTGGGCGCGCTCGGGCATTAAAGGCACGTTGAATTTCACCTCGTTCGAGTCATACCCAATGTCGCGGGAAGACATGGCACAGGCCCATCAAACCTTTCCCGACTTTGATGGCAAACGCGATGCGCTGCTGGATGCTTGGACGCCCGAAGGCGGCGAGATGTCATTCCCCGGGCTTAAGGCGAACGTTATCATCGGTGATGCGCGGCAGACTGTGCCACTCTGGCATGGCTTGGCCGATGCATGGTTTCTTGACGGGTTTTCGCCTGCCAAAAACCCCGAGCTGTGGGAGCCTGATCTGCTAAACGATGTGTTTCGGCACACGGGGCCGTTCGGAACAGCAGCAACCTATACTGCGGCAGGTGCGGTCAGGCGGGCACTCAAAACGGCTGGGTTCGCAGTGCAACGCACGCAAGGCTACGGCCGCAAGCGCCATATGACTCGGGCGGTCCGCACATGAGCCGCGCCACCAACAAAGCAGCCGCTCTCGCCCAGTCGAACAACATTCCCTTGGGCATCACCTTAATGGTGCTGACGACTTTTGTCTTTGCGGTCCAGGATGGGCTGTCGCGACATCTGGCGTCTGAATACAACGTGATGATGGTGGTGATGATCCGTTATTGGTTTTTTGCCGCCTTCGTGATCGCGCTTGCCAAGCGGCATGCGGGCGGCTTGCGGGCCGCAGCCAAGACCAGCCAGCCTGTTTTGCAAGCCATTCGCGGCCTGCTGCTGGCAGCCGAGATTTGCGTGATGATTGTCGCGTTTACGATCCTTGGGTTGGTGGAAAGCCATGCGGTCTTTACCTGCTACCCGCTTTTGGTCGCGGCGCTGTCCGGACCCGTCTTGGGCGAAAGCGTTGGATGGCGGCGTTGGTCTGCGATCGGCGTGGGATTCGTCGGCGTCTTGATTATTCTGCAACCGGGTATGAGCGTGTTCGACCCCGCCGCAATCATCCCGCTGATCGCCGCCGCGATGTTCGCGGTTTACGGTTTGTTGACCCGCTATGTGGGCCGCAAAGACAAGACCGCCACCAGCTTTTTCTGGACCGGGGTCACAGGTTCCATCGCAATGACAGCCGCTGGGATATGGTTCTGGGAGCCGATGATCGCAACCGACTGGATTTATATGGGGTGCCTTTGCATTACCGGTGTAACCGGCCACTGGCTGTTGATCCGCTGTTACGAGGTTGCAGCGGCCAGCGCTGTTCAGCCTTTTGCTTACCTGCAATTGGTCTTTGCCAGCATTATCGGCATCAGCATCTTTGGCGAAGACGTGCGCGTCAATGTTGCAATCGGGGCGGCGCTGATCGTGGCCGCTGGTCTATTCACTTTTTGGCGTGAACGGCAGCAGAGTTGACCCAATCAGTTCTTCGGTAAAGGGTTGCGGCAAAGGGTTTTTACCCAGCCGCGCACGATAGACCGGCAGACTTTCGGTGACGCGCATCACATAGTTCTGGGTTTCGCGGAACGGGATCATCTCGATCCAGTCGACTATATCAATGTCACCCTCGCGTGGATCGCCATAGGCTGCCATCCAGCGCGGCGGCCGCGCGGGGCCGGCGTTATATGCGGCGGAAACCATGACGACGTTGCCGTCGAAACGTTCTGCCATCTGCGACAGGTATTCCGATCCGAGCCGCGCGTTATAATCGGGATCGGCGGTCAGCCGATCAGTTGTATGCAAATCGCTGACCCCCAGATCACGCGCGACGTCATTGGCGGTACCTGGCATCAATTGCATCAAACCACGCGCTCCGACACTGCTACGCACGATGGGGTCAAATTCGCTTTCGCGTCGTGCAATGGCCAGCACCATTTCGGGGGCCATGTTCAGATCCAGCTTAATCGCAGAATGAAGCGGGTAATATGGTGCAGCAATCGTAATGCCACGCTGCGCGACCCGCTTGCCGATCATCACGGCAAGATGGGGCTGGCCCACATCAATCGCGGCTTGACCCAAAAGGGCGGCATCATCGGCCAGCAGTTGTTCAGCGAGATGTGTCCAGAACCTTTCGGCAATGTTTAGCTCGCCGGAAGCTTGAAGAAGCATCCCAGCCTGAAACAAGGGCGCTTGAGCCAGTGCCGATGTTCGCCAATCCTGTTTCAGCTTCTCACCGGCCAATGTTTGATCAAAGGGCAGTCCGCCCCGTTCAGCCGCCAGCAAACCATAGAACGAAGACTGGAACTTCGCCCCCTGTGAATATGCCTTGGCAGCGCCTTCGGCGTCGCCCATCGCCTGTAAGGCCCGCCCCTGCCAATAGCCTGCACGCCCTTGGCTGATTGGGGATTCGACAGCACCGTCATGGGCCTTAAAGTGGGTCAGGGCGCGCTTTGGGTCCTTTAGGAATCGCAACGCGATATAGCCTGACAACCACTCAAGATCGGCAAAGTGCGATCCGTCCTCAAGAAAATGTTGCGAGGCCATCTGGTAGGCGCGTTTCGGATCCCCGCTGCGCATTTCATCTCGGGCCAACGCACGACGACGGTTTGCCCACGCCGCGGGCTGGCCTAGGGCGGCTGCGCTAACGGATTGGGACAGCAACAAATCCTTTGCGCTGTCCTCGAACCCCTTACGGATGCGCCATTCAAAACGGTCTTTCTGCAATCCAGCGTCCTTGCCTTTGCTCGCAGGCAGAGCATTGATCATCTCGTTCACATCGCCTTTGCGGTTCTGCAGGGCAATGCGCGTTTCAGCCAAGGCTTTGTCTGCGGAACCGACCAGATCGAACATCTGCCGGGCCCCAGCATGGTCGCCTCGCCACAATAGTTCATCCAGTCGGGCGGCGTGATGGGGTTTGAGCAAACGGCTGTAAGTTTCCACAAACATCGCCTGCGAGGCCGCGTTCATCGGCATAGTCCGCCACGCAAGGACGAGCCGCGCATCGGCTTCGCCGACCCGATCAACGTTCTTGAGGGCGGTGGCATAGGCAAGCACCCCAATTGGGGTTTGCGGGGGTCTGCCCTCAAAAAACTCTAGCACGGCCGTATCGCCCTGAGCGATCACGGCGTCTTCGGATTGCCTGCGCAGATAATTTTCTCCGGGCCAGTCGGGGCGACGGCTCAGGAATGCTTTGACATCATCATAGGTGCCCAAGCCAGCACGCAGGCGGTGCCACTCGACGATGTCTTTGGCCACTGCGCCATCGCGTTGTGCGATCCGTTTTGCGTTGTCCCAGTTGCCCGCACGCACGGCGTCCATCGCCCAACCCAGCGGGCGCGGGCGTTCAGCCAGTACCGGAAAAGCAAGGGTGAATATCAGTATCAACGTCAGAGCGGCGCGTGTCATCTCTTGCAATTCCTAGCGGTCAAAGGCTACAGCCTTGCAACATACTGTAAGGCACATGGGTTTCAACTCACGTTGCCGCCAGTCAGCAATCGGGCGCCAGCCCAGCAACGCAAGAAAAGGAGCGTGCATATGTTACAAGGTTCTCTGCCTGCACTCGTCACGCCGTTCACGAACGGCGCGCTGGACTTGGACACGCTCAAGAAACTGGTGGAGTGGCACATCACCGAAGGGTCGAACGGGTTGGTCCCCGTTGGCACCACCGGTGAATCGCCCACGCTGACCCACGCCGAACATGAAACCGTTGTGGCCGAGGTCGTGAAGGCCGCCGCCGGACGCATCCCTGTTGTTGCAGGGGCCGGGTCCAACAACACGATCGAAAGTATCCGGCTGGCAAAGCATGCCGAAAGTGTCGGTGCGGATGCGGTGCTGGTTGTCACGCCCTATTATAACAAACCGACCCAGACTGGATTGATCGCGCATTTCACCGCAATCCATGAAGCCTGCGGCTTGCCCATCATTATCTATAATATCCCCGGCCGTTCCGTGGTGGACATGACGCCTGCGACCATGGCGCAGCTGGCCAAGTTGCCGCGCATCGTCGGGGTCAAGGATGCCACTGGTGATTTGGCGCGGGTCTGTGACCAGCGGATGCTGTGCGGGCCTGACTTTATCCAGTTGTCAGGTGAGGACGCCACAGCACACGGCTTTAATGCCCAAGGCGGTGTTGGCTGTATCTCGGTTACAGCGAATGCCGCCCCCAAGCTGATCAGCCAGATGCAGGCTCATTGCCTTGCAGGTGACTATGCTGCGGCACTGGCCATTCAGGACAAGCTGATGCCCCTGCACAAGGCGATCTTTGCCGAACCGGGTTTGGTTGGCGTGAAATACGCGATGTCGCAGTTGGGCTTGTGTTCAGCTGACGTGCGATTGCCGCTGACACCCCTGACAGATAGCACCAAGGCGCTGGTAAATGCCGGTCTGCGCCACGCTGGATTGCTAGACTAAATCGCGCGCCTTTTTGTAGTGGCGGCATAAGGTGAAAGGTCACCTTGCGCCGCCATTTTAACGTTTGCCGTAATACAGGCCGACAACATGTTCGGCTTGTGCAAAGAACAGCCAGCGTGCCGCAAGAACACCCGCCACATGTGAAAGAACAGCCAGCCCGCCAGCAATATGCGAAAACGGGACCAGCAGCAGTATGACTGGCAGCACGCACATCAGCAGCAACGCAATAAGCCGCAGCTTGACGGCATGTTTGCGCCCGATCACGTATACGAATTCGCGCAACAGATAGTTGGTGCCAGTGTGGGGTGGCTCGAACGCGCGAACGGATCCAATATCGCCTAGTTGGGTTGCCGTTGCGAGGGTCGTTCCGGATTTCGCAAAGCGCGTATCACCGACGACCCAAGTGGCCAGCTGAATTGCGCCCGCAATCAAGATTAGCCACAACGCCCACGTTACTTGCCCCGCAAGCAGCGCACCGCCGGCAATTGACAGTGACAGAAAGTTCAACGGCGTAAGCGGCATGTTCCACCGCGGTACAGTTTTAAGCTGTGCATAGATCATCGAGGTGGTGAAAACGGTGCCAAGCGATAGCAGGCCGCCAAGTACGCCAATGATGCGCCAATGCTGATCTAAAAAAACCGCGCCCGCACCATAGATTGCCATAAGCATCAAAGCAGCTACAGCACAGATCGCCTCGCGGCTGAGCCAGCTGGTCTTCCACTGGCTGAAGGCCTTCAGCGCGCGTTCGGGCCGACCTAGATGGAAAGCCGAGGCAATAAGCCCGCCGACAGCCAACACATAGGCGATCGTAAAAAACACAAATGCGACGACACCGGTGGGTGAAGGCCAGCCCAGTCCCAGCCAAAACAGTAGGCCGAACCCTAGGCCGGAAAATACGCTAAAGAAGATAACAGAAGGGGCGGGATGCATCAGAGCCTGTCCAAAGTGCGGTCAAGCCAGCCGAGAAAGCCGGCAGGCTCTTGATCTATAGGGGCAAGAAAGGGGGCGAGCACGTCGATTTCTGGCATCTGATCTTTGACACGCGGGGGTAGGTATTTGTTGACTGGTTTGGTGCCTTGTTCCGGCATCAGATCCACGCCGCCCCGTTCCGCGACCAGCTGGCTGACGTCACTGTCAGGATCGCCCAGATCGCCAAAGTGGCGCGCACCCGATGGGCAGGTGCGCACGCAGACGGGAATGCGATCTTCCTCTGGAAGGTTGTCGTTGTATATGCGGTCGACGCAGAGGGTGCATTTTTTCATCACGCCAGCAGCTTGGTCCAATTCGCGCGCACCGTAAGGACAGGCCCATGCGCACAGGCCGCACCCGATGCAATCGGATTCGTTGACCAGTACGATGCCGTCCTCGGCCCGCTTGTAACTCGCACCCGTGGGGCAAACGGTAACGCAGGGCGCGTCCTCGCAATGGAGGCAGGATTTAGGGAAGTGGAACAGCTGAGCAGGGCCGCCGGTATCGGGCTGGACTTCGTAGCTGTGCACGCGATTTAGGAAGGTGCCGGAGGGGGCCGCACCGTAAGCGTCCTGATCCGACAGCGGGGCACCATAGTTTTCGGTATTCCATCCTTTGCATGAGATCACGCAGGCGTGGCAGCCGACACAGGTATCCAAATCGATTACAAGGCCGAGCTTTTTCTGGGTGGTTTGCGGCAGTTCGGTCATATGTGATTTGCTTTGCTGGTGTCGGGGTGGGGCCAGCCCCATGATATTTCAGAGCCAGAGAAAGGGTGGATCGTTTGATTTCTATGGGAGGTCTTTCGGAGCGGGAGGAACAGGAGATTGTTGTTTCGGCGTAATTGGCTCGGATTCTACCGGAGCGGCGGCCTTTTCAATCTTAACCTTGAGGTCGAACCACGCGGCTTGACCTGTGATGGGATCAGAGTTGGACCAGCGCAGGCCGTCACCTTTCGGAGGGAGCAGTTCTTGGATCAGGTGGTTGAGCAGGAAGCCCTTGGTTGCTTCGGGGGCGGATTCATCGAGCGCCCAAGCCCCCTTGCGTTTGCCGATGGCGTTCCATGTCCAGACGGTGTTCTCATTCAAGGCGGCCATTTCCATTACCGGGACAGTGATTTCCCCATGGGGCGAGGTTACGCGGACCCAATCACTGTCATTTAGGCTGTGTTCGCGCATCAGTTTGGTCGGAAGATACAGCGGGTTGTGGCCGTGGATTTGCCGCAGCCACGCGTTCTGGCTGCCCCAGCTGTGGTACATCGCCATAGGGCGTTGGGTGAGCGCGGTTATGGAGAAGCCGTCGTTGCCCTGCTGGTCGGTTTCGTACCAGATCGGTAAGGGCGACATGGTATGTTTGATACGGTCGCGCAGATGGTCGGGCGGCTGGCGGTCGCCGTGCCCTTCGGCAGCAAGCTGGAAGCGGCGCATCGGTTCGACATAAAGCGAAAATAGATAGGGCTGGGGCGTGTCGTATAGCCCGGTTTCCACGGCCCAGTCTTGGTATGCGTTGTTCCAAGGTTTGTAGTATTGCGCCCCTTCTGGGATGTGATGGGTAAAGAAGCCGCCGTTCTCGATATAGCGGTTGAGTTGATCCGGGTTCGGGGTGCCGCGCCCTGTCTGGTCGCCATTCTCACCGCGAAAGCCAGCCAGTGGGCCGATGCCGGGGCGGCGTTCGTGGTTGATGATATAATCAGCGTAGTCTGCGTATTTCTGATCGCCTGTATCGTCAACAAAGCCTGGCAGACCAAGCCGTGCACCCAGATCACAGAGTACGGATTGGAACCCGCGCACATCGCGGTCGGGTTCGACCACAGGCCAGCGGATCGCATCCGCGGCAGCGTCCGCCTTGCAAATCGGGCGGTCCAGCAAGCTGATGCAATCGTGACGTTCCAAATAGGTGGTATCGGGCAGGATCAGATCAGCAAAGGCGACCATTTCAGAACTATAAGCATCAGAATAGATGATCCGCGGGATGACATATTCGCCGTTTGCGTCTTTGTCCGTCAGCATGTCCATCACGCCGCCGGTGTTCATTGACGAATTCCACGACATGTTCGCCATATACATGAACAATGTGTCGATCTTGTAGGGATCACCGGCGTGGGCATTCGAGATCACCATGTGCATCAGGCCATGGGCGCTCATCGGGTTTTCCCAAGTGAAAGCCTTGTCGATGCGTGCAGGGCTTCCGTCATCCTTTAGCGCCAGATCATCGGGGCCTTGGACAAAACCAAGGTGTGGGCCATCCAGGGGCTGTCCCGGCGTCACACCGCAATGGGGTTTTGGGTGGGCCGTCGCTGGTTTTGGATAGGGCGGTTTGAAACGAAACCCGCCGGGAACTTCGACCGTGCCGAGGATGATCTGAAGGGTGTGCAGCGCGCGGCAGGTCTGGAACCCGTTGGCATGAGCCGAGATTCCGCGCATGGCGTGGAATGACACCGGACGGCCAGTCATGGTTTTGTGGACCTCGCCACGAAAATCGGTCCATTCGTGGTCCAGCTCGAATGCTTCGTCAAAGGCGACGCGTGCGATTTCGGCGGCAATAGCGCGGATACGTGGGGCAGGGATACCGCAACGGTCAGCGACAGCCTCGGGAGAGTATTCTTCCCTGAGGTATTTTTCAGCCATGTGATGAAAAACGGGTTTGTGGGTAATGCCATCAACAACGTGGGTTGCGGACAAATCTGGCCGTACGCCGGGCGTGTCAAATGCTGTCAGTTTGCCGGTAGCTCGGCAAACTACCAGCTGTTTACCGGCGTCGTCGCGCAGAAGCAGGCCGAATTCAGGCGACGTTTCATCGCCGTTGACCAAAACCGGCGCATCCGTGAACCGCGCGAGGTAATCAAGATCCATGCGCCCCGCCTTCATCAGGCAATGGATCATCGACAGAATGAACAGCCCGTCGGTGCCCGGCGTGATGCCGACCCAATCATCGGCTACAGCGTTATAGCCGGTGCGGATTGGGTTGACGCCAATGACCCGCGCGCCGCGCGCTTTGATTTTGCCGATGCCCATTTTGATCGGATTGCTATCGTGATCCTCGGCCACCCCGAACAGCATGAACAGCTTGGTATGGTCCCAATCAGGCTGGCCGAATTCCCAGAATGCGCCGCCCATTGTATAGATGCCAGCTGCGGCCATGTTGACTGAGCAAAATCCACCATGCGCCGCGTAATTTGGCGTACCGAAATTCTGCGCCCAGTACGACGTGAAGCTTTGCGATTGGTCGCGTCCCGTGAAAAAGGCTAGCTTTTCGGGCGCTTTCGCGCGGAGTGGAGCCAGCCAATCGGTCGCGATTTGCAGCGCCTCGTCCCATTCAATTTCCTCGAACTCACCGGAGCCACGTTCGCCGACGCGTTTAAGCGGCTTGCGCAGTCGGGCGGGGGCGTTGTGCTGCATGATGCCAGCGCTGCCCTTGGCGCACAGCACACCTTTGTTGATAGGGTGGTCGCGGTTCCCTTCGATATAGGCGACCTTCAAGTCGCCTTCGCCATTGGCCTTCATATGCACATTGATGCCGCAACGGCAGGCACACATATAGCAGGTGGTCTTGCGAATCTCGTCAGATACGGGTGGGCTAAGGTCGAGAACGGGTTGCTTATGCGTCATCCTTGCTCTCTTTTCTCAGGCGGTCAGCAGGGTGCTGGCTTCGCGGGCGATCTGAATTTCTTCCTGTGCGGCAACGGTATAGCTGGGAAAGTTTCCCATCCATGACAGCTTGTCAAGAATCGCGTTCCTGATGTGGCTAGAGTTCTCGCCAATACCTCCGGTAAAGGCCACAGCATCCAGCCCGCCCATTGCTGCGATCATCGACCCTGCCTGCCGTCCGGCCCAATAGCAGAAATGATCGATGGCAAAGCGCGCTTTAGGGCTGTCGCTTTCTTCCAAACTGCGCATGTCCGAGCTTTGGCCAGACAGACCCAGAAGGCCGGAATGATGGTGTAGCAGCGTTTCGGTCTCATCTAGCCCAAGTTGGCGGACAAGGCGCAGCACAGCGCCCGCGTCAATCTCGCCCACGCGTGTGCCCATGGTCAGACCGGACAAAGGGGAATACCCCATTGTCGTTGCCACGCTTTGTCCATCAAGGATCGCACAAAGTGAGGCACCATTGCCAAGGTGGCAGGCCAGCAAACGCTTGGGCAGGATGCCGCTTTGCTGGGGCAACGCACGCACGAGGGCGGCATAGCTGGTGCCATGAAAGCCGTAGCGTTGCAGGTCGGTCAGATCTGTGCGGTCAGGTAGGGCATAACGGCGGGCGATGTCGGGAATCGTAGCGTGAAATGCCGTGTCGAAACTGGCGCACTGCGGCAAGTTGGGGGCAAGGGCTGCGACAGCATCAATCGCGGCTAGATGATGCGGGTTGTGCAGCGGGGCAAGGGGGATGCAATCGGCAATGGCTTGGCGGATTTTTGGCGTGATGCGGCAGGCCGCGGTTAGGGTGGTGCCGCCATGTACGACACGGTGCGCGACGGCACGCAGTGAGGTGAGGGTGATCCCTTGGTGTGACAGCGCGTCAAAGATTGCGGCAAGAGCTGCAGCATTGTCGGGCAGGTCTGCAGGTTGCACATTCGCACCGATTTTTACCGCGCCGGTGCCGCCGATGCCTGTCGCTTCGACCCGCAGGACTTCGTTCAAATCATCGTCAAACAGGGCCGTCTTGATGGACGACGACCCTGCATTCATTACAAGGATATGGCTGCCAGACACGTTCTAGACCGTCTGAGGGCGCATGTCGTCTTTGCTGATGCCCGCGACCGCGACGGGCTTTTTCATCGCGTCGCGGCGGAAGGGCTCGCCCAGTTCCTGATTGATCATCGCTTCGATCAGGGTGGTTTTGCCGTGCTTCATCTGGTCGTCGATGGCCTTGTTCAACGCGGCGGTCAATTCGTCCATTGTCCGGGCCACGACACCTTGCAAACCGCATGACTGCGCGATGCCTGCATATGACACCTGTTCGTCCAGTTCGGTCCCGACGAAATTATCGTCGAACCAAAGGGTCGAATTGCGCTTTTCAGCACCCCATTGGTAGTTGCGGAAGACGACTTGGGTAACCGCAGGCCATTCGCCGCGGCCGATCGCCGTCAGCTCATTAACCGAAATGCCGAAAGCACCGTCACCAGCAAACCCTACAACAGGCACATCACGACAGCCAATTTTAGCGCCGACAATGGCGGGCAGGCCATAGCCGCAGGGGCCAAACAAGCCGGGGGCCAGATATTTGCGACCCTCGTCAAACGACGGATAAGCGTTGCCGATAGCACAGTTGTTGCCGATGTCAGACGAAATGATGGCATTTGCGGGCAGCGCCGATTGGATTGCACGCCAAGCCATGCGGGGACTCATCCAGTCGGGCTTGTCCGACCGGGCACGTTCGTTCCAGGTGGTGCCGGGATCGTCTTCTTCGTGATCCATGCCTGACAGCTGCTGCGCCCATTTCGACTTGGTTTCGCCAATAGTGGCTTTGCGGTCCTCGCGTCCCTCATCGCCAGCCGAGTCCGACAGGTTGGCCAGCAGTGCCGTGGCGACTTTGGTAGCGTCGCCGACGATACCAACACTGACCTTTTTCGTCAGCCCGATGCGATCGGGGTTGATGTCGACCTGAATGATTTTGGCGTCTTTGGGCCAATAATCCATGCCATAGCCCGGCAAGGTGGAAAACGGGTTCAACCGGGTGCCAAGCGCAAGCACAACATCGGCGCGTGCGATCAAGTCCATCCCTGCTTTGGAACCGTTATAGCCCAAGGGGCCTGCGAACAGGGGGTGCCCGCCAGGGAAAGCATCGTTGTGTTGATAGCCGACGCAAACAGGCGCGGACAGACGTTCGGCCAGCAGTTTGCTCGCCTCGATACCGCCTTGTGCCAGCACCACGCCAGCGCCGTTCAGGATCACAGGAAACTTGGCTTCCGACAACAGGGCAGCGGCCTTGGCGATTGCCGCTTCACCGCCCGAGGGGCGCTCGAACGCGACGATTTCGGGTAGGTCGATATCGATCACTTGGGTCCAGAAATCGCGTGGCACGTTGATCTGCGCCGGGGCAGAGGCGCGTTTGGCCTGCATAATTACGCGGTTCAGGGTTTCGGCGATGCGCGACGGGTCGCGGACCTCTTCCTGATAGGCAACGCAATCTGCAAACAGATTCATCTGCTCCATCTCTTGAAAACCACCTTGACCGATGGTCTTGTTCGCGGCTTGCGGTGTGACCAACAGGCAGGGCGTGTGGTTCCAATAGGCTGTCTTTACGGCAGTCACAAAGTTGGTAATGCCGGGCCCGTTTTGCGCGATCATCATCGACATTTTGCCGGTCGCACGGGTGAAACCGTCAGCCATCATTCCAGCGCTGCCTTCGTGAGCGCAATCCCAGAATGTGATGCCCGCATCGGGGAATATGTCGGAAATCGGCATCATTGCCGACCCGATAATACCAAACGCATTGTCGATGCCATGCATCTGAAGGGTCTTCACAAAGGCTTCTTCGGTGGTCATCTTCATGTCAGGGGGCATCCTTGGCGGTAATTTTGAGTTCTGGGCACACTAGGCGCTGTGGGGAGAGCGGGTTAGGGCCAGCATGGGGCGCTGGATAAGGCCAGTTTAGCTAGTGCTTTCTATTGCTTGGGCCACATGAGCAATGCCTGCTGGGATCTGCGCAGACGGGATTGATGAATATGCCAGCCGATAATAGTTTTGCGGCGGCGCGTCGCCGCTAAAGAACGGTGCGCCTGGTTCGATCAGCACAGATTTGGCTCTTAATCGCATGGCCAGTTCATCGGTGCGGATGTGATCCGGCGCGCGCATCCAAAAGGATGACCCGCCATAGGCACCGCGCCCTGCGATTTGCAGATCGTTTGCCTTGATCGCTTCCTCCATCACAGTTCGGCGGTCGTGCAGGGCATTGCTCATCCTTCGGACCAGCGCGTCGTAATGGCCAAGCGACAGAAAGTAGGCGGCCGTGCGCTGGATATGCCCCGGCGGGTGCCGAAGGACTGACGCACGCAGGGCGCGCGCCTCGCGGATGAATGGTTCGGAACCCACGAGATAGCCAAGGCGAAGACCTGGAAACAAAGATTTTGAAAAACTGCCCACATAGATCACGCGCCCGTCCTGATCTAGCGATTTGAGCGAGGGCGAGGGAGATTTCAGAAACGACATCTCGAACTCGTAGTCATCTTCTACGATCAGGGCGTCCAATGCGCTGGCGCGGTCCAGCAACGCCCGCCGCCGCGTCATAGGCATCGTTGCTGTCGTCGGGCATTGGTGGCTGGGGGTGGTGAATATCACGTCGGTATCGTCCGGGATGGCATCAGGTATCAGCCCTTCTTGATCGACTTTGACAGGCGACATATGACAACGAGATTGCGTCAAGATATCCCGAAGCGCGGGATAGCAGGGATCCTCGAGCGCTGCGCGCCGCCGCTGGGTCAATAGAACCTGCGCGGTAAGCCACAAGGCATTCTGCGCCCCAAGCGTGATCAATATTTGCTCGGGCCGGGCCGATATGCCTCGGCGTGGCAGGGAATGACGTGCAATGAATTCAATCAGTTTGGGATCGTCCTGATCATAGTAATCCGTCGTCAGTGCAGTAAAATCGCGCTGCCCCAAAGCTTGAAGCGCGCAAAGCCGCCAATTGGCATGGTCAAATAGCGTTGGATCGGCCTGACCATAGATGAACGGGAATCGATACGTTGCCCAATCTTGTGGCTTGATTGGGGTCACGCCGCCGCTAAACCGTTGTCCGATTGCGCGCGTCCAGTCTACGGCATCGGGTGTTTTTTCAGCAGGGGTGAAGTGCGGCGGGGAGGGCGCGTTCTCCGAAACATAGTATCCGGATCGTCCCTTTGAGGTCAGGTAGTCATTCGCCAGAAGCTCTGTATATGCGATCGTCACCGTGATCCGGCTGATCCCCAGATGGGCTGCTAATTTCCGAGTAGACGGTAGTTTTTCGCCCGTGCCAAAGCGTCCGGTCAGAATCCCTTGGGCAATCATTTGCTGGATCTGCTGTTGCAGCGTGCCCTGTGCGTCGGGGTGTAGGAAAAATGTTTCAACAGGAAGCGCCATACAATTCAGCCTAAGCTGGACTTAGATGCGGCGCAATCTGGCATTATAGGCCAAACCCACAAAAAAGGCCCCGACAAACGCCGAGGCCTGATTGTCTTCTAAACGGCAGAGCTTATGGGCAAGCAGCAGTGTAGCGCTGACCAGCCGAGTTCTGATAAACGCACTTGCCAGACGCTGTGCGACCCATATATGCACCAGCAGCTGCACCAGCCAAGCCACCCAGAACAGCACCCTTGGCGCGGTCACTGTCGTTGGAAACGACTGCACCCAAGGCGGCACCCGCAGCTGCACCCGTCAAGGCAGACTGGTTTTGTGTGTCACATGCAGCGACAGCGCCAATAAGTGGCAGGATCATCAAAAACTTCTTCATGTTACTCTCCGAATTACGTTCACTGGATAAACGCAGTGTGATGGAAAAAGTTCCAGCTAAATTTCAGCGATCGGCAACAATTGGCCGTGTGATCCTGCAGCGCTCTGCCTGGCTCGCACGGTCAATATGTGGTTCTATCCAAATACGCGTCCCATTGCATTGTCGACGGCCGTAATGATTTCATCAATGTCGTCTTTCTTCGCGATAAGGGCAGGGCTGAAACACAGCGTATTGTTCTTACCCGGTAAGGACCTATTGGTCGCGCCGATGATGACCCCTTGGGCCATACAATCGGCCACCACAGCCTGTACCATTTTTTCAGCAACAGGAGCGCGGGTGCTGCGGTCTTCGACCAGCTCGGCCCCAAGGAACAAGCCTTTGCCGCGCACCTGGCCGATGACCGAATACTTGTCTGACAGCTCTTCGAGCTGTTCGAGCATATAATGGCCCATGTCAGTTGTGTTCTGCAGCAGATTTTCGCGTTCAATAATCGCCATGTTTTCGATGCCTGCCGTAGGGCCGGCGGTGCAACCGCCAAAGGTCGAAATATCGCGGAAATAGTTCATCGGATCAGCGGCGTTGTCCTTGAACATGTCGAACACTTCTTCGGTTGTCACAAGGCAAGCGATGGCGGCATAGCCCGAGGCAACACCCTTGGCCATTGTGACCATATCCGGCTTGATGCCGTAATGCTGATAGCCGAACCATTCGCCGGTGCGTCCAACACCGCAGACAACTTCGTCGATGTGCAATAGAATGTCATATTTCCGGCAGATTTCCTGAACCCGCTCCCAATATCCATCCGGAGGCGTGATAACACCGCCACCGGCCGTTACAGGCTCTAGGCACAGCCCGCCAACCGTATCAGGTCCCTCGGCAAGGATGATCTTTTCGATCTGATCGGCAGCCCATACGCCGTAGTTGTCTTCGGGCGCGCCGTCTTGTTCAAATTTGCGATACTCAAGGCAGTGCGGCACCCGTACGAAACCGTCGGTAAACGGGCCGTATTGTGCATTGCGTTCGTCCTGCCCACCGGCCGACAGGCAGGTGATCGTTGTGCCGTGATAATCGCGGTCGCGGTACAGGATTTTGTGCTTTTTGCCGCCATAGCGTTTGTGGGCGATCTGACGGACCATTTTAAAGCCCTTCTCGTTCGCCTCCGAACCCGAGTTGCAATAGTAAACCCGGCTCATCCCCGGCATCTTTTCGATCAGCTTTTCGGCAAAGATTGATCCCGGGATCGACCCGGCAGAGCCCGCGAAGTAGTTCAGTTTGATCAACTGGTCGCGCACGGCATTTGCGATGCTTTCGCGGCCATAGCCAACGTTGACGGTCCACACGCCGCCCGAAACAGCATCAAGGTGCTCTTTGCCTTTTTGGTCCCAGACGCGCATGCCTTTGCCTTCGACAATGATACGGGGGTCGGTTGTTTCATAGGGTTTATGTTGGCTTAAGTGGTGCCAGATATGGGCACGGTCTGCCTCGACAATACGGGAGATGTCGTTCTCGTTGAATGTACCGTCCATGGGGCTGACCTTTCGAATATATGGATGAGGGAAGGCGTGTTTACACAGCCTAGTTTGACATAACATCAGCGCAAATGGGAAGGGTGCAGTAGGGCCAGTCGGCACCTATCTTTAGGTCCAGGCGGTGGCGGTGGTGCTGGATTTGTTCCTAAATCGGCGACGAAGTGCCGTTTTCTTCTAAAGAAAACGTTTCGGAATTTCTGAAAAATTCCTGCCAGCTTTGCGGATGTAGTCTGAATTATTCGGGCGTTCAGTCTGGTTCTGAAGGCTGCAATTGCAAAGCACGCGACGTAAACCGCGTGCTTTGACATAGCTTACTTGGGACGAAAGCTGCTTTTGGGGCGCTTAGGCGCAGCTTCGCCGCCTTTTGGTTTGCCCGCAGGCTTGCCGCCCTTTGGTTTGCCGCCAGCTTGACCCAGCTTGTTTGGTGGCACAAATCGCTTTGACGGATCAGCGGCACGCGCCTTGTAAGGTTTGTCTGCCGCCGGCTTTGCGTCCCCGCGTGGTGCGTCTGGCTTCTCTTTCTTCCAGACCGCTTTCGCCTTTGGCTTGCTAGCGGGCGCTTCAAAGGCGTCGGGTTTCGGGTTCGACTTCGCCTTGGGCGCTGCACCTGCCTTCATCGGGGTGCGTTCAGTCTTGTGCGACTTTGGCGGGCGTTCGCCTTTGGGCGCGCGCGGTTTGTCGAACTTGGGCTTGTCACCGCGTGGTTTGTCGCCCTGTGGCTTTGGGCTGCGCGGCTTTTCGCTGTACGCGACAGGCGCTTCTGCGGGTTCGGCGCGAGGTTTGCGCGGTTCCCTTGGTGCGTCGGGGTCATAGGCTGGACGTGCGGCACGATCGGGGCGGGGGCCGCGGTCAGGTTTCGGGCCACGGTCAGGTTTTGGGCCACGGCCGCCGCCAGGCTTGGGGCCACGCGACAGGTCAGGTGCCTTGTCCAGTTTAGTGACGATTGCGCCGTCCTCGACCTTCATATCGGGGCCAAGCGCGTTGGTGAATTTGGCCTCGGACGTCGCAAGGATTTCAACAAACGTGTGGCTGGGCTGCACGCGGATTGCGCCAACGTCATCTTTGGTCAGATCACCCATGCGACAGATCATCGGCAGGATGGTGCGTGGTTCGGCGTCTTGGTTGCGCCCGACCGAGATCGAGAACCATACAGATGGTCCAAAATCGCCACGCGGTTTTTCATCGGCAGGTGTACCGGGTTCGGCCAGCTGTTCGGGTGCGGATTGACGGGCGCGGTACAGGTTTACAAACGCCGTCGCCAACTGTTCGGCGCTGAATTGTTCAACCAGATTAGCGACAAATCCTACCGCATCATCAGGGATCGGATCAGACCATGCAGAATCTGCCAGCAAGCGTTTTTCATCTTCGGCGTTGACCTCTTCGGCCGAGGGCGGGTTCGCCCATTCGACTTTCAGCTTGGCACCACCGATCAAACGGTTCGCTTTGCTGCGCAGTTTCGCAGGAACGATCAGCGCAGAGACACCTTTACGACCCGCGCGGCCCGTCCGGCCAGAACGGTGCAACAAGGTGTCCGAGTTCGATGGCAGGTCTGCGTGAATAACCAGTTCGAGGTTGGGCAAATCGATGCCACGCGCGGCAACGTCCGTTGCGATACAAACACGGGCACGGCCATCGCGCAGCGCTTGCAACGCGTTTGTCCGTTCGGATTGCGACAGCTCGCCCGACAACGCCACGACCGAGAAGCCCCGGTTCGTAAATCGTGTAGTCAAACGCGCAACAGCAGCGCGGGTGTTGCAGAATACGATGGCGTTCTTGGCCTCGTAGAACCGCAAGACGTTGATGATCGCGTTTTCTGTATCGCGCGGGTGCACGGTCAGGGCGCGGTATTCGATATCGGTGTGCTGCTTGGCCTCGCCGATGGTTTCTACCCGCTGTGCGTTGCGCTGATAGGACTTCGCCAGCTTGGCAATCGCCGCAGGGACAGTCGCAGAGAACAGCAAGGTGCGGCGTTCTTCGGGGGCTTCAGAAAGGATGAACTCAAGCTCGTCGCGGAACCCGAGGTCCAGCATTTCGTCGGCTTCGTCCAGCACCACGGCGCGGATGTCTGACAGGTTGATGTTGTTGCGCTTGATGTGGTCGCACAACCGGCCCGGTGTGGCGACAACAACATGCGCGCCGCGGTCCAGTGCGCGCCGTTCGGTGCGTGTGTCCATGCCGCCAACACAAGTGGTGACCACCGCCCCGGCTGGGCCATAAAGCCATGTCAATTCGCGGCTGACCTGCATGGCCAGTTCGCGGGTGGGGGCAATGATCAGCGCAAGCGGTGCGCCGGCATGGCCGAATTTCTCGGAGCCGCCGAGCAAGGTTGGCGCGATAGCCAGGCCAAAGCCAACGGTCTTGCCTGATCCGGTTTGTGCCGATACCAAGAGGTCAGCGTCGGCAAGAGCCGGATCTGTGACCGCCTGTTGTACGGGTGTGAGCGTTTCATAGCCTTGTTTGGCAAGCGCGTCTGCGAGGGTTTGGATCAACGGTAAGTCCTGACTGAATAAAAAAGGGGCGGCAAAAATGCGCGCGGCACGGCAATGGCGCGCACGCCAGCCGAGTGTTGCGCCTGTCCCTAATCGCTTGAGTCCCGAATGTACATGACTTTGTCGAAACCTATGAATCCTGGACCGGACGTCGTTTTGCGGGATTTGCCACGCAAAGGCGGAAAGATGGCATTAAGCGATCACCATCGCGATGCAGGTCACGCTACACCCCGTTTGACCAAAGCCTGAACAATGGTGGCTTTAGGCCGTGGCGTATGCCCGTGATTCGTTCAAGGCGGGGGATATGGCCGAACTGCTGGCGACGGACAAACGCCGGCTTAGTCCTTTGATCAAGGGTATGATTGGCAAAGCGCTGATTAATATAGCACCTGATTCTAAAGATGTCCGGGCGACAATGATAAGTGTGACTAGCAAGGGCCACATATTGCGCGAGCGCATCCTCAGGGAGGTTTCGCGCCGAAGTGGAGAATATAAAACGATTGCTTGGGCTTAGCTAAAATTGGCCGGCTGGCTTGAAATCAGTCTCGTCAAACGCACTCTTTTCATGTAGAACAAAAAGTGAACATATGGAGGGATGCATGAAACCCGATTCCCAATTTGCCCAAGTGATTTCCCTGTCAGACAAGCGTCTGATCAAGGACGTTCCAGCTCCGCATTTGGGCGGTGCAATCTTGCGCGACGCGCTGCTGGATGCGCCCTTCGATGCGGCGGCAACGGGGTTTGTGCTGGCGTGTTTGCCCGACAGCAAGGACCCGGTGATGTGGATTCAGGACCGCATGTCGCGGCGCGAAAACGGGCGACTTTACGGGGCGGCGTTGCGACGCTTTGGCTTCAACGGCAACATCCTGCGGGTCGAGGTCAGTCACCCGCGCGATGTTCTATGGGCGATGGAGGAAGGCGCGGCTTGTGCAGGTCTGTCTGCCGTGGTGGGCGAAATTCACGGCGCACCCGAGGTGTTAAGTTTCACCGCCACGAAACGGTTGGCGCTGCGGGCAGAAAGCTCGGGTGTGCCGCTGTGGTTGCTCCGGTCTGGGGATCATGGCGCGCTGAGTGCGGCGCGCGAACGCTGGCGGCTGCGGTCGCGGCCATCAGGGGCCAACCGCTACAACAGCCAAGCCCCCGGCGCACCAATATGGGAGGCGGATTTGTTCCGTGCCCGTGGCCGCGCACCCGGTGTCTGGACGGCAACTTATGACACGGCAGCACAGCGACCTGCGGATCGTCTCAGTCTACTTCCCAGACTTGGCGATGGAACGCTGGCGGCGGATCATCACCCAGCATCGCACGCCACCGGCGGATGATGTGCCCGTGGTGCTGGCCCGTGATGGGGCCCATGGCCCTGTTATTCACGCGATGAACGCAGTGGCCCGTGCGCGTGGCATTGATGCTGGTGCGCGGGTTGTCGACGTGCAGGCGATCTATCCTGATTTGCATGTGGAGCGCGCGGATGCTGCGGGTGATTACAAACTGCTGGAACGGTTGGCCCATTGGGCGCGGCGCTGGTGCCCGTGGACGGTACGCGACGGGCAGGACGGAATCGTGATGGATGTCACCGGTGCTGCGCATCTATTCGGAGGAGAAGCCAAGATGCTGCGCGACATGGCCACACGTTTCAAGATGCAGGGGCTAAGCGTGCGGCTGGCCATGGCCCCGACACGGGGCGCGGCGCAAATGCTGGCGCGCCATGGGGCTGCATCTGTAGTATGTGACACGGATACGTTGATGGCACAGCTTACGCCGTTGCCGGTGGCGGCCTTGCGGCTGAATGATGATATGCTGCGGCTGCTGACGCGGCTGGGGTTAAAGACCATCGGTGCGCTGGCAGATGTACCACGGGTGGCGCTGATGCGGCGGTTTTCGGGGTTGGCCGAAGATCGCAATCCGCTGGTGCTGCTGGACCGTGCCACGGGCCGCGCTGCCGATCCGTTGAACGCGCCGCCCGATGCACAGGTGTGGCTGGCCCGCGTGCGCCTGCCCGAGCCGGTGATTGATCCGGTGCCGCAACTGCCCGCGCTGGCTGATGCGCTGTGCGTTGATTTAGCGAAGGCTGAACAGGGTGCGCGTTTGTTGCGGCTGACGATTTACCGCGTCGACGGCGAATGGCGCAGCCGTGACGTGAGAACCGCCAGCGCCACCCGTGATCCGGCGCATATGTTGCGGCTGCTGACCGGCAAGCTGGATGGGATCGACCCCGGTTTCGGCTTTGATCTGCTGACGCTTGAGGCGCTGCGGGTAGAACCGTTGTCGTTGCATCAGGACCATCTGGACGGCAGCCGCGATGCGGGGCGCGATGTGGCGGCCTTGTTAGACCGTCTGACGGCGCGACTGGGGCCCGAAAAAATCACATGGTCTGCTTGGGTTCAAAGCCATCTGCCCGAACGGGTCGAGAGCCGCGTGCCCGCGATTGCCCATAGCGCTGCGGCGGCCCCGGTAATGACTTGCGAACGCCCCCTGCGTTTGCTTGATCCAGCCGAGGAGGTGACTGTGCTTTATGCCGTGCCCGAAGGCCCGCCCGCCCGGTTTCAATGGCGGCGCGTGGCCTATAATATGGCACGGTTCGAGGGGCCGGAAAGGATCGCGCCGGAATGGTGGCGCGATAAACCGGGCACGCGGCTGCGTGATTATTACAAGGTTGAAGTGCAGGACGGGCGGCGGTTCTGGATTTACCGACAGGGTGTGTTGGGCGACGGGCGTGGCGGCGACCCGATGTGGTTTTTGCACGGGGTATTTGCATGAGGACGGCAGACATGCGCCTGCGGCGACATCCCTCCCGCCCTCCCGCAGGAGAGCAAAGCGATGCCGCAGAATGATGCATTGCCGCGCCGCACGATCGAGGTGGAGGATCCGTTTCAATGGCATCCGCCCAGCCCCTATGTGGAGTTGGGACTGGCCAGTTGTTTTTCGTTCTTGCGCGCGGCGTCGGATGCGGTGGACCTGACGGCCACGGCCAATCTGTTGGGCTATGACGCTATGGGGATCGCGGATCGCAACACTTTGGCCGGTGTGGTGCGGGTGCATTCAGAGGCGGCGAAGGCCAAGATACGGCCCATTATCGGCGCGCGATTGGTATTGATGTGCGGCACTGATTTACTGGCCTATCCACGAGACCGCGACGCCTATGCGCGGCTGTCTACGCTGCTCTCGAAGGGCAAGATGGCTGATGTCGATGGCGGCTGGCAGGAAAAGGGGACCACGCACCTGACGCTTGAAATGGTCGCGGATCATGCCGAGGGCATCGAGCTGATCGTGATGCCGCCCGAGGGCTTGGAGGTTTTTGAGGCCGGATTGCCGCGCCTTCTGCAGGCCTTGCCGGGTCTGCGGCATGTGGGGGCGGCCTATCTGTATCGTGGCGATGATGTGGCGCGGATCAACCAGCTGGACCGCATCGCAAAGGCGCGCGGGCTGGGAATGCTGGCCACCAATGACGTGTTGTATCACGCCGCCAGCCGCAGGCCTTTGCAGGACATCATGACCTGTATCCGCGAGGGGCGCACAATCGATACGGCGGGCTTTCTGCTGGAGGGGAACGCCGAGCGCTATTTGAAACCACCCACCGAGATGTGCCGCCTGTTCGCCGCTTGGCCCCACGCGATTGCTGCAACGCGCAAGCTGGCGGATGCCTGCACCTTCAGCTTGGATGATCTGAAATATGAATACCCGCACGAGATCGTGCCAGAGGGGCGCAGCGCCCAAGAGGAACTGGAGCGCCTTACGTGGGAAGGGGCCGCAGGGCGTTACCCCCAAGGTGTGCCTGACCGAATCAAGGCCATCATCCACAAGGAATTCGCCCTGATCCGGTCCAAGAAAATCGCCCGTTATTTCCTGACCATTAATGACATCGTGCGCTTTGCCCGCCAAGATGCGCAACCGCCGATCCTGTGTCAGGGGCGCGGGTCTGCGGCCAATTCGACCGTGTGTTTCTGTCTTGGCATCACCGCCGTTGACCCCGCCGAACATGATGTGCTGTTCGAAAGATTCCTAAGCGAGGAACGCGACGAGCCGCCCGATATCGATGTCGATTTCGAACATGAGCGGCGCGAGGAGGTGATCCAGTACATGTATGCCAAATATGGCCGTACACGCGCCGGCCTCTGTGCGACCGTGATCCATTATCGCCCCAGATCGGCCATTCGCGAGGTCGGCAAGGCGATGGGCCTATCCGAGGACGTGACGAGCAAGCTGGCCAGCACCGTCTGGGGCAGTTTCGAGGCGTCGGTTGGCGATGACCGTGTCAAAGAGGCGGGGATGGACCTGTCTGATCCCTACCTGCGCCGTGTGCTGATGTTAGCCCGCGAGATGACGGGGATGCCGCGCCACCTAAGCCAGCATGTCGGCGGGTTTATCCTGACTGAACGGCCCCTGACCGAGATGGTGCCGATAGGCAACGGTGCCATGCCCGAACGCAGTTTCATCGAGTGGGACAAGGATGACATCGACGCGCTTGGCATTTTCAAGGTGGATATTCTGGCGCTTGGGATGCTGACGTGTATTGCCAAATGCTTTGACCTGATGCGGGCGCATTACAACGATGACAAGGAGCTGGCGACCGTCCCGCCGGATGATGATGCGACCTATGACATGCTATGTGCAGGTGACAGTCTGGGAGTATTCCAAGTGGAAAGCCGGGCGCAGATGGCGATGCTGCCCAAGCTGCGCCCGCGTGTCTTCTATGATCTGGTGATCGAGGTTGCCATCGTGCGCCCCGGTCCCATTCAGGGCGACATGGTTCATCCGTTTTTGCGGCGCAGACAACGGCAGGAAGGTGTCAGCTATCCCGCGCCGGGGCCGGAGCATCCGCAGGATGAGTTGTTAAAAATTCTGGGGCGCACCTTGGGCGTGCCGATCTTTCAGGAACAGGCGATGAAGATCGCGATTGATGCGGCGAAATTCTCGCCCAAGGAAGCGAATGAATTGCGCAAGGCGATGGCAACCTTCCGGTCGCGCGGCACAATTGAAACGCTGCAAACCAAAATGGTGGGGCGGATGACCGACCGTGGCTATGACCCTGAATTTGCGCAGCGCTGTTTCGACCAGATCAAGGGGTTCGGCGAATATGGTTTCCCCGAAAGCCATGCGGCCAGCTTTGCCAAGTTGGTCTATGTCTCGAGCTGGATGAAATGCCATTACCCGGCGGCCTTTGCTTGTGCGCTGCTGAACAGTCAGCCGATGGGGTTTTACGCACCAGCCCAGATCGTGCGTGATGCCCGTGAACACGGGGTCGAGGTGCGTGGCGTTGATGTGGATTTCTCGGATTGGAACTGCACGCTGGAACCGTCAGCGGACGGCTTTGCCTTGCGGCTAGGACTGCGTCAGATCGACGGCATGCGAGAAGACGCGGCGGCGCGGATTATGGCAGCACGTGACAGTCCCTATGCGGATGTTGCTGATCTGAAAACCCGCGCACGGCTGGACCGTGGCCAGATCCGGCGGCTGGCCGAAGCGGATGCGATGCGCAACATGGGGATAGATCGACGTCAGGCGCTGTGGCAGGCGCAGGCATTGAAAGATGCGCCCGATCTGCCGATCTTCACCCATGCGGATGCTGTGGATGAAGGGGCCGAACCGGCAGTGCTGCTGCCCGTCATGCCACAGGCCGAACAGGTGGTAGCAGATTATCAGACGTTGCGACTTTCTCTCAAGGCGCACCCGATCAGCTTTTTCCGCGCCAGCCTGCGCAAGCAAGGGTACATCAGCGCCGATCAACTACCGATGCTGGACCATGGCCGCCGCGTGTCTTTGGCGGGGCTGGTTCTGGTGCGCCAGAAACCGGGCAGTGCCAAGGGCGTTTGTTTTATTACATTGGAGGATGAAACGGGCGTCGCCAATCTGGTGATCTGGCCCAAGCTGTTCGAACATTACCGTCCGGTGATCATGTCAGCGCGGTTGCTGGTGGTGCACGGGCGGATGCAAACGGACGGGCGGGTGATCCATGTGGTGGCAGACCGGCTTGAGAACCGGACCGACCGGCTGGAAAGGCTTAGCCTTGAGCCTGTGCCATCAACGACTGTGCGGGGCGATCATCCGACCCATCCAATTCCGGGCCAGGTCGCACCCAGGCAACACCCGCGCGATGTGCGGGTGATACCAAAGTCACGTGATTTTCATTAGGATTTGGTAGGCGTGCTCAAAAAAGCAAAGACCGGCTTGGGCGCGACAGGGGCTGTGCGGTGCAGTGTGCTTTCAGGATAGATGAAGCCATTGATCGGATAAACGCTGCCGTAAGTGTCAGCTTGGCTCTCCAGACGAACATCAGACCAATCGTTGCCCGCAGACACATCGATCACGCTCATCTGTAGGGAGATCTTGTTGCGCTTCCAATTGGCGTGGTCGACCAGAACTTCGCGAGGTGAAATCACCTTGGACACCACAGCAACATGACCCATCGGATTACGGTTGGTTGCTTTGAACGCCATGACCGCGCCGACCGAAGGTTTTTTGCCGCGAGCATATTGTCCGTTTGCCTGGTTCCACCAAGTGTTCGCATTGCCGCGAATTTTCACGCCACTGGCGTTGCGCGCAAAAGGTACGCACCAAACGCGGGCCCCTTTTGACTGCAAAACACGCACTTCCTGAATGGCCATTGCGTGCAGGTCAGGATTAATACCCGCCGACGAAATTGTCTGAAGTTCTGCCGGTGCGCGCGCGCATCCAGCAGCGAAAAGCATGCCTACAAAAAGAAATGGAATGCCAATTTTAGTCGCCAAGGCGTGTTTCACGCTCATTTACTGCCCTCAATCGTTATTTACCCTTGCTTTACCGTCCCCGCAAAGCTCGGCAGACCTTTGACGATTTTGTGGAAAAAACAAAGCAATCCGTTAACCAACGGCAGGAATCCGCCGTTTTTGTTACAAATTGTTAATCGACTGGAACAAATTGTAATGTGCCAAATATGACGATCAGGCCCAGAACACCGGCTACGCCTCTCTCAGATTTCATTGCGGCATAGATGAAGGGGTGGTCGCTCCATATATGTTTTGCGTCGCATTCCATCACGTCCAATGTTGCGCAAGTTCTGTTTTTATTGATGATCAGGATGTCTGGCTTGGTGATTGCGGCACCACCCAAGCGAGGGAATAACTCGCTCGCCATCACCTCGAAGGCACACAAGTTGATGCTGCCCAGTTCGGATCGGAAGGGTGCCGAAAGTTCATCTCCCGTCGTTCGACCAAGAAGCAGTCCAGATCGGATGGCGTTCCTGCATCCGCGCCACAGCGGACAGATTGACCGACGCATCCTCACGAATCGCGATGCGAGGGCAGTCACAGAAGCTAGAGGTCACGCCGGAGTGTCACGAATCCGGCATCTGGTGAGACACGACAATGTGTACGCGGCCCTAGTGAAGGGCACCTACGCTAGGGCTGGCTCACAAATCGCTGCCGATAGACCGATGGCGTCTGCCCTTGAAGCGTCCGAAACCGCCGAGAGAAATAGGACGGATCGGCAAAGCCCAAACGGTAACCCACTTCGGCCACGGAAAGCTGGGTAAAGGCCAATAAGCGACAAGCCTCTTGGATGGTATACGCTTCGATATAGGCCGAGGCTGATAAACCTTTGGCGGCCCGGCACAGACGGCTTAGATGTCCGGTGCTTAATCCCATTTCCGCAGCATAGTCCCCTACGTGCCACCCAGCAGTTTGGTTTTTAGAGATTAGCTGGTCAAACTGGGCAAGCCTGCTGTCTGGTCTGGTACCGTCTTTGCCTTGGGGGTTTGGGTTTAACGCCGCGGTCATTGACAGAACTGAATGCGCCAATCCGACTGCTGTTTGCATCCGGTAAAGCCCGCCATCGGCCAATGTCGCGTCAAGCAATGCCATAACGGTCAGCAGATTTGCGTTCGGCGTAGTGGCAAAGGGCAGCGACAAGCCGCGCGCAATGTCATCGTTCGCGGGTGTGATGCTGCGCAAGACGGCCATCGGAAACGACTGCACCATCCCTTGGGTATTCGGTGCAAAGGAAAAGCTGTGAGCGGCCTGAGCGGGAATAAAGAAAAGCTGGTTGCCGGATAGTTGAAAAGCCTGCCCGTCAACGACCGCTTTGGCGCTGCCCGTTTCGATGAAAAATACCTGTGCCAATTGCGCGTGGCGATGGGGTGCAATGCGCCATCCATGATCCGGTGCGCGGTCCTTGATATGTTCGCAATGTACCACATCAGGGAAAGGGTCTGTTTCGCCATAAAGCATGTATTCAGGGATATGATGGATTTTGGCCATGCACGCATAGTACCAGTGATTGTGCAGTTGGTCCATTCACGCATGGCCTAAAGCACCCTACTTTCGCGGTCACAATCTCTGGGGATCCGCGCGTCATGAAAGCTGAAGTCGTCATTATTGGGGGCGGGCCGTCGGGCTTGCTTTTGTCGCAATTGTTAAACCGTGCAGGCGTGGACACCATCATTCTGGAACGGACATCACGAAAGCGGGTTTTGGACCGCATTCGGGCAGGGGTCTTGGAAAGCGGCACGGTGCAATTGCTGCGCGAGGCCGGGGTCGGTGACCGAATGGACCGCGAGGGCATCCCCCACGAAGGGTGCTATCTAACAGACGATGATCTGATGGTGCGGATCAATTTTCACGAACTGACCGGCAAAAAAGTGATGGTCTATGGCCAGACCGAGGTGACTGCCGATCTATACGATGCCCAAGACGCAATGGGCACACGCATCATCCACAACGTCGAAGATGTGGTAATCAATGATGTCACATCCGACGCACCCTATGTCGAATACACACTAAATGGGGCGCGCCAGCGCGTTGATTGCCGTTATGTTGCGGGCTGTGATGGCTTTCATGGCGTCAGCCGCCAGACAATCCCTGCTGACAAACGCAACGAATTCGAAAGGGTTTATCCTTTTGGCTGGCTTGGCGTCCTGTCGCGCACACCGCCTGCCAATCACGAACTGATCTATGCCAATTCGCGCCACGGTTTTGCGCTGGCGTCGATGCGGAATGAAAAGCTGTCGCGCTATTATGTGCAGGTGCCGTTGACCGACAAGGTCGAAGACTGGAGCGATGATCGCTTTTGGGAGGCCTTGAAAATGCGCCTACCCAAGGAAACCGCAGATGCCTTGGTGACAGGACCTTCGATCGAAAAATCAATTGCGCCGCTGCGGTCGTTCGTCAGCGAACCCTTGCGTTGGGGCAACCTGTTTTTGGTAGGCGATTCCGCGCATATCGTGCCGCCCACGGGGGCCAAGGGGCTGAACTTGGCGGTGTCGGATGTGTACTATTTGCATGACGCTTTGATTGCAGCGTTGAAAAAGAGCGACCTGACTGGAATCGACGCCTATGCCGAGCGCGCGCTGGCACGTATCTGGAAGGCCATGCGCTTTAGCTGGCAGATGACGACAATGCTGCACCAGTTTGATGGCGAGGACAGCTTTGCTGCGCAAATGCGCAAAGCGACCCTAAGCCACCTGTCCCAAAGCGAAACCGCGCGGCGTGATCTGGCTGAGAATTACATCGGCCTACCGTTTTAGGCGGACGCGCCAATCACCAACGTAAAAAGCCCGGCCTTTGATGAATTCAAAAACCGGGCTTTTCATCTTTGTGGCGTAGCTAGATTAACCGCGGATCATAACCTTGCCTGCGCGGCCGGGTGTCAACGCAGCTTTCATAGCTTTGGTGACGTCAGCAATCGCAAAGATGCCGCCGTCTTCCAGCACCAGTTCGCCTTTGGCGGTTAAGGTGACCAATTCGGTGATCAGGCGTTTGCGCTCTGCCGGGTCCATTTCCTTGCTGACGCGCGACCCCCAAAAGCCTCTGACCGTGATGTGTTTCATAATCAACGCGCCTGACGACAGCGGCATTGGCGCACCTGTCGCGGTGCCGAAAACAACCAGTTCGCCATCAAGACCCAACAGCTCAACCAGATCGGCCGACACATCGCCGCCGACTGAATCGATCGCCGACACCGCACCAGCGTTGCCAACAATATCACGCGCTTTTTTCTGCCAGTCGGCGTCGGACGTAGACAGGACGTTTTCAATGCCCATGTCCTTCAACTCTTTCACGGCCTCTTCGCGGCGCACCAGGTTCAGGAGGTTGATTCCGCGCGCCTTTGCCAGCGTCACCATGATCTTGCCGACTGCGCCGTTCGCAGCGGTCTGGATGATCCAATCGCCTTTCTTGGCTTTCAGGGTTTCCAGCAGGGAAATGGCGCTGAATGGCATAGCAATCAGCTGCGCACCCGCAGTGTCAGAAATCATGTCCGGCAGGGGCAGCACGCCATCGGCAGGGGCAACGAAATACTCTGCCCAAGTCCCATGAACACCAGCGATGCTGACACGTTTACCAACCATCGCAGCATCAACGCCATCGCCAACGGCCTCAACCGTGCCAAGCGCTTCGGACCCGCCGATGGCACCGGGTAGATCGGGTTTGTAGCCATAATTGCCGCGGATCGTCCACAGATCGTGGTTGTGGATGGGGGACAGGGTCATTTTGACCAGAACTTCGCCTGCGCCCGGGGTTGGTTTGTCGGTCTCGACAGCGTTCAGAACATCAACGGGTTCGCCGAAGGTATCGTGGATTGCAGCTTTCATAGCAGTATCTCTCTTCTTTAAATTAAGATTTTGAAAGGGTTAATTGTGTCTCTGACAAAGCCTGTCTGAGCGGGACTTCATTGCGAGACAGTTTGGCAAGAATCGCGGCCCCCAGCCATTTCGCATAAAGCATTTGCGCAGTTGCCCGGGGGTCATCGACGGCGACAACCGACCCGTCGTTTGCCCCTTGGACCAGCAATAAGGCGATCCTGTCGACCAAAGCGGCAACGCCCTCGTTAAGCACTTGCCGCAGGTCTTCCGACAGATCGGCCACTTCGGCCGCTAGCTTGACGACCAGACATTGGCTGGCGATGCCTTCCGACCCGGCCTGAGTCAGCCAAGCCGTCCAAAAGGCAGTAAGCTTGTCATGGGCCGACCCCTGCGTGGCACAAAGCGCGTCAACCCGGGCGAGATAATCGGCGACATAGTCGGTCAAAAGGGCATGCCCGAAGGCTTCCTTTGAGGGGAAGTAATAGTAGAAAGACCCCTTGGGTACGCCACTTTCCTTAAGTATCTGCGCCAAGCCCACTGCGCCAAAGCCATGCTTGCTAACCAGCGCACGGCCTGTGGTCAGGATTTTCTGTCGCGTAAGGTCTGATTTCTTTTGCTCTGCCATGACGGGCAAGTAGTTACTAATAGACCGGTCGTCTAGTGATGTTGGAAAATTTCCATAGACCGCATGCGAAGAAGTCCACACGTGGAAGCACGTGAAAAGTCAGCCGAAGCGGCTGGCAGATCCTGAGGATGAATCAAATATAGGAAGTTTGGTGGAGCCTAGCGGGATCGAACCGCTGACCTCCTGCATGCCATGCAGGCGCTCTCCCAGCTGAGCTAAGGCCCCATCGTGGATCAATGATCCGGTAGTCATCGCAACCCGGGATGGCTGCTGCGCCGCTGAATAGGCGCAAGCGAAGGCGGGATCAAGGGGAAAATCCACTCCCGCCTTCGTAATCTTCAATCAGTCGTCGTCGTTGGCCGCTACGTCCGCAATTTCGTCAAGCGGAACTGTATCTTCATCGTCGTCGTCGTCGTCCAGAATGTCGTCATCCAGATCCACATCGACATCGTCGTCCTCTACCAACACGTCCTCGTCTACAGCATCAGACTTCTTGGCTTTTGCTGTCACGGCGTCTTCGGCATCGGCGGCGATCATGCGGGATTTGGAATTGTCGATCTCGACCACTTCGCCACTGTAGGGGCTAATGATCGGGTTTTTGTTCAGGTCATAGAACCGCTTGCCCGTTGTGGGGCACAGGCGCTTGGTTCCCCATTCTTCATTGGGCATCGAAGTCCCCTTTTTGAAAGTGTTGTTGCGTATAGATGATTCAGGCCAAGTGCCATATGAGATAGGAACTGTCAAAGGCAATCGCCACCCCGCACCCGCCCGAAAGCCCTAAATGCCTGATCCCATCCTGCCCGGCAACCCGCCAATCCCACTTATCCTGCGCCGCTCTGCGCAGGCAAAGCGCATATCTTTGCGTATTTCGCAATTGGATGGTCGCGTAACGCTGACCCTGCCCAAGCGCCTGAAAGAGGCGGAGGGCATCGCATTCGCCCGCGAGAAAGAAGACTGGATTCGCCAGCATCTGGACGCACGCGGCGAAGACATCTCCATTGGAATCGGTGCCGAATTCCCACTGGGGGGGCGCATGGTTCAAGTGGTACAGGGGCAGGGCCGGCGCGTTCAGCTAGGCGACAATACAATCGCTGTACCAGGCCGCGAAGACCGAGTGCCAGCACGGCTGGCGGCGCATTTAAAAGAGCTCGCCCGCGACCGGTTGGCAGGCGCATGTGACGACTATGCAGCTGTTTTAGGGCGGCCCTATAACAAGCTGACCCTGCGCGATACGCGGTCCCGCTGGGGGTCGTGCACATCGGATGGGGGGCTGATGTTTTCTTGGCGGCTGATTCTCACCCCACCCGAGGTGTTGGACTATGTCGCGGCCCACGAGGTCGCGCATTTGGCGCAGATGAATCATTCGCCCGCCTTCTGGGCCGAGGTTGAACGCATCTATGGTCCCTACAAAGACGCACGCGGCTGGCTGCGTCAAAACGGCAGCGATTTGCACCGCTACCGTTTTGGCTAAAATGCGTTACATGTTTGGAAAGTAATCCTCGCAGACACCTTCGCGGTACACATCCGCCGTGCAGCAATGCAGGCCGCCGCCAAAGGCATAGGCATCGCGCAGTTCGACTTCGACGACTTCCATCCCCAGTTTGTCCATTTGTTCGGCCTGATAGACCTCTGATTTCTCAACGCAGACAGTTTTAGGGTCCAGCACCAGCACGTTCATCGACAGCCATGTCGAGGAATAACACAGCGGCGGCGGCGCATTATGGGCAGGCTGCGCCGAATCGACGATTTCCCAATCGTTGGCTTCGAACATTTTGCGTTGGTCGTCTGGTAGGCGGCGCTGCGGGTTGTTCAGGATCAAACCGGGCCGCAGCGGTGTAAATGTCGCGTCGATGTGGATCGGGTAAGGATCGCCCGGAAAGTTGACCGTGTGAACGCGGTGGTCGGGGAAGTGACGGCGCAGCCATTCAATGCCTTTCAGGTTCGTCGTGAACCCGTGCTGGACAACCAGATCGCGGCCAAAGCGCAAGACATCGGCAGCATCGAACAACGGCTCTTCTTCCGTGGTGACAAAGAACTTTTCTTCGGCCCATTTCAGGCGCTGCGCATCGCCGATCTTTTCGCTTAGATAATCGGGGTGGTAGTCGGCATCGGTCAAACGCGGCTTGGGTGCGCTTTCGTGGCGGAAATTCGGGTCTTCGTTGAAATACTGCTGCATCAAGGGGCGGTAATTGAGATATTCAAACCACCGGCAGCGATAGGACATCGTGGCTTCCAGCATCTCTGACCCGACGGTTAGCAAAACATCGCGTGGGGGCATGCAGCCGAATTGGCTTTCCGTGTGAAAATCCGGTGTCGTGGCTGGTTTCGAATGATCAATCGAAGTTGGGCGATCAACGCGTACACCGCGCGCTTCCAACTGGCTGGCAAAGTTATCCAAAAGCTCATTCGCACAGTCGATCGTTTCTTGCGGCCGGCGGCCCCACATGCCTCGCATGTCACTGTCTTCAGGCACCTTAGCGTCCAGTGCGGGCTCTTCGGGTGGAATGTGACAATCGTCAGCCCGCCCAACGATGACATGTTTTAATGGATCCCATTCGTTCCAGCTGTTTACGACTGTCTTTTGCATGTCACATCCCTTTTCAATTTCCTTGACGGCAAAGGTCTAGGTCCAAGTTGCGAGCAAAACAAGCGCATGCTGCCATCACGTGTTGACGTGAAACCAATTTGTGATCACAACGAGAATATGAACCTGAATCCTCGCCCCCTAGATGCCCATCCATTGGCACATGACCGTGTATATCGACAACTGCGCAGCCGGATTATGCATGGCGATCTACCACCGGGCCATGCTCTGACGCTGCGCGGCATCGGCAAGGACTTCGAAGTCTCGATGACGCCCGCCCGCGAGGCCGTGCGTCGCCTGGCTGCTGAAGGTGCGCTAACGATGTCTGCCTCCGGTCGAATTTCAACACCAGAACTGAGCAATGAACGCATCGAGGAGTTAGCCGCCCTGCGTGCCTTGATTGAGGTCGAGTTGGCCAGCCGCGCCCTGCCGCGGGCGCATTTCGCGCTGATTGATCGGTTGCAAACAATCAACAACGCGGTGTCAGAGGCAGTTGCCCATCGCGATGCCGTTGGATACATCCGCACCAATCTAGAATTTCACCGCACACTATATTTGCGTGCGCAGGCCCCCGCGATGCTGGCAATGGCGGAAACTGTATGGCTGCAGATGGGGCCGACAATGCGCGCGCTTTACGGTCGATTGCGACGCACTGAACCACCACATTTCCACAGATTGATCATCGCCGCGTTGCGCGCAGGCGATGAACCGGGGCTGCGTCTGGCCGTCAGAACGGACGTTACACAAGGGCTGCGCATGCTCGCGACCTAGGAATGTGCTTCTTCAAAAGCCCGGCCCGTAGTCTTTTCGGGAAAGCGTCCAACTCTCGGGTTAAGCTGCCAAGCCTTTTGCGCCCAAATCCATGAACTTGGACCGCCGGTCAGCGATCAGCGCTTTGCTGTCCATGCCGTCCAGATCATCTAGCATTCCCGCAATCGCTTTGCCGACCGATTGAATGGCGCTGGCCGGATCGCGATGCGCCCCGCCGCGCGGTTCTGGAATGATGCGGTCATTCACGCCAAGCTGCTTCAAATCCTGCGCTGTCAGGCGCAACGCCTCTGCCGCTTCGCGCATCTTTTCTGAATCTTTCCACAAGATAGACGCGCAGCCTTCGGGGGAAATCACCGAATAGACTGAATGCTCAAGCATCGCGACCCGATTCGCCGTCGCAAAGGCAACTGCCCCGCCGGACCCACCTTCGCCGATGATAACCGATACCAATGGCACCCCGATCTGTAGGCATTTCTCGGTGGCACGAGCGATTGCTTCGGATTGGCCGCGCTCTTCGGCACCCTTGCCCGGATAGGCCCCAGGGGTGTCAACCAGCGTGATTACGGGCAACCCGAATTTTCCGGCCAAATCCATCAATCGTACAGCCTTGCGATACCCTTCAGGGCGCGCCATGCCGAAATTCCGTTCGATCCGTGATTTGGTGTCGTTGCCCTTTTCATGACCGATAACCATGACGGAGACGTCATTGAAGCGCGCAAGACCGCCCAAGACCGCCAGATCATCCGCAAAATTTCGGTCGCCAGCAAGCGGTGTGTAATCAGTAAAGAGCGCCTCGATATAGTCTTTGCAATGTGGACGATCCGGATGCCGCGCCACTTGGCACTTCCGCCAAGGCGTCAGGGTCTTATACAAATCATCCAGCATCTGGTAGGCCTTCTTGTCCAAAGCTTTCGCTTCGGCACTGACATCCATCCCTTCCGACGAACGTGCAAGGGCGCGCAATTCTTCTGCTTTGCCCTCGATCTCGGCGAGCGGTTTTTCAAAATCCAGATACTGTGTCATCACATGCTCCGTGCTAGGTTATTCGCTATATGGCGCTGATTTCCAGCCTTTGCAACGCAGCCTGTTCAGCTCGTTTGCCAAAGTACAGGCAACAATGATGCTATAAGCAACCCCGCCATAGTCCAGTTAAACATTCGCAACCGCCGTGGGTTCGTCATAAAACGCGACATTTCTTTGCCAAGGACCGTCCAAAGTGTAACCGATGGAAAGGCCATAATGGCAACAACACATGCCGCACCAAACAATGGTCCGAAACCCGCCACCGGAACGTAGATGGTAATGATACTTAGCCCGAATGCCCAGGCCTTGGGGTTTACCCATTGAAAGCCAGCCGCTTGCAAAAAGCTCATCGGGTGACCGCCGGCAGCTGACCGCTGTGCCGGACCTGCAGTCGCGATCTTATATGCGAGGAAAAGCAAATAGATCCCGCTGAGGACTTTGAGAACCGTATAGATGACCGGAAAGGCATCAAATACGCGGATCAATCCTAGCCCGACCAATAGCAGCATGGCCATAAAGCCAAAGGTGATCCCCATCATATGCGGGACAGTTCGCGCAAAACCGAAATTGGCACCCGATGCCATCAGCATAAGGTTGTTTGGCCCCGGTGTAAGCGATGTGATCAAACTGAAGAGCGCGAGGGCTGAGAGTACATCAAGAGTCATGCACACCTCATGCCTCAACACGCGGCTCGCGCCAAGCCCTTGTTCTCTGGCTCAAGAATAGCCCTGAGGGTGTAGGGGGGGTGCCCCCCCCCCCACGTGGGTTAGTCAGTTTAGCGCGCCGCAATCATTTCAGACTGACGTACGATAACTTCGGCCTGCTTGATGCTGGCGATGTCGACTAGGCGACCCTCATACACAGTAGCGCCCTCACCATTGGCCTTCGCAGTTTCCATGGCGGCCAAAATTTCGCGGGCCTCGGCTACAGCCTCTTCGGATGGCGTGAAGACCTCATTCGAGATGGCAATCTGTTTGGGGTGGATCGCCCATTTTCCGACCATACCCAAAGTGGCTGATCGACGGGCTTGCGCGCGGCATCCTTCATCATCTGAAAAATCGCCGAACGGGCCATCAACAGGCAAGATACCGTGGGTGCGGCAGGCAGCAACGATGGCCGTTTGCGCCCAATGCCACGGGTCGGACCAGTGCTTTACCCCATCGTGAAGCATATAGTAATTTTCCTGGGTGCCGCCGATTCCGGTGGTTTGCATGCCCATCGAAGCGGCAAAATCCGCTGCGCCAAGGCTCATCGCTTCCAGGCGTGGGCTCGACGCAGCGATCTCTTCGACATGTGAAATGCCCGCTGCCGATTCGATGATAACCTCGAACGCGATCCGCTTGGTCCGCCCCTTGGCAGCCTCGATCGCTGTCACCAGCGCATCAACCGCATACACATCCGCAGCACAGCCGACCTTCGGGATCATGATCTGGTCCAGACGTTCGCCAGCCTGTTCCAACAAATCGACGACGTCGCGGTACCAATAAGGTGTGTCCAGCCCGTTGATGCGCACGGACAATGTCTTGTCGCCCCAATCCACGTCGTTGATTGCGTTGATGATGTTGGCGCGGGCTATGTCTTTGTCCGATGGCGCGACGCTATCTTCCAGATCAAGGTTGATCACATCTGCGGCTGAGGCGGCCATTTTCTCAAACAAGGCAGGGCGGGAACCTGGGCCAAACAGCTGGCAACGGTTGGGGCGTGCGGGGGGCGTCGGCTGAATGCGAAAGCTCATGGGCTGGGTTCCTCGGGTAATAATGTTACAAGTGGGTTGCTTGAGTTGGTATTAAATTACACAACGGGTCGCAAGTCAGATTTCGCAGGTGCAGCATTTGACCTTGTGGTGGGCGCAAAAATATTCGAGAAAACCGCTAATATGCGCATTAATATCGTGCAATCCCTGAATATCGCGGCGGAATTGCAACCTCCTTGTGCGTATAAACAGCGAAAATGACGCAAATCCAATATGCCGGAGCACGTAGTGATGATTGAAACACCTTATCTTCTTTTTCTGGGCGATGCGCCCGACCAGCTTGCTGTAAAAGTCGCGCAAGGCATCAAGGACTGGCGGCCGGACAATGCCGTGGCCCAGTTCCGTATGGACGGATGCAAGGCCGATCTGGGTCTGACGGATATGACCCTGGTGCAGGCGAAAGAAGCTGGTGCCAGGACGCTGGTGATTGGTGTGGCTAACCGGGGCGGGATCATCAGCGCTGCCTGGAAATCGGTCCTGCTTGAAGCGCTCGAACTGGGTTTTGATCTGGCATCGGGTTTGCACAACCTTTTGCGCGACGAGGCTGATCTGGCAAGTGCAGCAGCCAAGACCGGCGGCACCCTACATGATGTGCGAATTCCATCTGTAAAGTATCCTATCGCAACAGGCGTCAAGCGCAGCGGCAAGCGGGTGTTGGGGGTTGGCACGGATTGTTCCGTGGGTAAAATGTATACCGCCTTGGCGCTGGACGCAGCGATGCAGGAAAAGGGCATGAAAAGCACCTTTCGCGCCACTGGGCAGACCGGCATCTTAATCACTGGCGAAGGTGTTCCCTTGGATGCTGTGGTTGCAGACTTCATGGCCGGTTCGATTGAATATCTGACACCGGATAATGACGATGATCATTGGGACGTGATCGAGGGGCAGGGCAGCCTGTTCCACGTGTCCTATTCCGGCGTCTCCCTTGCGTTGATCCATGGTGGCCAGCCTGATGCCCTGATTCTGTGCCACGAGCCGACCCGTAAGACCATGCGCGGCTTGCCGGATTATACTTTGCCCAGCTTGGAAGAGGTCCGCGATACGGCGCTGACACTTGCAAAGGTCGCGAACCCGGCTTGCAAGGTCATTGGTATTTCGATCAACACTCAGCATATGTCCGAAGCCGAGGCAGAAGCCTATCTGTCAGAGGTCGAGGCCCGCCTTGGCTTGCCGGCCGTTGATCCGTTCCGCCAAGGGGCTGCAAAATTGGCAGACGCATTGGCAACCCTCTGAACGGCCCTTAGGGAAGAGTTTATTTGGCAAGATGAAGGAGCGGGCATGCGTATAGAAATAAGCCGCGATGTGTTTCGGCTGGCCCAAGTGTTTACCATTTCGCGTGGGTCGCGGACCGAAGCGAAGGTGCTGACGGTGCGGATTTCCGAAGGCGGCGTGACGGGATGTGGCGAATGTGTGCCCTATGCCCGCTATGATGAGACGCTTGAAAGTGTGACTGCCGAGATTGAGAGTCTGCCTGACGCTTTCACCCGCGCGGACCTGTATGACCTGTTGCCGGCGGGTGCCGCGCGTAACGCAGTCGATTGTGCAATGTGGGACCTTGAGGCCAAACAAACTGGTAAGCGGGTCTGGGAGCTGGCAGGGCTGGCAAAGCCGGGGCCAGAGATTACGGCCTATACGCTTTCGCTGGATACGCCGGAAAAGATGCAGGCGCAGGCGGCTTTGCACGCGCATCGACCCTTGCTGAAGATCAAACTGGGTACCCCCGATGACATGCCGCGGCTTGAGGCCGTGCGGGCAGGAGCCCCTGATGCGCAGATCATTATTGATGCGAACGAGGGGTGGTCGGCCGAGGTATATGCCGATCTGGCCCCGCATTTGGTGCGGTTGGGCGTATCACTGGTAGAGCAACCTTTGCCCGCAGGTGAAGATGACGCGCTGATGGGGATGGACCGTCCTGTGCCTGTCTGCGCAGACGAAAGCTGTCACGATCGGACAAGTTTACCCAAGTTGAAGGGCAAATATGATGTGGTGAACATCAAGCTGGACAAAACCGGTGGTCTGACCGAGGCGCTTGCCTTGCGCGATGCGGCACTTGCTGAGGGCTATGACGTCATGGTGGGCTGCATGGTCGGATCGTCCCTTGCAATGGCCCCGGCCACCTTGGTTGCGCAAGGCGCAAGGGTTGTTGATCTTGACGGCCCGCTTCTTCTGGCCGAAGACCGTGAGAACGCTTTGACATTTGACGCAGCCGGGGTGCATCCACCATCGGCCAAGCTTTGGGGATAATAGATGCGGACTGTTTACGTGAATGGCGACTACCTGCCCGACAATGAAGCCAAAATTTCGATCTTTGATCGCGGGTTTCTGATGGCGGACGGAGTGTACGAAGTGACTTCGGTTCTGGATGGCAAATTGATTGATTTCGAAGGCCACGCCATCCGTCTAAGCCGTTCGCTGAACGAATTGAGCATGCGCAATCCGATCTCGAAAGACGAACTGCTTGAGGTTCACCGCGAGCTGGTGCGCCTAAACGAGATCGACGAGGGGCTGATCTATTTGCAGGTCACGCGCGGGTCTGACGGCGACCGCGACTTTGCCTTTCCGGATCCTGAAACAACTGAGCCTACGATAGTTCTGTTCACTCAGTCCAAGCCCGGCATGGCCGACAGCCCTGCCGCTAAGAAAGGTGCCAAGATCATCAGCATCGAAGACATCCGCTGGGGGCGTCGCGACATCAAGACAGTGCAATTGCTGTACCCGTCGATGGGCAAGATGATGGCCAAGAAGGCCGGTTGCGATGATGCGTGGATGGTCGAAGACGGGTTCGTGACCGAGGGCACCAGCAACAACGCTTATATCGTCAAAGGCAACAAGATCATCACCCGCGCGCTGAGCAACGACATCTTGCACGGCATTACCCGCGCCGCCGTTCTGCGCTTTGCCAAAGAGGCGCAGATGGAGGTTGAGGAACGGAATTTTACCATCGATGAAGCAAAGGAAGCGGACGAGGCGTTTACTACCTCTGCCAGCGCATTTGTTATGCCCGTGGTCGAGATTGACGGTGTCGCGCTGGGCGACGGTACGCCCGGCCGGATCGCGCCGCGCCTACGCGAGATCTACTTGGAAGAGATGCGCAACGCGGCTGTTTAGCTTGGAGAGCTAAGGCCGCTTTGCGGGACGAAGTGCCATTTCGCCGCACGTGCGCCAAGGGCAGCTTTGGAAAGCGGAGCCAGTTTTAGAGGGCCAAAAACTGTCGGTTTGGCGTTTTTTAACAAGAATGAATAATGCTAGCTTAGACGATCTCACTTGATGGACACAAAGCTAGACATCATGGCTTGCATCAATGCGCGACATTTGTGAATGGCTCAGTCCGAAGCGCCCGATGTAGGAAATTAAAGAACCGTACGCTATCAGCGTGTAGGACATAAGTTCCAAACCTTCTTGGATGGCTGTCTTGTATGAAGAACTGTAGCTTGAACCCATCACCGCTTCCCAAAGTGACCCGGTACCAAAAAGACGCGTGAAAATCAGAAGCAGAAGTACTCCGATATAAATGAAAGTAGCTGGGCGCGTTTCGAAATGTCGCAACAAGGGCTCGGTCAGCGTCCCGCGATTTCGATACACTAACGCTATTCCTACAGTCAGAACACCAAGTGCCGGAATTATCCAGAAACCCTGCCAGATATTATCAAAGAGAGCGTCACATTCGCGGATAAATAGGCATGAAAAAAACGTTGCAACTAACAACAGATACCCTCGTGCTAGGGCGAATTTGAATGCACCCGTCACGATGAAAGCTATAGACACAAATAACAGCGCATTATGCAAAAATTCGGTCAACGATTCCTCTGACATGCTGTCAGAAAGGAATGTGACATCTATATAAACTATCACAGGGACGAGTGCTATCAATACTGCCAGCATGACGAATTCTAGGCCGATAGCGATTAGCCTGTGTACAGTCGAATTGGGCTGTCTCTGTGTTATAGAAGGCAACTGGTCAGGAGTTTGCTTTTTAGAACTCTGATTAGCAATGTACATAGCAGAATGGCCCCAGTGATTTTGCGACCAAATCTGCCACTCTGAGCACATATGATGATCTGAAGATTATAAACTCGGCGAGACACCAGCGGTAGATATAGTGCTTACTTTTCGTCTGTCTATGGCAGTCATTCGTGCTTTGAAGAATTTCGGTAGTTTGGGCTCGAAGCGGACTTCCATTCTAGGGTTGGCCCCCGGACCAAGAACGCCGTTACCCCTTCCCGACATTCTCCTCGAACGCAACCTTAAATGCTTCTTGCTGTTCGGGCTTTGCGTCCGTCTGATGGTTGGCTTTCCATTCATCCATCGTCATCCCGTAATACAGTTCGCGGGCTTCTTCTTTGCCCATCTCGATGCCGCGTTCGTTTGCAGCCTCTTGATACCAACGCGACAGGCAGTTGCGGCAAAAACCGGTGAGGTTCATCATGTCGATGTTCTGCACATCGGTGCGGTCTTGCATCAGGTGTTGCTGCAGACGGCGGAAGGCGGCTGCTTGCAGTTCGATCTCGGTTTGTGTGGGCATGTTGTCTCTCCTCTTTGATATCAAAGTTGGGTCTGGGCCAGTGTGGATTCAAGGACCGGGGCCAGAAGGTCGGCCCAGGCTTGTTGGCCTTTGGCATAGGCGATTAAGTCACTGCGCAGTTCAATCAGCACATTGGGGCGGCCCTGTTGAAGCGCGTGGCGGTCAATGGCGTCGCCAGGCAAATGACCAGAATATGGTTCGTTATCGCCCACCGTTAGCCCGGTTTCCTGCCGCAAGCGGTCCATTAGGGGCACGGCAAGCCGTTTGTCATGGGCGTATAGCACGCCGATCTCCCATGGTCGCTGGGGCTTGCCGCGCAATTGTGGGGTAAAGCTGTGGATTGAAACGATGACGGTTGCAGGGCGTGCTGCCAGCTTTGCCAATGCGTCGTGATAGGGGCGATAGCAGGTGTTAAGCCTGTGTTCCCGTTCGCCATGATCGGCATTCCTGTTGGCGGGAATGATGGTGCCGTCATACAGCTTCATCAAAAGTGTCGGGTCATCTTCGCCGCGGTTGGGATCAATCACCAAACGCGAGAAATTGCTAAGGATCGCTGGCCCATTCAGCCGTTCGGCCAAGGCGCGCGATACACCTGCAGCCCCGATATCATAGGCAATGTGACGCTCCATATCTGCGTTGTCCAACCCCAACGTACCGCCTGCAATGCTGTCTGGAACAGTGTTGGCGGCATGATCACAGGTGACCAGCCAGCGGCCGGGGCGATCCGCGCCATCAATCGAGAATGGGGTGTAAGTCATATTGCTGAAACCTTTTGCCATCTATCTCTAGGCGAGGCGCGGGCGAATGAAAATCCGGCGGGCTGCGGGTTTTTTATGTTAACGCTAACATATTTACTATCCACTCTGCGCAACCCCCATGCTAGACAGGGGCAAATTTAGTTAACTCGGGGCCAGTGACGGGCCTAAACCTGACGAAGGATGACGCACAAGATGAGACGCACACGTAATGTAAAAATAGTCGCCACTTTGGGGCCAGCCTCGGACACGCATGAGATGATCTCGGCTTTGCATGCGGCGGGTGCGGACGTGTTTCGCTTGAACATGAGCCACGGCAGTCATGACGAAATTCGGATCAAGCACAAGATTATCCGCCAGATCGAAAAAGAAACAGGATCGACTATCGGTATCCTTGCCGACCTTCAGGGGCCAAAGCTGCGCGTTGGCGTGTTTTCTGGCGACAACGAATTGCTGGTCAAAGGTGCCGCGTTCCGATTGGACCTGAACGAGGCTGAAGGCGACGCAAGCCGTGTCTGTCTTCCACACCCAGAGATCTTCCAAGCCCTAGAGCCGGGTGCAACTTTGCTGGTTAATGACGGTAAGATTCGTCTTAAGGTCAAAGACTGCGGTCCCGACTTTGCCGATTGCGAAGTGGTCATTGGTGGGGTGATTTCTAACCGCAAAGGCGTGAATGTGCCTGATGTAGTTCTGCCGCTCGCCGCGCTTTCTAACAAGGACCGCGCCGACCTTGAGTTCGTCTGCGAATTGGGGGTCGACTGGCTTGCCCTCAGCTTTGTTCAGCGCCCCGAGGATGTGATTGAGGCGCGTGAGCTTACAAAAGGCCGCGCGGCGTTGCTGTCCAAGATTGAAAAGCCGTCTGCCGTTGTACGGTTCGACGATATCCTTGCTGTCAGCGATGGCATCATGGTTGCGCGTGGCGATCTGGGTGTCGAACTGCCAATCCAGAACGTTCCGCCCATCCAGAAACGTCTGGTGCGCAAATGCCGCGCGGCGGCAAAGCCCGTGATCGTCGCGACGCAAATGTTGGAATCGATGATCGAAAGCCCGATGCCAACCCGCGCCGAAGTTTCTGACGTTGCAACCGCAATTTATGAGGGTGCCGATGCGGTCATGCTGTCGGCTGAATCCGCCGCTGGAGCCTATCCGATCGAGGCGGTTCGTACGATGGATAACGTCGCCACCGAGGTCGAGTTGGACCCGACCTATACACAGATTATCGAAGCATCGCGTACCGCTGACCGGATGACTGTGGCTGATGGTATTGTTGCTGCCGCCCGTGAAATTGCCGAAACCACAAACATCAAAGCGATTTGTTGTTTCACCCAAAGCGGCACAACGGCCCTGTTGATCGCCCGCGAACGCCCACGGGTGCCGATCATCGCGTTGACCCCGCTGGCCAAGACCGCAGGGCGGCTGACGCTAAGCTGGGGCACTAATTGTGTTGTGACGGAACGCCTTGAGCGGTTCAAGATGGCTGTTGTTAGCGCCGCGCGTGTCGCCCGAGACGAGGGTTATGCTGAACCGGAAGATATGGTGGTCGTTGTCGCAGGGGTGCCGTTTAACGTCGAAGGCAGCACTAACATTTTGCGCGTCGCCCCGTGTGACGAACGTTTGATTTTTAGTGCCGATCCAGAGTAGCGTCTATTGAACGGCAACTAATTAGCTTCAAGGACGTGTAAAATATGGACTCTGATCTTGCTTTGGTTTTGGGTCTTGCCCTTTCTGCGCTGTCTGTTCCATCCGTCATTTCGGCGTTTTCCGACAGTCGCACGCCGCGCGCCTCGGCCTTGACTGTGCTGATTGCTGGCGGGTTGATTGTGTACGCAGTGCGCAATCATCCCGGCGGTTATGCGTTGGACGATATCCCTGACGCGATTATGCATGTGATTGCGCGCTACAAGTTCTGGTAACGCTTTTCCGCTTGCCATATTTTCCGGTCCGACCTATACGCCAGCTTCGTTCCGCGCGTCCGGCCCACGTGGCATGCCGAGTCGCGCATCTACCGAACTCAAGTCAAGGAGACGGAAATGCCCAAGATGAAGACGAAATCGAGCGCTAAGAAGCGCTTTAAAGTATCGGCGACCGGTAAGGTTATCGGCAGTCAGGCCGGCAAACAGCACGGCATGATCAAGCGGAGCAACAAGTTCCTCCGCAACGCACGCGGCACGACAGCACTTTGTTCTGCCGATGCCAAGATCATCAAGGGCTTTATGCCCTACGACCGCTAAGATAGGAGAGCCGATATGTCCCGTACAAAAGGTGGTGTCGTCACCCACGCCCGTCACAAAAAGGTAATTAAAGCAGCCAAAGGTTACTATGGCCGCCGCAAGAATACCTTTAAAGTCGCGCGTCAAGCCGTCGACAAAGCAAACCAATATGCAACCCGTGACCGTAAGAATCGCAAGCGCAACTTCCGTGCATTGTGGATCCAGCGGATCAACGCTGCTGTGCGCAGCCATGACGAAGCGCTGACATACAGCCGTTTCATCAATGGTCTGTCCCTTGCAGGCATCGAAGTAGACCGCAAGGTTCTGGCCGATCTGGCCGTGAATGAACCAGGCGCGTTTGGTGCGATTGTTAAGCAAGCCCAAGACGCACTGGCCGCGTAAGCGCCATTCGTCTGTTAGAATTACGAAACGCCGCTCTGATATCAGGGCGGCGTTTTGCGTTTTAGTTTAGCGGTTTTTGAAATGCGGCCAACGCGGCACCTGTCAGCAAGATGCAGGCCGCAACCAACAAGCCTGACCCGATGTTCCCTGTCGCATCACCAATGGCACCGGCCGCAAAGGGGCCAACCGTTTGGGCCACAGCAAAGACTACGGTAAACAGGCTCATGGCGGCGGCCCAGCTTTCAGGTGGTAGGTTTTGTCGGATAAAACTGGTAATGGCACTGGGGGCCATGAACACGCAGAGCCCAAACACAATTGCCGAAATCACAATCGCCCCCCCCGCCGGCAGGACAACGGGCAGCGCAGATCCAGCGGCGATCCCCGTCAGAATCATTGCCAGCGGTCGCCCTGATTTATGGCGCATCAGCACCCCGCGCCACACGAAGGGCGACAGTATAAGCGCCACGCCCAAAATGATCCAAACGCCAGCAATCAATCCGGCCGACGCCCTTTGATCTGTCATCCAGGCCCCCAGAAACGTCAGGTACACAATGTATCCCATGGCAAATCCCGCATAGCCAGCCAGCTCGCGCCAGATACGCCTTAGCGCCAGCCCGCCAGCCGTGGTGTTGCGCGATGCTGGTACATGGAGCGCACGAGCGGACCACAGCCCAAGAGGGGCCGCAATGAGGCTGAGAATGCCAATGATGTACCACCCATAGCGCCACGACGACGGACCCCATACGTCGAGCATCAAAGGCAGGGTCGCGCCCGCCAGCATGATGCCTAGACCGCCACCTGTGCCGAACAGGATCGCAATCGCCAACGCGTTGCGCTTGGCGTCACCCGGAAACAGCCGTGCAGTCAGAACGCTGGCAGTTGAAAACGACATTGCGCCGAACAGCCCCGCGGCGATGCGCCAAAACGTCTGCCATTCCATCGTTGCCTCATATCCCGTGGCAAGCATGCTGGCAGTGGTGGCAATCAGACCAAAGCTGAACAGTTGTGATGGGGCCACCCGCCCGATCAGCAAAAGTGTCAGCACTGCCCCCACAACATAGCCCAAGGCATTTGCCGTGTTCAGCCATCCGGCCTGGGCATAGCTCCACCCCAGTTCGGACTTCATCGCGGGCAGGATCAGCCCATAAGCAAACCGCGCAAATCCATTGGTGATCATCACCCCCAAGGTCAGCCCCGCAAGCGCCAGCCAGGGGCGATCAACCGGGCGGGGCATTGCTTGGCTATTTCGGGTATCTGTCATGCGTATCCTCCGCCGTGTCGCGGCCACTATGTGCGCAGGGTTCGGCCCGCACAAGCACAGCATCAAATGGCGCGGCGACTTGTATTCGGGCCCAATTCTGCTAGCACCAGCCCGAACAAAAGACATGAGGCCGACATGGATGACCTGAAAGCGAAATATCTGGGCCAGATCGCTGGTGCCGCCGACGAAGCAGTGTTGGAAGACATCCGCCTTGCCGCTGTTGGCAAAAAGGGCGAAGTCGCGCTTAAAATGCGTGAACTGGGTAAAATGACCCCAGAGGAACGCCAAACCGTTGGTCCCGCGCTAAACGCCCTCAAGGACGAGATAACCTCGGCCATTGCCGCAAAAAAATCCGCCTTGGGCGATGCCGCATTGGATGAACGCCTGCGGTCAGAGTGGCTGGACGTTACCTTGCCAACCCGCGCCACGCGCCAAGGCACGATTCACCCCGTCAGTCAGGTTACAGAAGAGGTGACCGCGATCTTTGCCGAACTTGGGTTTTCCGTTGCCGAAGGTCCGCGCATCGACACTGATTGGTATAACTTTGACGCACTGAACATCCCCGGCCACCACCCCGCCCGCGCCGAGATGGACACATTTTACATGGCCCGTGCCGAGGGCGATAACCGCCCGCCGCATGTGTTACGCACCCACACCAGCCCCGTGCAAATCCGCACGATGGAGGCCGAAGGCGCGCCGTTGCGGATCATTTGCCCCGGTGGTGTGTACCGCGCCGATTATGACCAAACCCACACGCCGATGTTCCATCAGGTCGAAGGTCTAGCAATCGACAAAGACATCTCGATGGCGAACCTGAAATGGACGCTCGAAGAATTCTTTGCCGCGTTTTTTGAGGTCGACGGCATCAAAACCCGTTTCCGCGCCTCGCATTTCCCGTTCACCGAACCTTCTGCCGAGGTCGACATTCAGTGTTCATGGGTCGACGGCCAATTGCGCATCGGTGAAGGTGACGGCTGGATGGAAGTGTTGGGATCGGGCATGGTGCACCCCAAGGTGCTGCAAGCCGGCGGGATTGACCCGAACGAATGGCAGGGCTTTGCCTTTGGCATGGGGATCGACCGGATCGCGATGCTGAAATACGGCATCCCCGACCTGCGCGCGTTCTTTGATTCAGACCTCCGCTGGCTGCGCCACTATGGGTTTGCCAGCTTGGATCAACCGAATTTGCATGGTG